>JBHJOM010000035.1:0-24223 GCA_050329715.1 Phycisphaerae bacterium
CCGTCGACGCTCAGGTGGCCGTCTTTGACGACGACGTACCGCGACTCGGGTATGCCCGCCGGGTCGATCGGCTCGGCGGCCACGGCATTGGTGACGGCGTGAAGTGTCGCAAGCGATGCCAGGACTGTGAGAAGTGCTTTAGGTCGCATATCCACCTCGTTTGCTGAAGGGTTCATCGTTCGGTAGGGCTGTTCACTGGCGTCCGCGGACGAGCGGGTCAACATCGTTTCGCCAGATCGTCTGCAGTGCCGCGTGCGCGTCGCCCGGCAGTGGCGGCAGGTCGCCGGCGGCGGCGTTGGCGCGGGCCTGCTCGGGGCTGCTGGCGCCGGGGATGACGCAGGTGACGCCGGGGTGGTCCAGCACCCAGCGGAGGGCGGCCTGGGCGTCGCTCACGCCGTGGCCGACGGCGTTCCGCAGCACGGGCAGGGCCTTGTCCGCCGCGGCGATGCCCGCTTCGAGCGTCAGGCCGGCCAGCGTCTCGCCGACGTTGAACGCCTGGCCGTCGCGGTTGTAGCGGCGGTGGTCGCCCGGCGGCAGGTCGTCGTGGGTCTGGTAGGTTCCGCCGCGGCCGAACCTGCCGGCCAGCAGGCCGCTGGCCAGCGGCAGGCGTACCAGCACGCCCACCTGCTCGCGCCGGCAACGTTCAAGCAGCCCCTCGGAAAGCGGGCGCTGGCGGAAGGCGTTGAAGATGATCTGCAGCCACTCGGCCCCGGCGTCGACGGCCTCATTCGCCTGCTGCACGGTCTCGACGCTCGCGCCGACGTGTTTTACCAGGCCGTCGTCCTGCAACCGGCCAAGTGCGTCCCACGTGGCGCGGGCCGTCGCCTGCTCGTTGTTCCAGCAGTGCAGTTGGGTGAGGAAGAGGCTGCTCGTGCCGAGCCGTTCGAGGGAAGCCTCGGTGGCTCTTCGAAGCTCGGCGGAGATGTCGGCGGTGTTGCTCCGGTTGCTGCCGATCTTGGTGGCGATGAGCACCTTGTCGCGTGCACCTTGCGGCAACGTGTTGAGGAACATACCGATCCGCCGCTCGCTCCGCCCGCCGCCGTACCCTTCGGCGGTGTCGAAGAGGCGCGTGCCGGCGTCGTACGCTGCCTGAAGAACGGCCAGCGCCTGGTCGTCGGAGACCTGCCCCCAGTCCCCCTCGGACTCGCCGCCGCCGAGCTGCCAGCAGCCGAGGCCGACGGCCGCGATGTTCATGTCACGCCAGTTGCTGTGTTGCATACGAACCTCCGCGGCACAACCTACCGTCAATCGCTGCTTCATGCTTGCTCAAGGGTGAGGCCGTCACCGCCCGACCGCCTCGGGCGGGCAGAGGACCACGGACCAGATCGTGTAGGCCGGGCCGTTCTCGATCCGCATCAACAGTCGGTTGTACCCCTGGTTGAGGCGGACCTTACGCAGCGTCTGCCCCAGTCGCCATTGCGAGAGCGTCGCGTCTTCCCAGATGACCTGATCGTTCAGCCAGACCTTGGCGGCATCATCGCAGGCGATCGCGACGAGCATGTCGCGGTCGCGGTCGGAGTAGAGTTCCGTGTAGGCGTAATACGTCGCACTGGCATAGACGCGCGGCGGCTGGTTGCGGATCTCGTTCGACTGGTAGAACGACCACCGCAGCACGCGGTCGGGGTGGTCAAGCTGGCCGGCGAACTTGCCGTCGGTGTACTCGGCGTCGAGGTCGATCGCCTGCTCGGGTGGGTGGGAGCGTTCGTAGTCGATCCGGCCGCGGTTGCTCCACGGGCCGATGACGTACCAGGTGTCCAGGTAGAGCCAGCCGATGCGGTCGGAGCTGCCGACGATTTTTCGGGCCGGCAGTGCCAACGCCGCGACGCGACCGAAGTCCAGGTCCACGTCGTCGGGCTTCTTGTCCTGCTCCATCCCGGCGATGTAGTCGGCGTAGTCGGCGATGCGCAGGCCGGTCTCGTCGTCACCGCCGCCGGACCCCGATTCGAAGGTGCCGGTCTGCAGGCCCGTCATGTCCACGACGCCGTCGGGCATGGTGCGGGCGGCGAGGCGGGCTTGAACGTCCCGGGCGGTTTGATCGCCGTCGCCGGTGCGTTTCGCGGCCAGGCGTTCTGCGTTCTTCGACATGCCCTGGGTCCGCGATGCGATGGCTTGCGCCTCGCGCTCGGCCCGTTCGACGGCCTGGCGGTGTGCGGCAAGGTCATCGGCGGTCCGGCCGGGGTTCTGGTCGATGACCGGCACCAGGTCGGGCCGGTCAGGTGTGAAGGCCGAAACGTTGTTCAACGCGTCGGCCAGAGAAGAACCGGTCATGCGGGCCATCTCCACCGCCCGTATGACGCGAAATGCCTCGTCGGCGGCCTGCTCGTCGGTCCGGGCCTTGTCGTAGAGCCGGGCCAGGTCGGACGACGGTTCGGCGGCCGGCGGAGTCGGGTCGTTTGTCGCCGCGTCCGGTTCTGGCTCGGGTATGGTCGTGGCCAGTTCCGTCGCAGGCATCTGGTTCATCGGCGGGGCGTCGATCTCCTTGCCCAGGCGGGCCCGCAGCTCGCGCGCGAGGTCACGCGCCGCCTGCGCGACGCGGCCGGCGCTGTGCCCGACGGGTTCCTTCGGGCGGTCCGGCTCCTTGTCGACGGCCGACAGCACGCGGTTCATCTCGTCGAGGATTTCGATCGTCTCTGTCGTGACGGCGACGTAGTCGTCGACGCCTTCGACGATCGCGTGCACCTTCTGCACGACGCGGTCGGTCATCTCCTCGGTCACCGGCCTGGCGTCGGACGGCATCGTGCCGGGGCGTTCCCAGTACCGGGTGTTCCGACGCCGCAGTGCCACGGCCATCTCCAGCAGGCGCGAGGCCCTCACCCGGGCGATGTCGTCGTCGGTCCGCTTCTGAAGCTCCGCCAGTGCCTCCTGCTTCATCTGCTCCAATTCGGCGCGGGTCAGCTGGATACGCTCGACCTGCTCCTTCAGCGGCCGGCGTGCCCGCTCCTCCCGTTCCTTTTTGAGCCGTTCGGCCTGCTCACGCGGCACAGCGCGTTCACGCCGTTGTTGCTGACGCACCTTCTCCAGCAGCCGCTGTCGCTCCGCCAGTTCGGCCGAACGTTGCTCCTCGTCCTGGCGGTCGAACGCCAGCGTCCTGCTGCTGACCGGGTAGAGCGTGAACGTGAGAACGGTGTGCAGCACCAGCGACAGGCCAAGAAAAGTCAGCCAGGCGACGGCGTGTCGGGATGGGGACGGGCGGTCGTTCATCGTCGGTTGTACCTTTCGTCGTAGGTCCGGATGACGACATCCTCGATGCCGCGGAACGTACACATGTCCAACAGCGCGGCGACGTTCTCGAACGGCGCGTCCGCGTCGGCGTCGAGGCGGATCTGGCGGGTCGGGTCGGTCTCGGCAAGCTCGCGCAGGCGGGCGAACAGGTCGTTGAGGCTCGCCGGCCGGCCTTCATAAAAGTAGCTCCCCTGGGCGTCGATGCCGATGACGACGTTGTCGTCCCGGGCGATGACCTTCTGCGCCGACTCGCTCTCCGGCGGCGTGAGGTTCACGTCGCGGACCTGCTTCTTGATCATCGTCGCGACGAGAAAGAAGATCAGCAGCAGGAACACCGCGTCGATCAGTGGCGACATCGGCACCTCGGCCTCGGCGGAGGTTCTGGACCGCTTCACCTTCATTGATTCACATCCCGCCTTGTTCCGGCACCGCGCCCGAGCGTGCCGTCACGCACGCGGAACCTGACGTTTCGGAATTGCTGCAATTCCAGCAGGTCCTGCGTGCGAATGACCGTCTGGAAGGACGTGCCGCGCTCCACCGTCACCTGCACGGGCAGCTCGGTGCCGCGGGCCAGGGCCAGTTCGTTCAGGAACGCCTCGGGGCTGTTCACCGGGTTGAACAGCAACTGCCCCTGCGGCGTCCGGCGGCCTTGGGCGTACATGGCGCCGGACGTGTCGATGCCCAGCTCGTAGACGTCGTTCACCCGCTCCTCGGCCGAGAGCATCGAAGAGGGGTCTGCCAGTTGCACCGGAATGAGCTGCTCGAACCGCTTGATCATGCTCGTGACGAGGAAGAAGACGAGCAGCAGAAAGACGCAGTCGATCAACGGCGACATCGGCACTTCGGCCCCGAGGCGTTTTTCGCGTTTGATGATGCGCATGGTGATACGCCTCCGTCATGCCGGGTTCACGCCTTGGCGCCGCCGCCGACGGGCGTCGGCCGGGCCGCGACGGGTGCTGCCGGCGTCAGAGGCTTGTCCGGGGCGGGCGAGGGTTGGCGGGCGGCCGCCGCACCGACGGCCGGGCCCTTCCCCGTGGCCGCGACCGCCGGTTCGCGTGCGGCGATCAACTGGTTGAACAGCCGGTCGGCCTCTTCCTCCAGTTCGCCGGTGCGCTGGATGACGACGTACCTGAAGTAGTGGAACAGGATGACCGCCGGAATCGCCAGGATCAGGCCCAGTGCGGTGGTGATCAGCGCCTTGGAGATCGACCCGGCCAGGATCGTCGCGCCCCCTTCGTCGCCGAAGACTTCCACCAGCTTGAACGACTCGATCATGCCGATCATCGTGCCCAGCAGGCCCAGCAACGGCTCGAGCGCCGCGATGATCGCCAGCGGCGTGCACCGCTCCTCCTGCTTGGTCATCTCGCGGCCGGCGAGGTCCGCGGCGCTGTTCTCGATCCGCTCGATGCTTGACGACGGGTGCTCCAGCCACACGCCCAGCATCCGGGCCAAGGTCGACGGGTGCGCGTCGATCGCCTGCTTGAGCTTGGGGTTGTCGCCCGAGGCGATCGCCTTGTGTGCCTGCTCGATCAGGGCGGCCGGTGCGAACCGCGCCCGCTTGAGCCGGTGCCACCGCTCGATGCCTATTGCGATCATCACCACCGACCCCAGCAACTGAAAGACGATGACCGACCCGCCCTGGCGGAGCTCCTCGAACCAGTCGACGCTGACCTGGGTCAGGTCCTGCAGCGTCGGCTCGGCGGGGGCCTCCGGCACGGCATCGACCTGGGCCGACTGCCCACGCACCATGCCGATGCCCAGCAGCACGACGACCGCCAGAACCAGCCCGATGATGGTGCGGGACGACGGCCGGGCCGAGGTATGTTGTTCAATCCGTTTCATCGTCATTGGTTTGGTCGGCGTCGTGAGGTTCAAGCTTCGGCCGGCGCGCCGGCTGCCGGCTCGACGAGGACTTCGGCCCACACCAGGTGCCCCGGCGCGGCCTCGGCCGGCAGAAGCTCCACGAGGTTGACGTCGTCCAGCAGCAGTGCCGCGTCCGGTGCGAAGGCCAGCCGTTCGACGGCCGTCGAGGGCCGGCGGACGTCGCCGGGGGCCGTCGGGTTCGTCAGCTCCCGGCCGTTGAGCCAGACCCGCATGCCGGCCGATGCCCCCGGCGTATCGAACCCGAGTTCCAGCCGGGGCCGGCCGTTGGTCGGCCGCTGTCCGAGGCATATCCGCAGCGCGATCACCCGCCCGTGCCGGGCGAACGACCAGTAGCCGCGAGGCTTCGTGAGCGATACCGGCAGGACGGATGCCGTGCCGGCCCCCGGCGCGACGACCTGCGCGTAGCTCACCGGGTGCCTGCGACCCATGCGGCTGAGCCGGGCGTCGTCGGCGATGTCGGTGAACAGCTCCTGGATCAACCCGGGGCGCGACGCCGTGTAGCTGTCGCCCGGGGCCATGCGGTAGCACTCGTTGAACAGGTAGATGCCGTCGGCACCCCGCCGGCGGGCCGAGGCGGCAGAGCCGTAGAGGAACGCGTAGTCGCGCAGAAGCTCGCTTCGCCCGGCCTCGGGGTAGGGCCGCACGGCCGCCTCGGGCTGGCAGAGGATAGCGACCCGCTCCCCGAGGAGTGCCCGCCAGAGGCCGAGGGGCCAATCGAATTCCGCCTGCTCGAAGAACGGGCAAAGCACGACCTGATCGACGAGTTGCTCACGCCCCCAGGTGACGACGTCGTAGCCGAGCGCGATCGCCGCCTGCGGGTCACTCGGCAGGCGCACGCCGATGTGCACCGGCCGGCCGCGACGACGAGCGGCAGCCTCTGCAAGGTGGCGTGTCCGCCGCATGATGTCCGTCAGCACGGCCGAGCCGGCCTGCTCATGGCCCGGGCGAAAGTGCCTCACCCACCGCATCCAGTCCAGCTCGATGCCGTCAAAGTCGTACCGCTCGAACAGCTCGCCGATGAGGGCCATGTAGTGCTCGACGACCTCCGGTTTGCCAAAGTCGAGGGCGCTTTCGAACCAGTCGCCGTCGCGGTGGCCGACGCGGCGGAGGTCGGGGCGGGTCTTCCAGAGGCTGCTGTGCCAGAAGGCCTCCTCGTCGTCGTTGTGGTGGCAGTCGTTCATGCGCACGGTGAGCCAGCCGGCGACGCTGCGTCGGCGGCACTGGTCGAGCCAGACGGCCGGGTGGTCGACGCCGCGGTGCTTCAGCAGCCAGAGGCTGTGCACCCAGTGTCGGCCGCGTTGCCCGGGCGTCATGGACGCGGCCTCTGGCGATAGAGAGCGGAGCAGGGGCTGGTCGTCTGGCCCGTCCGGGTCGTAGCCGTGGTAGAGCGGCTCCCAGACGCGGCTGTCGAAGAGCGCCCGCTGAACGTTGACGCAGAGGATGAGCCCGGCGACGCCCGAGCCGAGCGCGTAGCGGTCGACCAGCGCCCGGACGCCGGCCTCGGTCATCGAGGCGTGGGGGTGCTCGTCGTAGAAGTGGGCGTTGTCCTCGTTGACCCAGAGGGACCTGGTGACGGGAGGCGGCTGGAGGCCGACCGGGGCCGGGTTAACGCGTTGGGCGGGCACGACTGCGATCATGGCGAGGGGGACTCCTGACTGACGACGGCCGGCACATCCTGCCCCACGCCGACGCCCCCAATTTATAGCGCTTGCAATGATATTGCAAGCGTTGTAATCTTTCGGGCATGGCGGTAACCCTACAGACCGTGGCCGACCGTGCGGGGGTGAGCATGCCCACCGTCAGCCACATCCTCTCGGCCAAGAGCAAGCGGGCCGGGCTCTTCGCCGAGGAGACCCGCCGACGCGTCCGGCAGGTCGCCGACGAACTCGGGTACAGGCCCAACGCCGCGGCCCGTTCCACCGCCACAGGCCGGTTCGGCGCCGTCGCCCTCCTGCAGAGCACCTTCCAGAACCGAAGCATCCTCCCGGACCAGCTCGTCGCCGGCATCGACAGCGTGCTCGGCCAGCACGAGATGCACCTGACCCTCGCCCGACTCTCCGACGAGAAGCTCACCAGCCCCACGTACGTCCCCCGGATTCTCCGGCAGCTCACCAGCGACGGGCTGCTGATCAACTACAACGCCCACATCCCGCAGCGAATGATCGAGCTGCTCGAGCAGTTCAAGCTCCCCAGCGTCTGGATCAACTCCCAGCACGAGCACGACTGCGTCTATCCCGACGACGAAAAGGCCGGCTACGACGCCACACGGGTGCTGCTAGAAGCGGGGCACACCCGCATCGCCTTCGTGGACTACACCTACGGGCGTCAGAGCCAGAGCCGCCACTACAGCAACCCCGCCCGCCAGGCCGGCTATGCCCGCGCGATGGCCGAGGCCGGGCATGCCCCGCGGCTCATCACCGGCGAGACGGACATCCCCTATCCGGACCGCCTTAACTTCACCGCCGAATGGATCAACGCCGAAGACCGCCCCACGGCCGTCATCACCTACGGAAGCCGGGAGGTGGATGCGATCGTCGCCACGGCCGGCCGGATGGGCCTGCGGCTGCCGGAGCACCTGTCGATCATCGGCGTGCACGACGAGCCGATCCGCCACTTCGACCTGACCGTCGCCACGATGGTGCTGCCGGAGTTTGAGATCGGCCGGCGGGCGACGGCCGTTCTGCTCGAAAAGATTGAAGACCCCACGTATCGCGCACCGCCAGTGCGGGTCGCATTGGAACTGGAGCCCGGCGACACGTTGTCGCCGGCACTGTCATGATCGCACCGCGTGTGGCGGGCGATCGAACTCGCTTGAGGAGGTAGTCAATGTATCGCATCACATCACTCGCCGGCGCAGGCCGTCCGGCTCACAGATTATTCGCAGGTGCTCTCGTGTTCGGCGCCATCGCCGGTGCGGGTGTTTCGCACGCCGCCGTGATCGCCAACTTTGAGTTCGACGGGACTGCAGCTTCATTAAATTCGACCATCGACCCTGCCGGTGCCTCGGTCGGCACGTTCGGCGTTGGCCCCAATAACGAGGGCGCGACGTTCGACTTTGCAAGTCGCTTCGGCAGCAACCAGAACTTCGCCTACTGGATCCCGCAGGGACCCTCCGATGCCAGCCCCGGCGCGCCCGGCGGCACCGGCGACGGCGTGTACACCGCCGCCGACAACCTAGCAGACGGCGAGTATATGACCTTCACGATCGAAGCCGATGCCGGCAACACGCTGAACCTGAGTGACATCAGCTTTCGTGCAGCGCGGAACGGCGGCGGTGGTGCAATCAACCGGCTCGACCTGTATGTCAGTGTCGATGACGGAGCGTTCACGAAAGTCGGTGACACGCTGAGCACCGGCGACACCAGCAACCCGAGCACCACCATCCGCGACCTGAGCGGCGGTGCATTCCAGGACGTCCAGAAGGCGCAGTTCGCCTTCGTCTTCTTCAACGGTAACAACGGCCGGGGCTACATCGACGACATCGCACTCGACGGCGAAGTGGTCATCCCTGAGCCCGCTTCGCTGAGCATGCTCGGCCTGGGTTCACTCGCCCTGCTTCGCCGCACGCGATAAATCGCCAGAATCCTGCCCATCGCCAACGCCTGACCGTGTTGGCGATGCTTTGATCTCGTGAGGAGGTAAACCGCCATGTCAGACTCAACGCGCCCCAGTTCGATGCGCCGGCGGTGCTCTGCTTTCACACTCGTCGAGCTGCTCGTTGTCATCGCTATCATTGCCGTATTGATCAGCATTTTACTTCCGGTGCTGCAAAAAGCGCGTGCCAGTGCGTTGGACGTGGTGTGCAAGAGCAACGCCCGGCAGATTGCGATGGCGCAATTCGAATATGCCAGCGATAATCGAGGGACGCTCAGGCCCGGCCAGGGAATGGCAAGCGGTTTCGAGGGGGACTGGGCGTGGGCGTTTTCCGATGCCCGACGCAGCGGATCTCAGAGCCTGGGCTATATCACTGGTGCTACACGCTTCCCCAGGCTTTACGCCTGCCCGGAGAGCGATTTGGCAATGCGGAAAATTGGTGCAGGGTGGGACAACCGCAACAGCTCAGACCCCGAAATCAACTTTCGGTACTGGCCCAGCTATACGTTCCCAGCATGGACGGTTGGCAACAAGAGCGGTCCGGTGGGCACCCATTTCTGGCGCCGCATGGCGAACACGCCCAGTTGGCGCGTTCTGATGGTTGAAAAACTCAGCGGCAAGCCGATTTCCCCGCACCAGTTTATTGAGGGACAAATGCACCTGAGCCCCTCCAGCCTCTCAGGCGGCATGCCGCAATACAAGTTTCTGGACTCCGGTTTCCTCGACTTCCGTCACAGCAGCAGAGAGCAAATGAACTTGACCATCGTCGACGGACACGTTCGTTCGGTCACCCGGGAAGAGATCGCCCGGGAGATGTTTGACGCCGCCGGTCGAGACGCCTGGCTTGATCGCCTTGAGTGAGATAGTCGAACCGAATCGCGTAGATGGCCGCGAGTGATGTTCCAGCGATGGAAAGTGAGTACCACAATGAAACGAACGGTTCCCAGTGCTTTCACGCTCGTCGAGCTCCTCGTCGTGATCGCCATCATCGCGGTGCTCATCAGCATCCTTCTCCCGTCGCTGCAGAAGGCCCGGGCCGCGGCCCAGGCCGTCGCCTGTTCGAGCAACGTGCGTCAGCTCACCATGGCGCACATCATGTACGCGACGGACCACGACAACGTCCTTCGTCCCGGGTTCTGGAACAACTCGGCCGACCAGCTCGACGAGTGGTACAGGTCGCTGCCGGGGAACGGCTACATCGGCGGGGAGGACCGGTTCATCGAGGTGCTGGCCTGCCCGTCGTCTTCCTTCGCGACCGACCGCATCGGCGGCAAGATGGACCGGCGGAACGGCACGCCCGAGCAGAACCACAGGTACTGGCCCAGCTACGTCAGCCACCACCTCAGTATCGGCCACCAGAACGGGCCCAACCGGCTCTGGCAACGGATTCACCGGCTGCCGTTAGGCAGGCTGCTGCTGGTCGAGCGGGCCGGCGGCAGGCCGGCCGGCTCGCCGAGTGACGCCGAGAGTCAAATCTCGATGCGCCGGGCCAACTCCCACGACCCTATGTCGCTCATGAACAACGGCTACCTCGAATGGCGTCACGGTTCGCTCGACAGCATGAACGTCGGCTTCATCGACGGGAGCGTCACGGCGGTGTCGCGAAAGAAGATGTCGGACGCGATCATCTCTACGTACCGGACCGACGCCTGGATCGACCGGCTGACCCCGTAGTGGCGACCGACGCCGACCGTCATCACCTGAAGGGATCCTCATGATGTTTCGATTCTCCGTTACAGGATGCGTGCTCGCCGCCCTGACGATCGCAGCGATGGCGACTGGGGCCTCGGCCCGGCCGCTTCCGCCGGACGCCGGCGTGATCAACGTGAAAGACCACGGCGCGGTCGGCGACGGGAAGGCGGACGACACCGAGGCGGTGCGGGCCGCCGTCCGCCAGGCGTTGGACCGCCAGGGCCGGTACGCGACGCCGCCGTTCGTCTACTTCCCGGCCGGGACTTACCGCGTGACGGGGCCGATCGAGAGTAAGGTGTCCGACCACGGCTGGTCCGGCGGTTGGCGGGCGGGCCTGATCCTCTGGGGTGACGGGCCGGGCCGTACGACCATCCGCCTGGCCGACAACGCCGAAGGCTACGGAGACCCGGAGAACCCCCGCTACGTCATCGCGACCGGTTCGGAGTCGGACAAGCGCACCAAGCCGACCGACCCGCCGCTGGCGGGCAACGGCAACCGGGCGTTTCGCCACGGCGTCTACCACCTGACCGTCGACGTCGGCCGCGGCAACCCCGGGGCCGTCGGCATCGACTTCATCGCCCACAACCGCGGCGCGATCACGCACGTCGTCGTCCGCAGCAGCGACCCGGACGGCGCCGGCCGCGTCGGCATCAACATGACCCGCGCCTGGCCCGGCCCGGCGCTGGTCAAGCACGTGACCGTCGAGGGGTTCGACTACGGCATCCGCACCGGCCACGCGCAGTACAGCATGACGTTCGAGCACATCAACCTGCGGAACCAGCGGGTGGCGGGCGTCGAGGACCTCTACGCTCAAGCGTTGTTCTTCCGCAACCTCGACAGCGAAAACAGCGTGCCGGCCTTCATCCTGGCGAACGAGCGGAGCCAACTCGTCCTGCTCGACAGCCGCCTGACGGGCGGCTCCGCCGACGAAACCGCCGTCCGCAATCCTGGTTCGATCCTCTACCTGCGGAATGTCACCGTCGACGGCTACGGCAATGCGGTCGAGAACCTACCCGATGCGCCGCCGGCCGGGACCAAGATCGAGGAACTCGTCCGTCCGCCGGTCATGCGGCACACCGCCGGCTCGAACATGCCGCCGCTGGTGATTGAAGACTCTCCGGAGTTCTGGTCGTCCGACCCGAACGACTTCGCCAACGTCGTCGACTTCGGGGCCAAAGCCGGTGGCGAGCACGACTCCGCCGACGGCATCCAGGCCGCGATCGATTCCGGCAAGCCGATCGTCTACCTGCCCAACGGCAGCTACAGCGTGAGCCGGCCGATCGTCGTCCGCGGCGGCGTGCGGCTGATCACCGGCATGCAGTCGGCGATCCGTTCGCTCGAAGGGCAGGAGGTCGAGCCGATCGTGCGGTTCGAGGCGACGAAACACCCTGTCATCGTCGAGCACATGTGGCTCAGCGGCCGGGTTGAGCACGCCTCGCCCAACGCCGTGACGCTCCGCCACCTGGACATGACCCAGGGGTACCGCAACACGCCCGAAGGCACCGGCGACGTGTTCGTGGAGGACACGATCGGGAAGCCGCTGGTGGTGGCCCACCCGCAGCGGTTCTTCGGCCGGCAGGTGAACTGCGAGTTCGGCGACGACCCGCTGATCGAAAACCACGGCGGCGACCTGTGGATCATGGGCTACAAGACCGAAGGGCAGATGCCCGTGCTGAAGAACGTCGGCGGACGCGTCGAGATTCTCGGCGGGCTCTTCTACCCCCTGCGGCCCGTGCCGGACGACAGGCCGATGATCATCAACGAAGGCGGCTCCGTCCGGCTCAGCTACGTGATGAACGGCAATGACAACTATCGCGTGCAGCTTCGCAGTCAGGACGGGCAGGGCACGCCGCGTGACTTCACGCGCCAGGACCTGAAGGTCCGCGGGCCCGGCCTGCTGATCGACGTCGCGGGAGACGAGTGATGGCCGCCGTCTCACCCGCCGACTTCAAGCGCCGCCTCCGGCAGCGGCCGGTCGTCGGGCCGTTCAGCAAGACGTGCGACCCGCTCGTCGTCGAGGCCCTGGGCCACGGCGGCATGGACTTCGTCATCCTAGACCTCGAGCACGGCCCGAACGACGTCTCGACCCTCGGCGGCCTGATCCGCGCGGCCGAGTCGGCAGGCCTCCTGCCGATCGTCCGGGTCGGCTGCGACGAGCAGATCGCCCGGGCCCTGGACCTGGGTGCCGGCGGCGTGCAGGTGCCGCACGTCTCCACCGCAGCGCGCGCACGGGAAGTCATTGCCCAGGCACGCTTCGCGCCGCAGGGGCGTCGAGGCGTCTGCCGGTTCGTGCGTGCCGCACGCAGCGGAACGACGGATCGTGCCGCGTACTTCGAACAGGCCAATCAAGCACTGGTCGTGTTGCAGATCGAAGGAGAGCAGGGCATCGGCGAGCTGCCGGACATCCTGAACGTCCAGGGGGCGGACGTCCTCTTCGTCGGCGTCTACGACCTGTCACAGTCCCTGGGTGTGATCGGCCAGACGGACCACCCGGCCGTGACCCGCGCGCTCGATGACGTCGCCCGGCACTGCCGCGACCGTCGCATCGCCTGCGGAACCTTCGTCGAGTCCGTCGGGACTGCCAGGCACCTCGCCGCCATAGGAATGCACTACTTGTGCTACAGCGTCGAACTCGCCCTGCTGGCCGGGGCCGTACGCGAGACCGTCGACGCCATCGGCGCTGCGCGCGGGGTCGAGTAATGGGGCGCCTGCTTCATGCGCGCCCCCGATCGCCTTGCCGCTGAGATAGCCGCCCCGGCAGGCGCTCTGCAGCACCTCCGGCGTCAGCCGTTGCCAGGCCTCGGTGCTGGCGTCCAGCAGGTGCTCGTCGTTGTCGTGTACTGGGTGGCTCAGGTAGTCGCTTCGCAGGTCGTGCCGAAGGATCTCCGCCGGGTTGAGCACCGGCCGGAGGCGAAGCCTCGGCGACGAAGAGGGGAGGCGGCAGGACAGCGGCGCGCCCGATCCTGCGGCGGCGGGGAAGGGCATCCATTGAGCGGGCGAGATGCCGGCCGGGCCGACGGCGAAGGCCGTTCACCGCGGAGGCAACAGCCCGAGACGAGGTATCGGCAGCACCGATCGGCCCGACGGGCCTCTCGCCCTGCCTTGCACGCGCCTGACTCGCATCTGACACGCCCTGGCAAAGCCCCGACCGGCGTTGCGCTAAGATCAATGAGCGCAACAGCGGTCGGTCCGCCGCGCCCGACCGTACAGACGCCCCCGCCCCGCCGTCGGCAACGTGGCACAGGCCCCCGGCCTGTCCCAGGTTGCGATGCCCCGCGTGTCTCAGGCTTTGGTCATTGGTTCCTTGGTCATTGGTGATTCCGACGCAGGCGGCATGGGTCATTCCGCCGTCCGCGGCCCCATAACCCCAGCTTCCCCCGCCCACGCCCGGCTTTCGTCACGACCCGCTCAAGCTCACGCCAACGCCGCCCGTGGGGAACGGTGCCGCCGTGGCGCATCGCTGCGGCCGAGCGAGTTGTCACTCGACGCTTAACCCTCAACGCATAAGCAGAAGACACCATGAGCACCGATCCTCCCGTTCGCGATCCTGCCGTTGTATAGACCGGCGAGGTAGGGCGCGATGAGCTTCACCGGCGGGGGCTAGCTCGGGTCGGGGGTGGGTCAGTCGGCCTGGAGGCGTCTGATCTCGGCGAAGAGGTTCAGCAGGGCGTCGCGACTTGCGGTGGTGTCGGGGGTGGGGTCGGCGTGTGTCGTCGCTTGTGTGTTCGCTCGGCGCAGGGTGTTCAGGTGTTGGCGCAGCCGGGCAAGGGCGTCGGCGTCGTGCGGCCGGGCCCGGAGGCGGGCGGCGGCGGGGAGGCGGTCGGCGAGGCGCTCCAGCCGCGTCAGGTGGGCCTCAGCCAGACGGGCTTCGGCCAGTTGCGTCTCGGAAAGAATGGCTTGGGTTTCACTTGCCGAGGGCGGCGGGGCGTCGGCCGGGCTGTGGTCTGCGGCGTCGCCGTCGCGGCGGGTGAACCAGCCGGCCTGGAGCTGGGTGTGCTCGAAGGCCATCTCGTCGGCGAGCAGGTCCGGGGGCGGGTAGTAGCTGTAGACCGCCGCCACCGCCGAAGCACAACAAGCCACGCCCACCAGCCAGCGGGCCGGGGCCAGGCTCACGGGCACCGGTTCATCGAGCGCGGATTGTTCAGGCTTGGGCCGGGCGGGTGCGAAGGACAGCACACCCAGCACGAGAACGGCCGCGGCGGAGGCGAGTGTGGGCGCGGTCACGAGCCGGGCGGCTCTTGGGGCCACCTCGCCGATGACGTGTGCGGTGGTGGCGTCTGACAGGCGGTACGGGTGGTTCAGCAGGTCGAAGGCGTGGCTGTCTTCCAGCGGGGTGAACCCCGGGTCACGGAGCAGGGCGTCGAATGCCGCCGCCGAGGCCGTGCCCAGCACCAGCACCGCCGCCAGCCCCGCCAGCCCCGCCGTGCGACGGCGAACGAGCCACACCGCCAGCCCCGCCGAGGTGCCCGCGCCCAGCAGCAGCATCGCCGGGGAGAGGAGCCAGAGTGTGCCGGAACTGACGGCCTGCTGGGCGAGCAACGCCGCGGTGTCCGCGGGCAACAGGGCCGGCGGCAGCACGGCCAGGCCGACGAGGGCGTGGTCCGGCTCGCGCTCCATCACGGCGTGGGCGTAGTAGCCGGCGGGCAGAAGCCCCGCGGCCAGCCCGGCGGCACCGGCGGCCACCAGCAGGTAACCGAGCGACGCCGGCACGAGCCGCCCGGCCGCGACGACCAGACTCGTGACGTCCTGCACAGCTGCCGACTCGGCTGCGTCGGGAATGTCGGTGCCAGTGCCAGTGCCAGTGCCAGTGTCGGTGTCGGTGTCGGTTCGGGGGCGCAGTCGCGTGAGCAGCAGGCCGGCCGCCAGGACGGGTGCAAGCACGGCCGCGAGCAGCGCGAGCGTCATGCCGAGGCCCAGCTTGTCCAGCAGCAGTGCCCAGGCGGCGAGGCCCACGGCGGGCGTCGTTACGCCCAGGCACAGCAGGGTGCCCGGGCGGACCTTCTGGCGTTGAAGCACGCTCAGGACCGGCAGCACGCCGACCGGACCGGCCGGCAGGATCACCCCCAGCGCCACCGCACGCAGGCAGTTCGACGGCCTGTCGCCCGCCAGCCACCGCGCGACGGCGGCGCGGAACGGCCGTGCCTGCAGCAGCCCGGCGACGAGCAGCCCGACGACCAGCCCCGGCAGCACCGCCGCGGCCGCCTCGGCAGCGCGCAGCAGCGCCGTGAAGAGGAGGGCGTTGGCGTCCAGGTCAAAAAGAGCCAGGTCGAAAAGAGCCAGGTCGAAGAAGGCCATGTTTGAAACGGGCAGGCTCATGTCGGCACCTCGACGTCGGCGAGGATGCGTTCGACGGCCGGGGCGACCGGCCCGGCGTCGTGGCGGAGCAGCCGCACCCCAAGCGTCGGCGCGGCGACGGCCTGCACGTCCGCCGGGGAGACGAACGTCCGCCCCGCGACGACGGCCCGCGCCTGCGCCAGCCGAAGCCACGTGAGCAGCGCCCGCGGCGAGAGGCCCAGCGAGAGCTCCGGGTGGCTGCGCGTGGCCGTACCGAGGGCGACGATGTACCGGCGTACCGGCTCGACGACGGCGACGGCGGCGGTGTGGCGTTGGAGCTGCTTGAGTTCGCCGGGTGCCAGCACCGGGCGGGGCTCGGGGGGCGGGCCTTGGTTCTCGCTGAGGCGTGGGAGCACGGCGCGGGCGAGCATGGCCAGTTCGTGGTCGGCCGCGGGGTAGCCGATGCTCAGCTTCATGCCGAAGCGGTCGAGCTGGGCCTCGGGCAGGGGGTAGGTGCCGGCGTGTTCCAGCGGGTTCTGCGTGGCGATGACGAAGAAGGTTGGCGAGAGGGCGTGCTGCTGGCCGTCCACGCTCACCTGCCGTTCGGCCATGGCTTCGAGCAGTGCCGACTGCGTGCGTGGCGTGGCGCGGTTGATCTCATCGACGAGCAGGACGTCGGCGAAAACCGGGCCGGGAAGGAACTCGAACTCGCGCGACTTCTGGTTGAGCACGGAGAAGCCGGTGACGTCCGCCGGGAGCAGGTCGGGGGTACACTGCAGCCGGCCGAACGTGCCGCCGACGGCCCGGGCCAGCGCCTTGGCGAGTGTGGTCTTGCCCAGGCCCGGCAGGTCCTCCAGGAGCACGTGCTGCCCGGCCAGCAGGCAGGCGACGACGTCGTCCACCACGTCCGGCTTACCCAGCAGCACACCGTTGAGGCGGGCGCGCAGCTCGGCCAGCACCTGTGCGACCTCGTCGGGGTGCTCGCAGGCGCGGCAGTGGCGGTCGTCGTGCGGGGTCGGTTGTTCGAGCAGTCGGGTCATGGGTTAAAGCCTACGCCGGTCGCCGACGCGACAGGCGAGTCAGCGTGCGTCGTTCGCGTCTGCGTCCTCGTCGCAGGACGCCGGGGGCCTGGCTTAAGCGGCGGAATGGTGAATTCGAGCGCCTCGCGGCGGAGGCGGTCGGCGTCGGGCAGGGCGGCGGCCGGCGGGGCGTAGAGCAGGGTCTCCGTCGCGGCCGAGAGCCATGTGGATGCGCCAAGTCCCGGCAGCCACGCCCCGGGGGTTCGGTGCCGCGGCCTGGCGTGCCCGGCCAGCGCGCCACGCCGCTCCAGCACCGCCAGCACCAGCCGGCCTAGCCGACGGCCGTCCGCCGGCGGCAGCAGCATGAGCCGCAGCGTGAGGAGGCGTTCGGCCAGGCGGCGGCGGGCCGCCCACGTGAGCCCGGCCAGGAGGAGGCATGCCGCCAGCGTGCCGGCGTGCCGGGCGAGCCAGCCGGCGGCGGACGAGGCGGCGTCGGCGAGGCGGACGGCGGCGGTCGGTTCGCCGTCGGCCAGGCCGAAACCCGGCGTCGGCTCCAGATCGACCCACTGCCCGCCTCGGGCGATGCCGTCGTGCGTGCCGCGGCTGCTGGCGACGCCCGCCTCGGCCGCGAGGCGCACCTGCGGCCAGACGTGCACGTCCGCCGCCGACACCGGTACGGCACCCGTTTCGTCGGCTTTGCTGGCATCGACATAAAAGCCGCCGGCCAGCCGTACGTCGTACCCGAGGTGCTGCAGCGCGACGGCCGTGACCGTTGCCGTCTGCAGGGCCGTCGCCCGGCGGTGCAGCAGCACGGCGGCGAAGGGGTCAAGGTCGGCGTCGGCGGCCGGGTCGTGGGTCACGCTGTCGCGCACCGCCGACACCACCGCCTGCACCTGCGGCCAGCCGCGGGGGGCATCGCCGGCGAGTGCGAGCACCCACGCCGGGACGTCGGCCGGCGCCTCTTCCGCCAGCGGTCTGTACGCCAGCGGCTCGTCCGCCAGCAGCCGGCGGACTTGCGGGCGGTACGTCGCCGTCACCGTCACGCCCGCCGGCAACGCCCGGCCGCGCATGCGGAGGATGCCTTCCTCGCCGCTGGTGATCAGGTCCGGCCGCTTCAGGTGCCCGACGGCAAAGCCCGTCAGCCCGCCGGGCAGCGGCAGCACGTTGTCGCGCCCGTGCTTCACCTCCACGCTCACCGCCCGCTCGAGGCCCAGCGCCCTGCCCACCGGCTGGTCCGCAGGGCGAAGCTGCCCGTGCCGCGGGGACCAGTCCAGCGCCGTCATCACGGCCTGCCGGGGGGCTTCGTGCCAGCTCTGGCCGTCGAAGGCGTCGAACGCGGTCATCGGCAGGCGCAGCGGCATGTCGGCTTCGTCGGCGATGACGCGGTAGAGCATGCCACCCGCCTCGCGGTCGGCTTCGCTTAGGCCGCGCCGGCGGGTGGAGGCGTCGCGGCGTGTGGACAGCCGCCGGCCCGAACGCAGGTCCTGTTCGAGGACGCGGCCTAGCAGGCGTTGCTCGTCCAGCTTGATCCACTGGCTTTTGGACGGGCCCTGGGGCGGGGCCGCCTGACCGTAGGCTTCGACGAAGGCGTCGTACAGGCAGTCGCGCACGCACTCGCCCCAGACGTCGCCGGGGTCGAAGCCGCCGGTGAGCGCGTCGGGAGAGGCGAGCTCGTCCGGCCCGTCGCCGACGCCGCCGGCGGCCTGCTCCTCGCCGCGGCCGTCGCCGCCGCTGCTGGGCAGCAGGGCCAGCAGGGCGGTGCGGTCCTGGTCGTCGAGTCGGGTGGTGAACGCCGCCGCTCCCGCGGCCAGGCCGACGACGCACGCCGCCGCCAGCACGCCGACCACCCCCGTCCGCGCCCCGCGGCCCGGCGGGTGAGCCGCCGGGTGAAACGGAGTGGGGGAAGCGGCCTGACGGGCCGCCAGCCAGCCGGCGGCGGCGGCGGCACCGGTCGTTGCCAGCAGCACGGCCGTCAGGCCCGTTGCCTCGAGGGAGGTGGCCACCAGCGCCGCCACGGCCGAGCCGGCGGCCAGCTTGTGCGGGCGGACGCCGTGCGTCGCCGGCAGGATCACCAGCACGACCGCCGCCGTACACAGCAGCCGAACGAGCATGACCTCCGCCGGCTGCACGCCGAAGAGCAACAGCCCGCCGGCCGGCGGCACGGCGGTGGCCGCCGCAAGCAACCAGCCCGCACGCCCGCCCCAGTCCAAACGTTGTGACACCCGCCCGAGCAACACCCGACCGAGCAGCACCCGACCGAGCAGGGCCAGCACCGCGGCCGAGGCGACCAGCACAGTCTCTTCAACGGCATGGTCTCCCCGCCCGGCGACGAAGAACGCCGCCGCGGCGAACGCGAGCAGTGCCGTAGCCCACTTCTCGCCGCGAGAGGTTTGTACCCGCGAGGGTTCCGGCGGTGACGACTCTGTACCGGCAGCATGGACGCCCGATGATCTCTGCGGATGCTTCTTCACGGTTTCACCCCCCGCGGCGTGACGGCGGCCGGCGTGCTTTCCGGCGGCGTGCTTTCCGGCGGCGTGGTTACAGGCGGCGTGGCTGAAGGGGGCGGGAGGCTCGACAGGCGGTCGAAGGCTTCGCGCGGGAACCGGCCTGGCGGCAGCAGCCACTCCTGCGGCTTGCCGTGCCCGCCGGCCACCACCAGGCAAACCCGCCGGCCCTGACGCGTGTGCGCCTCGGCGTCCCCCGCGGCCTGGCGGACGGCCTCACGCCAGCGCACCACATCCTGCTCGCCGGTCGTGTCGAGGCGGACGACGGCCAGCGGCTCGGTCTCGCGGCGGGTCTCGCGGACGATGAGCTGGTCCGTGCGGGCGCTGCTGGGCCAGTGAACTTGGCGCAGCCGGTCCCCCCGACGCCACGGGCGGACGCCGCACGTCTCGGGCCCGTCCGAGCCGCGCGACGCTGCAGCACTGGCCGCCTCGCCGAGGGAGGCGGACACCGCCCGCCCCGGCCGCTTCGCCGGCCAGACGACCACCGCCTCGTGCCCGACCGGCACCCGCACGGCCCACACGCCGAACGGAAACCCGCACGCCAGCCGCAGTGTGTCCGGCGGCACCACCCCAAAGTGCGAGGGCGTGAAGGGAACGGCCAGATCGAGTTTGACGGCCGCCGGCAGGGAGAGGCCGACCGCAAACAGCCCGCTTTCGACCCGCCCGCATTCGAGCCGCACCCCCGGCAGCGGCACGGGCAGCCAACGCCGGCCGGTCAACCGCAGCACGACCGCATCCCCTTCGCGCGGCCGACTCGGGGCGACCGTCAACCGCACCCGACAGCCCAGCAAGGCCAGCCTCGGCCAGGCGACGCCGAGCAGCCCGACCGCCACGGCCGCGACACACCACGCGGCGAAGGCACCATCCACCCCCGCCGCCGCCGCGGCCGTCGCCGCGATCAGCACGAGAAGCAGCAGGGGGCGGTCATTCGGGCGCGGCCGACGCATCGCGGCATCGTCCCACCGCCAGGCGTTAATTGCAAGTAATATGCACTTGCCATCGACTTGCGGAGGGCGGGGGAGAGGGGCAGTGGGTAATCAGCAATGAACAACCAGGAATCAGCAGTCGCAACCCGTGCGAGTTCTCGGCGCGGCGAAGCGAGGGGGCTAAGATCCGCGATCGCGGGATTTGCGGTCGCCGGGTGCTGAAACACCCGGTTGCCGACCGTTCCTACCCGGTTCGGGCGGGGGTTACTGGTTGGCTGTGGGTTCGCCTGGTGCCTCAGTCGGCGGCGTGTCGCCGGTCAGGTCGGCGATGAGGCGCTTCATCTCGGCGATCTCCCTTTGCTGCGTCTCGATAATCTCGTCGGCCAGTTTCCGCACGCGCGGGTCTTCGATTTCGGCCCGCTCGCTCGTCAGGATGGCGATGGAATGGTGCGGGATCATGCCCTTCATGTACGAGACGCCGCTTACTGTCGTCTGGCTTCGCAGAAGGAAGAGCGCCACCAGCAACAGCAGCCCGCTGGCCGCGAAGATGCCGATGTTCACCCGCCGGTCACGGTACATGCCGAGCATGAACGCGAGCATGACGATGGACATCATCGCGGCCATGAGCAGGGCCATATAGAAACGCGTCTCGCTCCAGTAGACGTGGTCCCACGCGTAGGTGTGCGCGTACATCAGTACGTACATCAGCGTGGTGCTCGTTAAAATCATCAGCCCGAACCGCAGGTAGGACATGTGGCTCGTGTGCCCGCCGGGGTCGTGCGTGGCGTTGTGGTGCGTGTCGTGGTCGTGCGTGTCGTGGCCGTGCGTGTCGTTGGCGTACGTGTCGCTGTCATGTCCGCGGTCGGCCTGATCTTGCTTCGCGGCGTACGGTGCTTCACGGGGTTCAGGGCGGTTCATCGTCTGCTCCATTGCTCGGGGTTGTTGCCCTGGTCATCGACGACCATGTTGCCGACGTCGGCGACTCAGAGCGTTCGGTTGTCGTCGGCAGCTAACCGGGTACGCCGCGTCGGCCTCGTGGCCGGTTGCTCGCCGTGTCCGGCAGTCGCGTGCCGGTGGTTCAGCGGTGCTCGTGCGGCGTGCTTGCGCTTGCGAGGCCGGCCGATTCGTCAACCGTGACGCCGCCGGACACGATGCCACCCCTGGGTGCGGCCATTGGCGGGTTGATGCGGAGCATAACGCTCCTGTTCCGGTCATCTCCTCGGCCGGTCGGATGCCAAACTGTCGCGCAGCGCAGGTTTCGCCGGCTGCCGCGGGTTCGGGTGCAACATTGGTACTTGCACGGCGGACCTGGGCAGAAGTTGCTCACTCTTTCAGCCTGTCGGGTGCGCAGGGACCGGGCGGCTTACAGCGGATCCACTCGACCTCGAGCCTGTCTACCTGAGCGAGCGTAGCGAATCGAAGGACCTCCCGAGACGACAAAGCCCGTTTGCGTTCCCTGGGCGTGGGCACCATGCCGCGGCAATGGATTCGTCGACGGGGGACACGCTTGTTCTTGTTCAAGGACGGAGATCGTTCGACTCGCTGCGGTGGCTGTACTGAACATCTCCGATTGGTCACCTCCGGCGTGCCTCGGCTTCACCCCTCCGGGGCGAGGAAGGCGGCGTCTGGCCGGGGCGAGCAACGTTGAATCGGCCGGCGTTTCGACCAATGCCCGCTCTCTTTCACACACTGCTCCGCCGGCCGCATGTTCATCCCCCGGGTGTGCCGAAGGCACGTGACAACTCACGACGACATGCTGGAAGCGGTTTTGAACCCCTCTAGGCGTCCCGCTCCAGCGACGCACGGTCCCAGCCGGCCGAGTCGGCGGCCGCGGCGTACGTGCTCTGCAGGAAGTCCAGCAGCGCCGCGTCCGGGTCGCCGGCGGCACGGACGGCGTCGTACTCGAGCGTGAATTCACCCAGTTTCGTGTTCCAGCCGGCCTCGGCCGGCTTCACGGCGGCGGCTTCCAGGCCGTCGGGCTTCGGCACCGCGTAGCCGTAGAAAATCGGGCTCGCCACCCGCCCGCCGAACGGCCAGTCGCCGCCGGGCCAGAAGCCGTGGCTGATGACCGCGTGGCTGTACGCCTCGGCCGTAACAGGGTCTGCGTCCGGCCGGGCCGGGGCACGCTCGCCGTTGAACCGCGTGCAGGCCAGGTCGAAGCTGCCCCAGTAAAACTGCACTGGGCTCACCTTCCCCACGAAACGCCCGCGGAAGTGACGAAACACCCGGTCCGCCTGCAGCAGCACCTGCCACATTCGCTCCACGGCCGCGGCGTCGTAGTCGGCGTGCTTCGTGTCCTGGTCGAAGGGGGTGGTGTCGCTCACCTCCACAGGCACGGGCCGGATGCGTGCCGTCACGCCCAGCGTGTCCAGCTCTGCCCGGAACGCCGCCCAGAAGTCCGCCACCGTCATCGGCTTCAGGTCGAACCCCGTGCGGTTGCCGTCGGAGCAGTCGAACCGCACGGCGTGGTCGACGAAGTCGAACGTCACCTCCACCTGCCGGTGCCCGGGGCAGGGAATGGCGCCGGTCGTCAGCCCCCGGCCGCCGACGCGCAGCGTGGTGTGCCACCAGTGGTTCTCCGGCGGCGCCAACGCGAGCTTGAGCTTCCCGGCCATCTGCAGCCAGCGGTGCAGCGTGAGGTAAGTCGGCTCCCAAGCCTCCAGCGGCAGCCCCGGCCAGGGTTCAAGGTGTGGCATGAGGCAAACCGTACCCGCAGCCACGCCGGGCACCGAAGAAAAAATGAAGTTTGGGCACGGCCCGAAACAGGCGACGGCGACGGCCGGTCTGCTCGCCAAAGTCTGATCCACCTGCTCAAAGAGTCTTGCCGGCCCTTGGAGCCAGGGAGATGCTCGATGAGCCAGCGACATCGTTCACGCCGTCGCATCCGATTTCGCCGATTGACCCTCCCGGCCGCCGGGGCCTACATTCGGGGCTCCCGGTCGAATGACCGTGCCGTGACCGCTACTGTGAAGGTCAATCGCGTCCGTCGTGGCCGCGGAAGAGCGACGGCGAGTTTCGTTATGCGGATGCCGGTGACATGGACAAAGCGATCTCCGGCTTCTTCTGGATCACGCTCTACCTGCTTCTGGTGCTGACGCCGGTCGCGCTGATGCTGGTTGCGCCCGTGCCGTCCGGCCGGGGGTTCTGGCTGGAGTTTTCCGTGGCGCTGGGGTTCATCGGACTGACGCAGATCGCGTTGCAGTTCATCCTCATCGCGCGCTTCAAGCGCGTGACGGTGCCGTACGGCATCGACATCATCCTCCGCTACCACCGGCAGATCGCGGTCCTGGCGATCCTGGCCCACCCGATCATCATCGTGATCGACAACCCGTCGCGGCTGAAGCTGTTCAACCCGTTCGGCGGCAACTGGGCGAGCCGGTTCGCGTGGCTGGCCGTGCTCTCGCTGGTCGCCATCGCGGTGACGTCGGTGTTTCGCGAGCGGCTCAAGCTCAACTACGAACACTGGCGGCTCGGGCACCTGATCATGGGGGTCGCTGCCATCGTCTTCGCACAGCTCCACGTCTCGATGGCGGGCCTCTACACGAACGTCTTCTGGAAGCAGGCCGTCTGGATCGGGATCGCCGTGCTGATGGTCGGCATGGTCCTCTACCTGCGGATCCTCAAACCCTGGCTGCAGCGGGGGCGCAAGTGGCGCGTGGCCGAGGTCCGCCCCGAACAGGGGGGCACCTACCTGCTGGCGATCGAGGCCGTCGGGCACGAGGGGATCTCGTTCCTCCCGGGGCAGTTCGCGTGGCTTAAGCTGTCCGAGTCGCCGTTCACGCTCGAGGAGCACCCCTTCAGCTTCTGCGGCAGCGCCGAGCGGCGAGACCGGCTGGAGTTCGGCATCAAGGAACTCGGCGATTTCACCGGCCGGGTGAAGGACGTGCCGGTCGGCACGTGTGCCTACATCGACGGGCCGCACGGGGCGTTCAGCATCGACCGCTACCAGGCCGCGGGGTTCGTCTTCATCGCCGGCGGGGTGGGCATCACGCCGTTCGTGTCGTTCCTGCGCACCATGGCCGACCGGGGCGACCGGCGGCGGGCCATCCTGCTCTATGGCAACGAGACGCTGGAAAAGGCCGCCCACGCGAAGGAAATCGACGACCTG
>JBHJOM010000036.1:0-20702 GCA_050329715.1 Phycisphaerae bacterium
GAAGACGGTAGGGGCCCGGCCGCTGTCGGCGGCTTCACCCCTGTTCTGACTGAAGCAGGCCTGCTCCGCGAAGGAACCACGTGGTACGCGAGATACGCACACGTCGCCACGTTAGCCGAAGAAGTTCCCAACCCTGAGCGATACAGCGAAGGACTCCGCTACCAGATCGTCGTCAACGTTCACGAGCGAAGCTCCCGCGCCCGGAAAGCGTGCATCGCACACCATGGCTGCCATTGTGCTATCTGTGGCTTTGACTTCGAGAAGGTCTACGGGAAACTCGGCGAGGACTTCATTCACGTGCACCACCTCGTCCCGTTGGCTGACATCGAAGACGAATACGAGGTGAACCCGATCAAGGACTTGTTACCGGTCTGCCCGAACTGTCACGCGATGCTGCATCGTACGGAGCCGCCTTACAATCCGGACACCCTTATGCATTTGCTTTCTTCTGGAGGGCTCAATGGCTCAACAAGGAACGACTGAACTTCGGAACAACGCACTCGCTCATCTTCGAGCTCTAGGTTACGAGATAATCACTAATCGTTACCCCGGCTCACGTAGCCGAAGCATCTATCGGCTCGAGAGAGGAGGCGAGCAGAGTTGGTTCCTTGTGCAATGCCGTCACCATCAGGCGACGTCAGATCGGTACTTGATCGGCATCGTGATGGAACCCCTGAGCGTGGTGGATCACGTCGCACTATATCTCGAAGGCGAGTCGTGCCTGTTCCTATTCCCTGCCCCCTACCTTCGCGAGATCCACGAGAGGCACCGCCTGCAGGGAGACGCAAGGTATACCGGCGACTTTGAACAACAGTGGCGTATCGACCTGCGCGTTGCAGATGCGGCACTCTCCCCGCAGGGATCGGATGGGAAACGTTACGATATCAGGGCCTACCGCATTCAGGTTGGCGATGTTCGCCGAACAACATTCGGTGCTAACTAACGACGCCAACGGCTCTGCCGGTACGAGGCGCAATCTGATCATGTCGGAGCGGGGAGTTTATAGCCGGTTGGCATCATGAACGAGCTACTTGACCAAACGGAGGCGCTGCAGAACCTTCTGATTTCGCATTCTACTGGAGGCCGCGAGGACGATGCGGAGTTCGTACGCCTCCGACAAATGCTCTTGTCAAACGCGGCCTTGGAACCTCTCGTTCCGCGATTTCTCCGTACGTGCAGAAACTTGTCGCAGTTCTGGCAATTTATCAAGTTTCAATATCGTCACTATGCCGAACGTCGGACGTTCATATGGGATGAGTTCAGGCCGCTCTTAGAAGCGATAGAACGTGGGGTGGCATCTCCGGCCGACCAGCTTGTGACTGAGCGGCTAGAACGATTTGATGCATCGCATGTCCAAGCGGCTTGGTCAAAGGCGCTTGAGCGACGTGTTTCAGACCCCGAAGGTGCTATAACTTCTGCGCGAACTCTGATTGAGGCTGTTTGCAAGCACATCCTTGATGCTAGTGGCGTCGAATACGACGACGGCGCAGAATTGCCGAAGCTCTACAAGCAGACTGCCGAGAGGCTCAACCTTGCACCTTCTCAGCACACAGAAGCGGTTTTTAGGCAGATACTAGGCGGTTGCACCGCAGTTGTGGAAGGGCTAGGTGCGCTTCGGAACCGGCTCAGCGACGCTCATGGTAAAGGGAAGGTTGGGTCGAGGCCCGCTGCGCGTCATGCAGAGTTGGCAGTCAATCTCTCGGGTGCTCTAGCTACTTACTTACTGGCAACGTGGGAGGCGCGTAACGAGGCACCTGCATGACAGAATGTGTGTTGGCCTTCAGGTGGTAACCACGGTGTAGCTAAGTCTGTCGTCTGTGCTTCAACCGATCCTCCGCCCTTATGCTGACGAAGGCACAAGCCAGCGACACCACCCCGAACAGTACGCCGCAGCCGGGGTGTGCCCGCTCTAGGAGGAACCCGAGGCCGCAGAGAGCACAGAGGATTCCGAGCACGCCGAACAGCTTCATGAGCATCGAGATGTCAGCCGTTCCGGCTCGTTCAGGGGCCGCGTGCATGAACTGAAAGGCAAGCAGTGGCAGGGCGGCGGTCAGCAGCAATGCCGACTGTTGGATGTGCTCGCCGGTGAGTTGGCCGCCAACGATCGTCATCAGCCCGGCGAAGGCGCCGGCGGCCGCGGCTGCGGTCAGGCGCTGGCCAAAGTGCACGCGCGCCAGCGCCCGCTTGGCTGCGTCGGATACCGCCACCGGATACGCGCTATCTTGGGGAACCTCTGTCATGCCGACAGACTATCGTTGATACGGCCAGGGGCTACTATACAAATGGGCTTACCTTGTAGCCGCGCCTCCCGGCAGATTGGCCTCCGGCCGATGCAGGGTACGCTCCGCGTACCCTTCCCGGTCGCCGACCACAGGTCACCCCTCGGCCGCCCCCTCCCCCGGGGCCGAGGCAATGAGTCATGGTTGATGGCGAACGAGTAATGGGGCGGGGCCGGCGGGCCGGGCGGGCGGCTGGCGGGGCAGATGGGCGTTGAGCGTTGAGCATGCCCGAAGCGTCTGGCCCCTCTACCGGCTTCTCCTTCGTGCCTTTGTGCCCTTTGTGGTTCAAAAAGACCGGCAGCAGGCGGGTTAGGCAGCAGGCAGCGGGGCAATGAGTAAGGGTCAATGAGTAATGAGTAACAGGGCGGAGGGTCAGCAACCGGCAACCGGCAGCAGGAAAGGCACCGACTCCCGAGCCTCATCCGACGCCCCGACAATCGTCTTCCCCTCGATCCCTTCCGATTCAGGCAGCCGGCAACAGATCTGTCTCCTGACTTCTGACTCCTGACTCCTAACCCTTCGTGCCTCCGTGCCTCCGTGCCTTCGTGCCTCGTCTTCCCCTCGATCCCTCGATCCCTCGATCCCCCCTCCCTCGATCCCTCCCCCCATAGCCATTTCCCCCCGGCCCGCTTATTCTCGCTTGCGTATGCTCGAACCCCACGCTTCGCAATCTTCGCACGCCGACCGGCAGCGGTCGTTCCGGTCTCGGCATCGGTCGCGCAGTCATGAGGAGGCGCATGGCGAGGATGACGTCTCGGGGGACTTGCTTACGCCCGTGCCGGCGGACATGGCCGCGAGTCATCACGCGGCGGTGCTCGTGGAGACGGACGCGCAGCTCGCCGAGGCGATGGGGCACATCGCCGCGGCCGGGAGCTTTGCGTTCGATACGGAGTTCATCGGCGAGCTCTCCTATCACCCGCTGCTGTGCCTGATTCAGGTGGCGACGGACATGGACGTCTGGCTGATCGACCCGATGGCGGAGCTGGACCTCTCGCCCCTGTGGGCCGCGGTGTGCGACCCGGGCCTGCGGACGCTGGTGCACGCCGGCGAGCAGGACCTGGAGATCGTGGCGCGCCAAAGCGGGCGGGCGCCGCGGAACGTGTTTGATACGCAGCTGGCCGCCGGCTTCTGCGGGCTGGCCTACCCGGCGAGCTTGTCCAAGCTGCTGCTGGAGCTGTTCGACGTGAAGCTGGCCAAGGGGTTCACCTTCAGCCAGTGGGACAAGCGGCCGCTGAGCCGCAAGCAGTTGCTCTACGCCGCGGACGATGTGCGGTTCCTCCCGGCGATGGCCGGCCGGCTGGGCGAGATGCTGGCGGCGCACGGCAACGCATGGTTGGCGCAGGCGGCATGCCAGGAGCGGTGCCTGCTGGCCGCCGAGACGTTCAGGCCGGAGCTGGCCTACCAGCGGGTGAAGGGGTCGGGGAGCATCGAGGGCAGGCCGCTGGCGGTGCTGGCGGCGCTGGCCGTCTGGCGGGACGCGGCGGCCCGCGCCGCCGACCTGCCGCCGCGGGCCTACCTCAAGGACGAGCTTCTCACCGCGATCGCGAAGCTGGCCCCCGTGAAGCCGGATCACCTGGAGCGCGTCCGCGGGCTGCCGAGGCCGGTGCGGGAGCAGGAAGGGGAGCGCATCGTCCAGGCCGTCCTCGCCGGAAAGTCGGCGGCGGTGCCGGCGTCGGTGAGCCGGGCGCCCGAGGCCTCGCCGCGGGTGCGGTTCCTGGCGGACTCGGCCTGGGCGCTGGCCCAGGTGCTGGCCGCGGCCCGCGGCATCGACGCCGCGGCCGTCACCAGCCGGCAGGACGTGGGCGAACTGCTCGCCACGCTCATCGACCAGGGCCCGGAAGCCGAGCCCCTCCAGGCTTCGCCGCTACTGACCGGCTGGCGACGCGACGCCCTGGGCGAAGCCCTGCTGAATGCCCTGACGAAAGGCGAGCCCCTGCACCTGAAGTGGGACGGGCGGTTGCGGGTGGTGGGTCAGTAGCAGGGTGCGGGGGAATGACCAATACGCAAGGAACCAATGACCAAGCACCAGGGAACCAATGACCCAACGTGCTCGGGCCCTTGGTCATTGGTTCCCTGCACATTGCTCATTCGTCCACAAGTCGTCGTCAGACGACCGAACGTCTTCCCCTTGATCCTTCGATGCCTTACTCCCTCAATCCCTTCCCGACCAATCACCAAGGACTGAACCGTGCCGATCTACGAATACCTCTGCCGCGACTGCGGCCATCGTTTTGAAAAGCTTCAGCGGACGATGTCCGGGCCGACGACCGAGCCTTGCGCGGCTTGCGGGAAGAAGCAGGCCGTGAAGGTGCTCAGCAGCTTCGCGGTCTCGGCGGAAGGTGCCGGTGCCAAGCAGCCGGTGCCGGCCGGCGGCGGCGGCGGCGGCGTTGGCGGCGGTTGCGCCTGCGGCAAGCCCGGCGGCGGCTGTGGGATGCGGTAGCCAACGCCGCGACGGCATAGCAGACGGCCGCCCCCGATTTTGACGGCCCGCCCGCCCCGGCCAGGGCCTAGGGTTGGTGGGAATCGTTGTTCCGACAGTCGCATCGACCTTCAAGGGAGAGCTTCATGCCCCGTTTCCGCAAGCCGTTTCGTCTTCGCACGCTGTCCGCCTGCCTGCTTGCCGCCGTGGTATCGGGGGCAGGGTTCCTGGCGACACAGAGTCCGTCGGCGCGTGCCGTCGCCGTGCAGCAGAACGGCGTCGACACCTTTAACGTCGACCCGGTGCACAGCACGGTGATCTTCAGCGCGATGTACGCGAGCGTCGTCCCCTTCTATGGGCAGTTCACCGAGTACGACGGCACCTTCGCGTACGACGGCCAGAACCCCGAGACGTTCAAGACCACCTTCGTCATCCCCATGGCGAGCATCGACACCCACAACGACACCCGCGACGGCCACCTCAAGAGCCCCGACTGGTTCAACGCACGCGAGTACCCCGAGGTCACCTTCGCCAGCACCGGCCTGACCGCCGACGGCGACGGCACCTACACCCTCACCGGCGACCTGACCCTCCACGGCGTGACCCGACCCGTCAGCGTCGACGTCTCCCGCCTCACCACCCGGCAGACGCCCCGCGGCTTCCGCATCGGCCTGGCCGGGACGTTCAGCATCAACCGCTCGGACTTCGGCGTCACCGCCATGCTCGACGAGGACGGCATCGGCGACGAAGTCACCCTGCAACTGGGCGTGCAGGGCGTGCGCGTCGAGAGTTCGCGCGAGTGACGCCGCATGCTCTCGGACGTCGAAACCTTCAAAGCCCTGGCGGCCGCGGGAGTTCCCGCGGCCGTCGGCTTTCTCACGCTCCTGCCGCTGGCGTGGTGCCTGGCCCGCAAGCCCGCCGGGCACCTGCAGGCGTTGGCCGGGGCGGCCGTGCCGGTGCTGGCGCTGGGGTGCATCGTCGCGAGTTGGGCGATGCAGTTCTCGGCCCGGTGGGACCGGTGGCACTTCGGCCTGGCGGCGGTCTGGACGCTGGCCGCGACGTGGGCGGCGTGCGGGGCGGTCCGGCCCGCGGGTTCGGCGGGCGGGTCCCGGGGGCGCGGCTGTAGCGTCGTGCTGGTGCTAGCGGTCGGGGCGTGCACGGCCGCGGCCTGCCTGGCGACGGCGGTCTACCCGGTGCTGGCATCGGGCTACCGGCTGCTGGCGTGGACGGCCGTGCCCGCGGCGGTCGCGGTGACGGCGGCGTGGGCACTGCCCCTGGGCCGGGACGACAGGCGCGGGGTGGACAACAGGCGCGGGGCGGACGACAGGGGCGGACGGCCCACGCCCCTCGACGCGGGGGCGACGGGCGTCATCCTGCTGGCCTGCTGCGGCACGGCGTTCCTGGCCGGCTTCGCGGGCGCGGCCGAGCTGCTGGCCCCCGCCGGCGTGCTGGCGGTGGTCGCGGCGGCGGCCGCCAAGGCGGCGGCGGTCAGGGTTGCGTCGATGAATTCAGCGGCGGCGAAGCCCGACGCGCCGAACGGCCCGCAGGCGCTGTACGCCTTGTGCGCCGGGGCCGTCGGGCTGGGGACGCTCACCGTGCCGACGGCCCTGCTGGCGTGGGTGAACAGCTACGACCTGGGTCCGGCCTTCGCGGCGGCGATGGTCCTGCCGCCGGCGGGCTTCGGCCTGCTGGCCGTAGGCCGGTTGGCGACACCCGGGTTCCTGCAGCCGGCGGTGCCGGCCGTGGCGGTGCTGCTGGCGTGGGCCGGGGTGGCGCTGGCGGTCGGCCAGGTCGATTTGCGCGCTTACGGCCTGTGACGGCGCGCGATGGCCTGAGCTGTCTGGTAGGGCCGCGACACGACTGCGACACGACGGTGACCCGGCCGCGACCCCGGCCGCGGCCCGCGCGGCGTTCGGGCGTCGGCCGGCAGGGTTTCAGGCAGCTTGTCCGCGATTTCAATGCTGGCAGGGTCGATTCACTGAATGTTTTCCGGACGTCGGGCCGAAGAGATCGTTGGCGATTGGGCACTTTCAACGATCCGGCACGGCACCGCGTCTGGCCGGCGACACAACCTCTTGCGTAGCGGCCACGGACAGGCCGCTCTGGCGAAACCAAGGAAGGTAAAGCCATGCGTTCGATTGCGATCATCAACCAAAAGGGCGGCTGCGGGAAAACGACCACGGCGATCAACCTGTCGGCCTGCCTGGCCCGGCTGGGCCACAAAACCCTCCTCGTCGACATGGACCCGCAAGGCCACTGCGCCGTGGGCCTGGCCGTGCCGGAGGAACAGGTCGAGCGCACGATGCTCGACGCCCTCTCCGAGCCGGCCGTCCCGCTTGAGCAGGTGACCTGGCAGATCGCCACGGACTTTGACCTGGCCCCCTCGAACATCCGCCTGGCCGCCTTCGAGCAGACCTTCGCCGGCCGCGACGGCCGCGACGACCGCCTCGCCGAGGCCCTGGCCGGCGTGGACGACAAGTACGGCTGGTGCATCATCGACTGCCCGCCGTCCGTCGGCCTGCTGACGTTCAACGCACTCAAGGCGTGCGACGAGGTGATCATCCCCGTCGAGACCGGCTACTTCAGCCTGCACGGGCTGGCGAAGGTCATCGAGACGCTCGACGAGCTGCAGCACATGACCGGGCGGAGCCCCGTCATCCGCGTGCTGCCCACGCTCTACGACACCCGCACGAAGCTCGCCCGCGAAGTCATCAGTGAGCTGCGGACCAAGTTCAAGGGCTACCTCATGACCAGCACGGTGAACTTCAACACCAAGCTGAAGGAGGCCGCCAGCTTCGGCCAGCCCATCACCGAGTACGACCCCGGCTCCCGCGGCTACAAGGACTTTGTGAACCTGGCGCGCGAACTCATGGGCGACAAGCCCGTGCAGATGGAACGCCCCGCCACCAGTGCCGAACTCTCCCGCCCCGCCGAGCTCGTCCAGCGGGCAAGGCAACTGGCGCAGCTGACGAACTTCAAGTTCGGCCGAGGCACGGTGCAGGTGCCCGAAGCCCCCGGCACCACGCTTACCCTCGACGCACCCGCGGCCGTCAACGGCCTGACGAACGGCCACGCGAACGGTCAGGCGAACGGGAATGGGAACGGCTACGCCAACGGCTACACCAACGGCACCGCCGCTGAGCCGACGACGCCCAAAGCGACCACCGAGCCGGCCGCACAGGCCCGCAACGCGTTCCTCGAACCCCAGCCCGAACCCGCCGCCGGCACCGCCACCAACGCCCCGGCCGCCAACGCCCCGGCCGCCGCCGCGCCCGCGGAACCCAAGACCACCGAGCAGAAGATCGCCGAGTTCTACGGCGCCCGGCAGATCGGCGACGAGGTGATCTTCCGCACGCGGCTGGAGAGTGCCAAGCGCGTCGCCATCGCCGGGGACTTTAACGGCTGGAACGGCCTGGGCACCCCGCTGACAAACGGCGAGGCCCCGGGCGTCTTCTCGGCACGCCTGCCGCTGGAGCCAGGCACGTACCGCTACCGCCTCGTCGTCGACGGCCGGTGGATGACCGACCCGCACAACAGCTACACCGAGACGAACGAGTTCGGCGAGCTGAACAACGTCGTCATCGTGGAGTAAGCCCCTTCGCCGCCTGTTTGAAGCCCCACGCGGGAGCCGACCGATGCCCGAGCCGACCCAACGCAAGCTGAGTGACATCAGCCACCTGTTCCTGAGCAACGTGCGCACGCTGCACACCAGCGGGCAAACCCCCAGCCGACTGCCCCCCGGGGCACCCCGGCCCGAGGCACAACCCGCCACGCACCGCAGCACCGACGACCAGGCCGACAGGCACGCCGAGAGTCGCGCCGACGGGCTGGCGAACCCGAGCCGTCCGGTACAGGGTCAGCCCGAGACGCGCCTGCCCGCAACCGGGTCAGGCGCTCTCGGCTGGCCGACGGCCGGCCCCGCCGCCGACCGCCGGCCCGTAACCCTCGTCGTCACGCAGCACCTGGAAGGCAAGTCAAACCTCGCCGTGGCCTGCGTGGCGGCCGCGGCCTGCGGCACCGGCCGCCGCATCGCCCTGCTGAAGCTCGACCGCGCCGGCGTCAGCCTCAGCCTGTTCGACAACGCCGAAACGACCGCCGACGAAACCCCCGAAACCCCCGACGCCGCCGAAGGCCGGCACGTCATCGCCGCCCTCACCGAGCTGGACCTCGAGGTCGACGAGTGGATCCTCTGCCTCGACGCCTACCACACCCCCGAGGCCCGCCGACTCGTCGACACCGTCGGGCGGGCGCTGCTCGTGGCCACGTGCGACCACGACGGCATCGTCGCGGCGTACCGCACGCTCAAGGGCATGCCCGCCGAAGTCCGCCCGTACATGACCCTGGGCCTGCTGGGTGCCAGCGACGCCTACGAGCAGCACGTGGTCTTCAACAAGCTGGCGGGCGTCTGCCAGAAGTTCCTGGACTGGCCCGTCTCCCCCGAGCCGGTGCTGCTGGGCGACGCCGAGGCCCTAGAGCACGTGATCCTGCCGCGGTACGCCGGCCCCTGGGACGCCGCCCGCGCCGCCGCCGAGTGGGCCGCCGTCGCCGCGTTCCTGGAGACCCCCCGCCAGGACGAGGCCGACACCACCGGCCAACTCTTCGACGAACCGGCCCGCCCCGCCGACCCCTCGCCCGCACCCTCGCCCGCACCCTCGCCCGACGCCGCCACGCTCGAGGAGGCGGAGCTGGAAGTCGCCGCCGTGGCCGTCCCGGCCCGCCCGGCAACGTCATCTCACCCGGCACACCTGCGCCTCACCGAAACCGACGTACCGACCACCGGCCAATCCGTGCCGCTCGACGCCGACGACGCCGACGGCACGAACAACGCCGAGCCGGAAGATGAGATCATCGCCCTCACCGGCGGCGTGTCGACCCTTGCCGCGGAAGTCGTCCGGCGTCGCGGCTGGCAGCCCACGACCGTGCGCTGCCCCGTCTGCGACGTCGCGAGCCTCGCCGTCGACGCCGTCGGCCGGCTTCACGTCGTCGCCTCTCTGCCGAAAGGGCTTTCGAAGGTCGCCCAGGCGCTGGCGGCCCTCCGCTGGGCGAACCAGAACCTCGACCTGCTGGCCATGGCCCTGCCCCAGACGAAACTTCGCCCGACACTCCCGGCCCGGCTGCTGCTGCTCGTCGACCACGCCGACGCCGGCTCGGCCGCCCTCGTGCCGCTGGCCTCGCCAGACGCCGACACCTCCGCCGTGAGCGTGCAAAGCTACCGCCGCCTGCGGTGGTCCGGCCAGGTGGGCGTGCTGCTGGAAGCCGCCTGAGCCCGCAACCCCTCCCCCCCTATCGCACACCCCGGCCGCCCGCCGTTCACCCGCAGGTGACAGCGGGCGGCCGCTTGGCTACCCTGCCGGCTCAACCGTTCGCACTGGAAACGATTTTGAGCCTTGCAGGAGACGTCATGCAGACCACGCTTGTCATTCTGAAGCCCGATTGTGTCGACCGCGGCCTGGCCGGCGAGGTCATCCGCCGCTTCGAGGCCAAGGGCCTGAAGATCGCCGGGATGAAGATGATGAAGATCACCCGCCAACTCGCCGAGAAGCATTACGCCGAGCACGTCGGCAAGGGCTTCTTCGAGGACCTGGTCGCCTTCATGACCGGCAGCCCGGTGGTGGTGCTGGCCGTGCGCGGGCCCGAGGCCATCGGCCTGGTCCGCACCCTCATGGGCAAAACCAAGTTCACAGAAGCCGCCCCCGGCACCATCCGCGGCGACTACGCCCACGACTTCACAAAAAACCTCGTCCACGGCTCCGACTCCGAAGACTCCGCACAGCGCGAACTGGGCATCTTCTTCGCCGACGGCGAGACCTTCTGACGCCGACGCAAGACTCCCGGGTCCTGTTCAGCGCCAACGACAGGTGCCACGAAACCGGCCAAGCCGCCGGAGGCGGGCAAGTCTTCACGCCTGGTGCGTCGCGAAATCCGTGGCTTGCTTCGCCTGCCTTGCGATCAAGAGTTGCGGGCGGGACAAAGGGTAGGCGTCAAGGTCCGAAAGCGCTACCCAGGCCCGGGCGTTCATGGCACCGGCGAGGTCTTCGGCAATGTCATCCCCCTCCGGGAGCCGCACGAGGAACGGGTGGAACACGTACCGCCTGTGCGTCAGTGCGTGACGGACCGCCGGCAGCGCGTGCCACGCCGCGGCGGGCATGCGAGCCGGCCGGCCGACGGGCGAGGGGGGCAGGAGGCGGGCGAGCGTTTTCTTCCCTTCTTCTACACTCACGTCGGACAATGCTTCGACGGTCGGAAACTGCCAAAGCCCGGCCCAGCGGCCCGTCGACGGCCGCTGCTCGATCAGCACCGACTCCCCCCGAACCAACACCAGCACAAGCCGCTCGTGAAGCGGCGTCGCCCTGGCCTTCTTCGGCGTAGGTATCTGCGTCTGCCGCCCGGCTTCACGGGCCCGGCACACGTCGGCCACGGGGCAGATGAGGCACTGCGGGTTCTTCGGCGTGCAGAGGGTCGCCCCAAGTTCCATCATCGCGCTGTTCAGTGCGCCCGGACGTTCTGCCGGCAGCACGGCCTCGGCCAGGTCCCACAGCCGGCGCTTCGTTCCGGCGGCCTCGGGCGGCGTCTCGATAAGGCACAACCGCGAGAGCACCCGGGCCACGTTGCCGTCGACGATCGGCGCGGGAATGTCGAACGCGATGCTCGCCACCGCCCCGGCCGTGTACGGGCCCACGCCCGGCAGCGCCAGCAGCGCCGCGTGGTCCGCCGGAACCTGGCCGCCGTGGCGCTGGACGATCGCCCGGGCCGCGGCCTGGAGGTTCCGCGCCCGGCGGTAGTAGCCCAGCCCCTGCCACAGTCGCAGGACGTGCTGTTCGTCCGCCTCGGCCAACGCCGCCGGCGTCGGGAAGGTGGCCAGGAAGCGGTGGAAGTACGGAATGACCGTCGCGACCTGCGTCTGCTGGAGCATCGCCTCGGAGACGAGCACCGCCCAGGGGTCCGGCCGCTCGCCGGTGCCAGTGCCGGCCGGCGGCCGCCATGGCAGGTCGCGGCGGTTGGCGTCGTACCATTTCAGCAAGCTGCGAACGAACGTCTGGCGGGTTTGCGTGTCCAACGAGCATAAGAGTGTAGGCGATTGGCCGACCGCCCTGAACTGGGCATGTGCCGAACGCTTTGTGCAGCGACCCCAATGGTGGAGAATTGTTTTTGTGCCCGCCCGCTGGCTTTGCAACATCGTGTGGATCCTGTGCCTGGCCGGCGGTTGTGCGTCGTACAACGACCGGCTGGACCCGACGGTCCGCGCGTACCGCGCCGGAGACTTCGCCGCCGCCGCCCGCCTCGCCGGTGACCTGGACCTCGGCCGCCAGGACCGCCTTCTGGGCCTCCTGGAGCGGGGCAAGGCCCTGCAGGACGCCGGGCAGCACGCCAATAGCGCAGCCGTTTTCGCCGAGGCCGACAAGCTGCTGGAGGTCTTCGAAAGCCAGCCGCTTGTCCGCCTGAGCGAGGAGACCGGCAGCGTGCTGGTAAACGACACCGTGCGCGAGTACCGAGGCACCCACGCCGACGCCATCCTGCTGAGCACCTACCAGGCCCTCAACTACGTCGCACTTGGGGACATCCAGCAGGCGCGTGTGCAACTCCGCCGGGCTTATCGAAGGCAGCAACTGGCCGTGCAGGCGAACGCCGGACGCATCGAGGACGCCCAGAAGCGGGCCAGCCGCGAAGGGCTGGACCTGTCGCGCGTGCTGGGCAACGCCCCCGGCACCGCCGGCCGGCTGGACCGTGTGGAAACCCGCATCACGCCTGCTTACGCGGACTTCGCCAACCCGTTCACCACGTTTCTGGGCGGCGTCGTCGCGACACTGGCGGGGGACACGTCCGATGCGCAAGTCGAGTTCCGCCGCGCCGCCGGCATGGTGCCGCGCAACACCTACGCCGCGACCCTGGCGGCGGGTGAGGGGCTCATCGAAGCCTGGCGGCGTGGCGACGGGTACGTCGTCGTGCTTTATGAAGGCGGGCTTGGCCCGCGGCTTGAAGAGGTCGGCCTGCCGATTCTCACGCGAAATGGCGGCTACACCGAAATCTACCTGCCCGTGCTGAACCCCGCCCCCCCGCCGCCGCCGTTGCTGCTGCAGACGCCCACCGGCACCTTCGAGACCGCACCGCTCGCCGACGTCAGCGCCATCCGCGGGCAGGAGTACCTGGCCAACCTCCCGGCGACGATCGTCCGGCTTGCCCTCTCGGCCACGGCCAAGGAACTGGGCACACGGCAGATGCGCAAGGAGTACGACGAGATCGGCATCATCCTCGGCAGCGTCTACAAGCTGGCCACAGCCCAGGCCGACCTGCGGCTTTGGCGAACCACCGGCAGCGGGTTTGAAGTCGCGGCGTTCGCCCCGCCGCCCGACGGGCGAGTCACCCTCCGCCTGCCCGGCGGCGCAGCCACCACCGTGACGACGCCGCCGGAGGCTATCACTATCCTTCTGGTCCGCGGCGTGTCGGGCAACCTGAGCGTCACGCCCGTGATCTTCGGCCCCGACCGAGGCCCGTCACTGGCGGACGAACGACGAAAGGGACTGCGATGAACCTTGTACTACCGTTGAAATGGTTGTGGGGCCTGCTCATGTCACTCGCCGCGGTGGCACTCGTCGGCGGATGCCAGACGTCCAGCGTCAACACCTTCGAGCCGGCCGCCGTACGCGTAGCGCCACAGCCGGAGATGCTCGCCCGCATCATCACCGACGAGGACCTCTCCGCCGAGGCGTATGTCGACAGCGTCTACGTCACCGACACCACCGACGCCGGCGACCCGGACCTGCTCCGCGTGCAGGTGAACCTCGTCAACCGCCAGCGGAACACCCGACCCAAGGCCCGGCAGTTCCAGTACAAGTTCGACTGGTACGACGCCCGCGGCATGGTCATCAGCGATCCGACCAACCAGGTCTTCAAGACCGTCCTGATCAGCCCGCGGCAGTTCAGGACGCTCACCGGCACCGCCCCCTCGCCCGCGGCCGTCGACTGGCAACTGAGCCTGCGCGACATCGACAACTAGACCGATCGGAAGCCTCCTATGACAAACGTAGCAAAGACAGTCATTCTCACGTCCATGGCAGCCTTGCTGGTCGGCTGCAGCACCGGGCCCACCCGCATCGACCCCACCGGCGACCAGGCCGTGGTCACCCAGGGCATCGATTACGAAGCCTTCGTCGCCTGGTCCGGCCAGTTGACCGACAAAATGCTCGCCAGCGGCTTCCTGCAGGACTACCCCCGCCCGGTCCGCATGGTCGTCTCGGACGTGGAGAACCGCACCGACCTGCCCTACCTCCCGGAGGAGGGCATGATCGGCCGCATCCGCAGCAAGCTTGGCAGCAGCGGGCAGGTGCGGTACGTGTCGAGCATCGGCACCGACGCCGTCGACCGGATGAACCTGGACGTCCGCGAGCTGGACCGCGACCCACGCTTTGAGCGCCGCGAGGAGCAAGGCCCCGGCACACTCGTCCGCCCGCGGCTGAGCCTGGGCGCACAGATCCTCAGCTACAACGCCGTCGCCGGGCGGGAGCGGCAGGACACCTACGAGGTCCGCATGTACGTCACCGACCTGGATACCGGCGAAGTCGTCTGGGAAGATTTTTCGGAGCCGATTGCCAAGTTCGCACGCCGCGGCGTGCTGGGTTTTTAGAGCGGATCCAATCAAGGTCTCGGGTGTCATCCTTCTATGAAGGCCCGCCCGATGTCCAGTAGCGGCTCACTCTTCTATCCGAGCTTCGGCCGGTGGCCTGGGCCCATGTGGGTGATCCGATTCAGATCGCCCGGCGGCTGCCCTATCTGAGGTCGAGGTCGGCGGGGGCCGGGGGCCGCCCGTCGACGCTCATGGATGACCCGAGCTCGCCGCCGAGGATCTGCAAGTCGCTGCTGGCATCTGGTCCGGTCGTTCGTTCGAAGGTTCCAGTCGTTCCGTCCGTCTCCTTACTTCGGCCCCTTACTGCGTGTCCGCCGTGCTGTGGTCTTCCATGCTGTGGTCTTTCATGCGGTGGTCCACCATGCGGTGGTGCATGCTCCGCACCCAGCGGTTGGCCACGGCCGCCACGATCAGGCTCGTGGGCTTGCCGCGGCGACGCATCGTCTCGGCCAGATTACCCCAGCGTTCGTGCGTGCGGATCAGCCGGTGGGCCGCCTGCACCAGCACCGCCCGCAACTGCCGGTTGGCCGCGTCGATCAGCCCGGCGTCGGCCTTCCTGGCGCCACTGCTGGCGTTGCGGGGTGACAGCCCGCAGTAGCGGCTCAGTTGCTTGCCGTTCCTGAAGCGGTCGAAGCGTCCGATCTGGGCACGCAGCCACCATGCCGTCACCTCTCCGACGCCCTCGATCGTCCGCAGTCGGGCCACGGTCGCGCCACGGTCGCGTCGCCGGCGGTGGCCTGACGCAGGCGTCCCTCGACGCGGGCAACGCGGGTGCCGACGTGCTCGATCTCGTCGAGCTTCTCCCCGACGATCCACCGCACGTGCTCCGGCAGCCGGCCGTTGTCACGCACGCGCAGGACCCACGGCCTGGACCAGCGGCCCGGGGCCCGGCCCGGCTCCAGGGCTTCGATCTTGACCCGGTACTCGCGCAGGATCGCCCCGACCTGCAGCTTCAGAGTCCGGCGTTGGTCGACGAGCGACTGGCGGTGGCCCACGAGCTGGCGCAGCTGCCGCACCTGAAGCGGCGCCAGCCAGACGGCCGGGAGGTACCCGGTGCGGTCCAGGTCGGCCAGGAGGCGTGCGTCGGCGAAGTCGGTCTTGTCCGGCGAACGCTTCATGCGTGCGACGTAACCGGGATGGGCCAGCCGCACCCGCCAGTCGGGGTGGGCTTCGGCGATGTCGCTGGCCATCTGGCCGCCGCCGCAGCAGGCCTCGACGGCCAGCCCGCGAACATACCCGCCGACCCGCCCGGCCGCCTGGAGCACGAGTTGGTCCATCGCCGGCAGATCGCTGGCACAGGCCCCGTTGACCAGAACCCGGCCGTCGGGGTCGAGGATGCAAAGCTGAAGCTGGTCCTGGTGGTAGTCCAAACCGATGTGAAAAGGTAGATTGCTCATGGCCCGTTGCTCCGTGGCAAGACGCTCGAGAAAAACACGATGGGCTATTGTCACAGCAACGGGCCTTCATCCCCATCTGAGCGAGCGCAGCGAGTCCAAGGACCTCCCAAGACGACAAACCGAGTCTGCGTTCCCTGGACTCGGACGGCATACCCCGGCAATGGATTCTTCGCCAGAGAACGCGTTCGTGTTGTTCAACGTGGAGGTCGTTCGATTCCCTCCGCTCGCTGTTCTGAGCATCTCCGTTTTGTCACCGCCAGTGTGCCCCATCGGGGCGAGGGAAGAGGCGTCTGGCCGGGGCAAGTAACGTTGATTTGCCGGGCGTTTCGGCGTTTCGGCATCTCGGCAATTCGGCAGTTCGGCCAATGCCCGCCGTCCATCACGCGCCTCTCCGCCGGCCGTCTGTTCATCCCCTGCGGGTGTGCCGAGGGCGGGTGCGAACTCACGATGACATGCTGGAAGCTGATTTGAACCGCTCTATGCGGACACGCGCAGGGCGGCCCCTGGACTGCGGATGGCTCGGCCTTGAGGCGCAAGACAAAAGCACCCCGCCGGGTGGCGGGGTGCTGTGGCTCGTCGTCGGGTCGAAACGATGCCGCTTACTTGTTCAGGGCGGGGTTCGTGTCGGCACCGACGGTTGTGTCGCGGGCGGTGTTCGGAGTGGACCGCGGGGCCTCGGTGGCGGCAAGGCCCGGGCCGGTGTAGCTGCTCTGCTTGATCAGCACTTCCACGCGGCGGTTGGCGGCCATGCCGGTCTTGTCGGCGTTGCTGGCGACGGGACGCTGGTCGGCGTAACCCTCGACCACAACTCGACTTGAGGTGACACCCTGGCTCATCAGCGCCTTGCCCACGCCGATGGCGCGGTGGGCCGACAGGTACCAGTTGTCCTTGTGACCCTTGGCTCGGGTGGCCGGGTTGCTCACCGGCACGTTGTCCGTGTGGCCCGCGACGCGGACCTCATAACCCTGGGCGGCCGAGCTGTTCAGGATCGCGGCGAAGCGGTCAATGACCTTCTTGGCGTCGGCGGTCAGTTCGGCGTCGCCGGGGGCGAAGGTCAGGTCACTCTTGAACTTGACGGTGCCGGTCTCGGCGTCGAACTCCACCAGGTCCGGGTTCTGGCTGGCGAAGGCCTGCAGCTCGCTGGCCAGCGGGGCCGGCAGGGCCGAGCCGCCCACCTGGGACAGCGCCCGGCGGTAACGCTCGGAAAGTTCATCGATCTCGGCCTTGAGGGCGGCATTCTGCTGCTGCAGGTTGCCGACAAGCCCGCCCATGTTCCCGCCGTTGGCGAGCGTGGCGTCCAGCTGGCTCTTGAGGCTCTCGGCCTGAGCGCGGGCGGAGGCGGACTCCATCTCCGCCTGCGTCAACGCGCTGTCGAGCCGGTCAGCCCGGATCTTCATCGCGTTGTACTTGTCCTGTGAAACACAACCGGTCACGCCGAGGCCGACGAGACCCAGACCCAGATACATTGCAAGCTTAGTTGAGCGTGCCATCGCGAAGCCTCCATGCGTTACGCGGCAATAGGATGTGAACGACGCGGGCCTGCCTCGATCCAACGAGGCGAATTCAACGGCCAGCACCGCCCTTAGCCCGCCGAGCCACCTGACCCGTGCGAACTGAGGTTGAATATGCCGTGTGTCCCGAGAGATTCAAGGGGCAAGCCCACCAAAAAGCGCAGAAATTGCGGACCACCCTGCCAGGCTCCAAAACGACGTTCGCCGACGGGCGACACCCGTCGGCGAACGCGAAACTCTCGAATGACACGCGTCCGGCCGACCCGGCCCAGCCACGCAGAGCCAGCCACGCAGGGCCAGCCACGCAGGGAAGCTACTTGGCGACTTTGCCGATGACCAGCCCCAGCACCCCGAAGAGGATCGCCACGCCCAGCCCAATGGCCGCCAGCATGGTGAAGGCGCTCTCGCCCCGGGCCGTCTTGGCGATCGGGTCGAGCACGCCAAGCTGCACCCGCATGACCATCATGATGGCACCCAGAATGCCCAGGAGTGCGAAGACGGCCGCACCCAGTGCAAGCCCGCCGAAGGCGGGTGCCAGCGGGTCGACGGCCTCGACATAAACCGGGCGGCCGGCGGTGGTTCCCGCGGCCCGGCGGGGGGCGTTGCGGTCCTGCGGGATGGCCGGGGCCGCGGCCGTGGCGGCCGGGGCGCCCGACGAATCGATCTCTTCCAGCGTCACCGCGCCGAGGCTGGTGTCGTCGCCTTCGCTGGTCAGGTCCAGCAGGCCCGAGCCGCTGCCGGGGCCTTCGAGGTTCACCTGGTCCTGAATGCTGGCGTTGATGGCGGTCTGGGCGGAGGGGTCGGCGAAGCTGTCGTCCGGGCCGAGGACGTTCACGCCGCTGGCCGAGCCGCCGGGGCTGGTGGTGCCGGTGAAGCTGCCCGAGAGGCCCGAGGCGCTGCCGGAGTTGGCCAGTGCGTCCATCTCGAGGGCGGTATCGTCCTTCATGACCATGCCGGAGCCGCCCATGCTGCCGCCGGCCCCCGTTCCGTCGCCGATCGAGCCGGAGCCGGCACCGGTGTCCGTCAGGCTGATCATGCTGCCCGAGCCGGTGCCCGAGACGCTGCCGCCGGGGCCTGAGTCACTCAGGCCCATGCCGGTGCCGCTGGCACCCATGCCGGTGCCGGAGCTGGAGTCGGCCAGGCCGATGGGCCCGCCGGTGTCGCTCGGGCCCAGGTCCACGTCCTCGCCGCCGCCGGCGATGCCCAGTTCCTGGCGGAGCTGGTCGATCTGCTCGGCCTTGAAAAACAGCTTGTTGGCGTCGCGGAACTCACGCAGCTTGCCCTCCCGGACGAACTGCTTGACCCCCTCCTCGTCCTGCCCGAGGGCCTGTTGCGCCTCTTCCATGGTGTAGAAGAATTTGGCCATCATGTCGGGGGCTCCTTCGCTCGTAGGGTGTGCGTCAAAAGGTGGTGATCAACGGGTGTGCCGTGGTGCAAACCGGGGTTTGCAAGCCCTTACCGCGGGTCCGGCCGGACGCGGTCCACGTCCGCCGCCTTGTCGGCAAGGGCCTTGATTTCCTGCGGGTCCGGGAAGGTGTTGTAGTTGCCCAGGCGGCGGTCATTCTCAAAATCCCGGGCGGCCACGAGCCGCAAACTCCGGTCCGACGGGCTGAACTGATACGCCACCAGCGTCTGGTTATCGATGTCCATCAGGTAGCAGCCGAACGAATTCGTCGCAAACTGAGCCGGCATGAGAAACAGCCCGCCGCCGCCGGCAATCGGCTGCTGCGCGAATGCCGCCGGCGAAAACGCAGGCCCACGCCCGGCCAGCAACACCGCCAGGATGCCGCCCAGAACGAACGCGTTGGCCCATAAAGCGGCCGCAACCGGGTTGTCTTTGAGGTACTTACGCAACCGGCTTATCGTACCGGCAACCCACGCCGGCCTGCAAGCGTTCGAACGCCTGTAACGCCCGCGGCAAAGGCTATCGGACGTCACCGGCAAACCATGACACCCCCCGCCACCCACAACACCGCCCCGCCCGGCCCGACCCCGGCCAAACGCCCGCCCTGGCTCCAATTCGTGAAAATCAAGGCGTTTTGGCCCGTCCGACACCGCCTGAGCCTCCCCGGCCTGCCCGCGGCCTTCGAGGGCCTTCGCCTCCTGCACCTGTCCGACCTGCACTTTCACCGCCGCTGGTTCCCCGCCCACGACGCCCTCCTGGCCGACCTGGCCCGCGACCCGCCGGACCTCATCTGCATCACCGGGGACTTCGTCGAGGACAAGTACGACCACCGCCCCGCACTCCCCCTGCTCCGCCGATTCTGCACCGGCCTATCCAGCCGACTGGGCACCTTCGCCATCCTCGGCAACCACGACGGGGACCTGCTCCGCACCCGCCTCCACGGCTGCGGCCTCCACCTGCTCGAGTCCGAAAACGCCATTATTCGCCCGGAAAACGCCCAAAATGCCGAGCTGGAACTCCTGGGCCTCCCCGGCGTCGACCGCGCCGACGTCGACCCGGCCGCCCTCCCCGCCAAGCACCCCGCCCGACCCCGCATCGTCCTGGCCCACTTCCCGGACCTCGTCCACCTCCCAGGCCTGGCCGCCGACGTCTACCTCGCCGGGCACACCCACGGCGGGCAGCTTTGCCTCCCCTCAGGCCGACCCCTGCTCACCCACGATTCCCTCCCCAAAACCATGTGCCGCGGCGTCCACCGCATCGACCAAACCTGGCTCGTCGTCTCCCGCGGCATGGGCTTCAGCAAGTGGCCCGTGAGAACCTTCTGCCCCGCCGAGGTCATCGAACTCACCCTCACCGCCGACCCGACACCCGACCCGACACCCCCTTGACCCACCCCCCGACCCCCGCCGACTCCCAAACACCCCAGAACCTGCCAACTCCCGCCGAAAAATTTCTCCCCTGCGCGCCTGTTCACTTCTGTCCGCCCGCCGCGAGGCTCTGTCCAGCAAATGCGCGATCAAACGCCCCCTCTGTCCACCGAATGCACCCGCCGTGCGCAGAAATGTCCAGCCGAACCGCACCCAAGTCCACCGCCCATTCGCACCGCGGATCCTGTCCCGCCCCAAGCTCACCACACCCGCAACAGCCACGGAACTTCCCCATGCAGCACCCAACGCCCCGTCTACCTCTCCCGGCCGACGCCCGCCTCGGCCCCGCACTCCGGGCACCGGCCGTCCGAGGCGCGCAGGTCGTACCCGCAGGCGCGGCAAAGCCCCAGCCGCCCACGCCGACGCCCGCGCGCGGCACCCACCCATTGCGGCACCATCACACCCATACTCAGGATCACAAACCCGCCCGCCACCAGCCCATGCCGCACGGCCAGCACCCGCGCCCCCTGTCCCGGCTGCATGAACTGGCCCCAGAGCGGCACGCGGAGCGTGTGGACCAGCCCGAACAGGTGCGGCTCCGCCGCCCAGTAGCCGCGGGTGTCGGGCGGAAGGTGTCTCAGCGGGCTGTCCAGGTCGTCGGCGGGCTGCACGAACGGCCGAACGCGGCCGAAGTTCGCCGGC
>JBHJOM010000037.1:0-4965 GCA_050329715.1 Phycisphaerae bacterium
GGCGACCCGGCGGCCAATTGACCGTCGACGGCACGCGGGGCGTTTCTATCCACGCCCCCGTGAGGGGGCGACGGCTTCTGTTCTAAACGCTGTCGTCCACGTTCCCAAATCCGCCGACCCCGCGAACCCTTCCCCCGTGTGTACAGGTTGACGGGCATGAGTGACCCTTGGCATTCACAAGCCTTTGACTGCAAACGATTTAGGCCCTCCGCGAACCCCCCGGGGTTTTGGCGGGCGCTTGGGGTTCGCAGTGCAGTTTGCACGGCGGGCCTTGGCGCGTTGCGCGTCGCGGCTTGACACTGGCCACGTGCCTTCGCATGCTTCGCCTTGTGCTTCAGGGGTCATCTGCACAACTTGCTTACGCCCATACCCGGCCGGGGACTGGGCCGGAGGGGTGGGAGCCTTACGAGGCTCACGCCGCGGGCGTTGCCAGGTTGGCGGAGGATTTCGCTGCGGCGTTCGGCGCCGGTTCGTGGGGGCGGGTGCTGGGTCGGTTCCATGATCTGGGCAAGCTTTCGGCGGCGTTTCAGCGGTACCTGCACGCGTCGTCCGGGTTGGTCGGCGGGCCGGACGAGCCCGAGGCGGATGGGGGTGCCGAGGCCGTACCCGCGGCGGGCTCGGAAGTGGGTGCGGCAGGCTTGCCCGGCCGGGTGGATCACTCCAGCTTTGGCGCCCGGCACGCCGTGGGGCTCTACCCCAAGGCCGCGGGGCAGATTCTCGCGTTCTGTATCGCCGGGCACCATGCGGGGCTCGCCGACGCGACCAGTGCGTCGGCCGACGGCCGGTCGACGCTTCAGGCCCGGCTTGCGAAGCCGACGGAGTCGGTGGTGGTGCCGCCGGAGGACCAGGCCGGGCCGGAGTTGCGGGTGCCGTTCGCCGCGCCGGCCGGGGGCGTCGGCTTTGCGACGGCGTTTTTCACGCGGATGCTTTTTTCGTGCCTCGTCGATGCCGACCGCGTGGCGACGGAGGCGTTTTGTGACCCGACGCGTGCCGCTGAGCGTGCCGCGGCCAAGCCGACTGTCGGGCAGCTGGCCGGCGCGTTGTCGGCATCACTGGCTGAGCTTGGCAGGGACGCGGAGCCGACGGCCGTGAACCGCGTGCGTGCGGGTGTACTGGCCGAGTGCCTCGCCGCGGCGGAGCTGCCGCCCGGCTTCTTCTCGCTGAACGTGCCGACGGGCGGCGGCAAGACGTTCAGCTCGCTGGCCTTCGCGCTGCGGCATGCCCAGAAGCACGGGCAGCGCCGCGTGGTGATGGCCGTGCCGTTCACCAGCATCATCGAGCAGACGGCGGACGCCTACCGGCGGGCCCTGGGGCCGCTGGCCGAGCTTGGGCTGGTGGAGCACCACTCGAACATTGAGCCGAAGCGTCAGACGTTGGCCAACCGCCTGGCGGCCGAGAACTGGGACGCGCCGCTGATCGTCACGACGAACGTACAGCTTTACGAGAGCCTCTTCGCCTCGGCGACGTCGCCCTGCCGCAAACTGCACCGGCTGGCCCGGAGCGTCATCATTCTGGACGAGGCGCAGACCATCCCGGTGGAGTTCCTGAATGCGACGCTGGCGGCACTGCGTGAGCTGGTGGAGCGGTACGGCTGCAGCGTGGTGCTCTGCACGGCCACGCAGCCGGCCCTGCTGAAGAACGCGGAGTTTGCGATCGGCATCGAGCCGGCCGCGGTGCGGTCGATCATCGCCGACGTGCCGGCGCTACACGCGATGCTGAAGCGGGTGCGGGTGGAGCACCTCGGCCGCCTGTCGGACGATGCGCTGGCCGACCGACTGGCCGAGGAGCCGGCGGCGCTGTGCGTCGTGAACACGCGCCCCCATGCGGCACGGCTCTACCGGCTGCTGATCGAGCGGGTGGGGGCCCAGCGGTGCTACCACCTGAGCACGTTCATGTGCCCACAGCACCGGCGGGAGAAGCTGGCCGAGGTCCGGGAGCGGCTAAAGTGCGGGCAGCCCTGCCGGCTGGTGAGCACGCAGTTGATCGAGGCGGGGGTCGATGTGGACTTTCCGGCGGTGTACCGCGCGCCGGCGGGGTTTGATGCCGTCGCCCAGGCGGCCGGGCGGTGCAATCGGGAAGGCCGGCTGGACGTGGGCCGAGTCTACACCTTCGAGACCGACCAGCCGCCGCCGCCAGGCCTGTTGCGTGACGCCGCCGAGACAGCCCGCGAACTGGCCGGGCTGCACGCCGACCCGCTGTCGCCCGAAGCCGTCGAGGCGTACTTCCGGCAGCTCTACTGGCTGAAGCAGGACGCGTGGGACCGCCACGAGGTGATGCCCTGCTTCGACTGGCAGCCGCGGTACGAGGCGGACCTGCCCTTCGCGTTCCGCAAGGCTTCGGCCGCATACCGCCTCATTCGCGACGAGCAGGCCAGCGTCCTCGTGCCGTTCAACAAAGAGGCGCAGGGCATCCGCAGCCACTTCATGGGCGGCGGCGAGGCGAACTACCGGCTGCTGCGCGAAGCCCAGCCGTACATGGTCGGCGTGCGCGAACGGACGCTGCTCGACCTGCGCCAGCGCGCGGCCGTGGTGGAGCACGCCTTCAGCCCGACGACGGCCGGGCTCTGGCTGCTGTGGAACGAAGCGTGCTACGACCCGAACGTCGGCCTGACAATTTCTGGGCAGGGGCTTGACGCGGAATTGCTGATCGGCTAGTTAGGGAAATGTCATGTCCTACGGGGTCAAGGTTCATTGCTGGGGCGATTTCGCCTGCTTTACACGGCCGGAGATGAAGGTCGAGCGCGTCAGCTACGACGTCATCACGCCCTCGGCGGCCCGCGGCGTGCTCGAGGCGATCTACTGGAAGCCGGAGATCCGATGGGTGATCGACCGCCTGCGGGTGCTCAACCGCGTTCAGTTCACATCCATGCGGCGGAACGAGGTCGGTGCCAAGATCCCGGCGGGGACCGCACGGGCGGCGATGAAGGCCGGCCGGGGGAACCTGGGGCTGGTCGTCGAGGAGAACCGCCAGCAGCGGGCCGCCCTGTTGCTGCGCGACGTGGCGTATGTGATCGATGCGCACTTCGAGATCCGCTCCGGCGAGCCGAACGAGGCCAAGCACCTGGACCAGTTCAACCGTCGGGCACGGGCCGGGCAGTGCTTCCACCGGCCGTACCTGGGCTGCCGGGAGTTTGCCGCGGACTTCGCGTTGCTGGAGCCCGGAACGGAGCCGCCCGTGCCGCACGAGAGCCTGCTGGGCGAGCGCGACCTGGGCTGGATGCTGCACGACATCGACTTTGCCAACGGCCGGCAGACGCGGTTCTTCCACGCCGTGATGCGTGACGGCGTGATCGACGTGCCGCCCTTCGAAAGCCCTGAGGTGCGGGCATGATCCTGAGCCGCCTCGTTCAGCTATACGACCGCATGGCGGAAGACCCGGAGCACGGCCATGCCCTGGCCCGGCCGGGCTTCTCTCTGCAGAAGGTCAGCTTCCGCGTCGTCCTCAACCCGGACGGCACGCTGAACCAGTTCGCATCCATGCTCGAACTGGACGGCAAGCGCACCCGCCCTCGCGACATGCTCCTTCCCGGGCAGGCGAAGCCGTCGGGGTCGGGCATCAACCCCTGCTTCCTGTGGGACAACGCTGCTTACATGCTCGGCTACAAGCCGGACGACCCGAAGCCGGACCGGACCCGGGAGACGTTTGCAGCCTTCCGTCAACGCCATCTCGACGCCGAGGCGGAGGTGAACGCGCCGGCCTACTCCGCCGTGTGCCGGTTCCTCGAAAGCTGGCAGCCCGAAGCGGCCGGCGGGCACGAGGCCCAGCTGAAGGACGTGATCAGCCACTTCGGCGTCTTCCAGATTGCCGGCGGGCGGTTCGTGCACGACGACCCCGCGGTGCTGCGGTACTTAGCCGGCCGACATGCCCCGACCGACGGGACGAACGGTGCAATCGGCACCTGCTCCGTGACCGGCGAGGTCGGGCCGATCGCCCGACTGCACGAGCCGAAGATCAAAGGCGTCCGCGGTGCCCAGTCGTCGGGGGCCACGCTCGTCAGCTTTAACGACCCGGCCTACGAGAGCTTCGGCAACGTGCAAGGTGCCAACGCCGGCGTCGGCGAGTCGGCGACATTCAAGTATTGCAACGCCTTGAACCACCTGCTGTCCCGCCGGGACCGGCACGTGCTGCTGGGCGACATGACGGTCGTCTTCTGGGCCGAGCGGCCCGACCCGCTGGAGGACGCCGCCGCCGACCTCTTTGCCGATTCGCCACCACCCGACGAGGACGCGCTGGCCGCCTTGCCCGCCGAGGACAGGCTGCGCGCCCAGCAGGTCCAGACGCTGCTGAACCAGCTCCGCGAGGGCTACGCCGACCGTGAAGCAGTCTCCGACCAGGGCGTTCGTTTCTACGTGCTGGGCCTTGCACCGAACGCCTCAAGGGTGTCGGTAAGGTTCTGGCACGAGACGAGCGTTGAGGAGATGAAGCGCCGGCTTGCCCGGCACATGCGAGACGTGTCGCTCGTGGGCGGCCGTTTCGACCAGGCACCGCTGATGCTCCGCCGCATCGTGCAGGCCGCCGGCCGGGCGGAGACCGACGCCCGCGGCCACCTTCGGCGTTACGACGAGGACGCCGCGCCGCCCACCCTCGCCGGAGCACTCGCCCAGGCCGTCCTCACCGGCGGGCCCTACCCGCAACTGCTGCTGAACCACATGCTCAACCGGATGAAGGCCGACGGCCAGGTGAACCACACCCGCGTCGCCGCCGTGAAGGGGTGCCTCGTCCGCAACCACAACCTGGAGGTGCCCGTGGCACTCAACCTCGAACGTACCGACCCGGCCTACGTCACCGGCCGGCTTTTCGCCCTGCTGGAGAAGATCCAATCCGACAGCCTCGGCGGCGAGCTGAACGCGACGATCAAGGACCGCTACTTCTCGGCCGCCTCGGCCACGCCCGCCCTGGTCTTTCCGCGCCTCATCCGCCTCAGCCAGCATCACCTGGCCAAGCTCGAGGGCGGCCCCAAGGTAT
>JBHJOM010000038.1:0-12129 GCA_050329715.1 Phycisphaerae bacterium
CGCCGGGGCCGAAGGCCAGGGCGTGCCCGTCCCAGGCGACACTGGCGTCGGGCGTGAGGATGGTCCACCGCATGCCGCCGAAGCGGTCGGCGAAGAACGGGGCGGCCAGCGGCACGATCAGGTGGTCGGGCCGGTGCCAGGCCACGAAGTGCTCCCCGGCGTCGTCGGTCACCTTTCGGAAGCGGACGAAGGCGTGCATCTTGTGCCGGTCCCGGCGGACGGCCTTGGCCATGCGGTTGGCGGCCAGCACGTCGTCGTCCGTCGCGAGCTTGAGCACGTGCCGCTGGCCGTGCGTGAGCCGCCAGAGCAGCCGGTAACACAACGCCCAGCGGCGCTCGTCTCGGTAACAGGCGACGAGCCTGGCAAGCTGCAGGAACGAAGGGGGCACGTGGTGCTCGGCGGGGTTTGCGGGCTTGGCGGGCTCGGCGGGCACGTCCGCCGCGAGTGGAAACAGCCCGCCCACGCCCGCTTCGACCCAGACGACGTGCTGCGGCGCAACGCCCTCGCGCAGCAGTGTGCGTGCGGCGTCCCGCCAGGCTTCGAACGTCGGTTGGATCTGCCGGGTTTGCATGTTACGTAGCATGGGCGTCCCGCCCATCAGAAGAAAATGGGCCAGACGCCGATGCTACGCCTCAGACTTCGCCGGTTCTGGCCGAGGTCGCCGTGCCGAACAGCTCCAGCTGTTTGTGAACGACGAACCGGTCCTTCAGGTCCGTGCGGTCGAGGCGCAGGGCGTCGGGGTTGTGGTCGGCGGTGGTCACCCACGGGCGGACTTTTTTCATCGCGACGCGCAGCTTCGCCAGGTCGTCCAGCCGCACCGCGGCATACCGTCGGAGGCGGACCAGCTTGTCCACCGTCTTCTTGCCGAGCCCCGGCACGCGCAAGAGCCGCCAGGGGGCGGCCTTGTTCAGGTCCACCGGGAAGTGCTGCCGGTTGCGAAGGGCCCAGGCGAGCTTCGGGTCCATGTCCAGGCTGAGGTTCGGCTCGGCCGGGCTGGTCAGTTCGGTGTTGGCAAAGCCGTAGAACCGCATGAGCCAGTCGGCCTGGTAAAGCCGGTGCTCGCGGATGAGCGGCGGGCTGGTGAGCGGCAGCCGGCCGTCGCCGTGCGGGATGGGGCTGAACGCCGAGTAGTAAACCCTGCGTAAGTTGTGACGCTGGTAATAGCTGGAAGCCGCCGAGAGGATCGCCGCGTCCGGGCTGTCGGTCGCGCCGACGATGAGCTGCGTGCTCTGCCCGGCCGGGCTGAAGACGGGTGCCGAGCGGTGCCGGCGGCGCTCGTGGCGGCTTTCATCAATGCCGGCCCTGAGCGTCGCCATCGAGCGGTCCACGTCCGCCATTTTCTTCTCGGGTGCCAGCTTCGCCAGGTCGTGCTCGGTGGGCAGCTCCAGGTTCGCACTCAGCCGGTCGGCGTAGAGCCCGGCCTGGCGGAGCAGTTCCTCGCTGGCCCGCGGCACGGCCTTGAGGTGGATGTAACCGCGGAAGTTCTCCCGCAGCCGCAGCGTCTTCGCCACGGCCACGAGGCGCTCCATCGTGTAGTCCGCCGACTGGATGACGCCGCTGGAGAGGAACAGCCCCTCGATGTAGTTGCGGCGGTAGAAGTCCATCGTGAGCTGCACGACTTCCTCGACGTCGAAGCGGGCGCGTGGGGTGTCGCTGGTGATGCGGTTGACGCAGTACTTGCAGTCGTAGATGCAGTAGTTGGTGAAGAGGATCTTCAGGAGGGAGACGCACCGGCCGTCGGGCGTGTAGCTGTGGCAGATGCCGGTGCCGTTGGCCGAGCCGATGCCGGTCTTGCTCCCCTTGCGCTTCACGCCGGAGGAGGCGCAGGAGGCGTCGTACTTGGCGGCGTCGGCAAGGATTTCGAGCTTGATGCGGAGCTTGGACATCCGTCGGGATGATATGAACATCGACCAAACGTCGCCCGTGCAAAATCTGCTGAAAGCCACCCGCCCAAGGCTTCGGTTCAACCGGCAGGTCGTCAGCTTGTTCAGATCAACAGCATCTTGCACCGCAGAGGCCGCAGAGGCCGCAGAGGCCGCAGAGGGTGGGAGATCGGGGAGAAGAAAGAGGTCTAGAAAAGCTGACCGGGCCGCCGTCCGACTTAACCCAAATCTTCTCCTCTCCGTGATCTCCTAATCTCTGTGTTCTCTGTGCTTTCTTGTCTTTTCTGGCCTAGCCCCGCACTTCGCCGAGTCGCCCGCTGGCGGCGTACGCGGCGATGCCCGCGGCGAGGTCGTACTTCGGCGTGTAGCCGAGCTTCTGCCTGGCCAGGGTCAGGTCGGTTTGCGTCCAGTCCTGGGTGAAGCCGTAGGGATTCGTGAAGTAGTCGGGCGGGAGGTCGGTGGCCAGAGCTTTGTTCAGTTCGGCGACGAGGTCGTTGAAGCTCCAGCTCGCGCCGGCACCGGCGTTGTAGACGCCGCTTTCGGTCGCGCGGGCGGCCAGCAGGTTGGCCTCGACCACGTCGTCGATGTAGACGAAGTCCCGCTTCTGCGTGCCGGGGGAGAAGATGCGCGGCCGGCGGCCGGCCTTCATCTGCACGGCAAGCTGTTGGATCATGCTGGCCAGCCGGTGCTTGTGGCTTTCGCCTGGGCCGTAGACGTTGCTGTACCGCAGCCCGACGATCGGGTGCTTGAGCCGGGGTGCGTAACGCGCTGCGAGGCGTTCCTTGCAAAGCTTGGAGAAGCCGTAAATGTTCAACGGCATCAGCGGCTGGCCTTCGGTCATGGGGACGGGCCCCTGGCCGTAGACGCTGCAGCTGCTGGCCCAGACGACGCGTGCGTCGGTGGCCTCGGCGTGGTCGAGGAGGCGGCGGAAGGTCTCGACGTTGACGCGCATGACCTGGTGCTCGAAGGCGTCTCCGGTGAGGCTCTGGCCGGTGCGTACGTCGATGACGCCGGTGATGCTCGCCTGGTGAAAGATCAGGTCATAAGGCCCGGCGTCGACGAGGGTGTCGGTGTCCTCCGGGCCGGCGAGGGTGAGCACGTCGCCGGGGAAGTCGACGAGGTTCCGCCAGTCGGCCGAGAGGAAGGAGTCTGCGGCGACGACGTCGTGGCCGTCGGCGGCGAGTCGGCGGGCGAGGTTCGAGCCGATAAAGCCGGCGGCGCCGGTGACCAGGCACTTCAAGAGGGGGCTCCTTCGCGAATCGGCATGATGCACGCACCATATCGCAAGGTCGGCGGCGGCCCAAGCGGCGGGCCCGGTCGTGTCCGGTCGTGTCGGCTCGCCGTTTTCGCGTCGGCGGGTTAACTTACGGGCATGACAGCCGTAGCCACCCAGGCCGAGAAGCCCGGCTTCGCCGAGCACACCGTCCGGACGATCGACGTGAAGCGTGTCTACAAGATGGGCACGGAGGAGGTCCACGCGCTCAAGGGCGTCTCCGTGGCGATCAACCGCGGGGAGTACATCTCCATCATGGGGCCGTCCGGCAGCGGCAAGAGCACGTTCTTCAACATGATCGGTGGGCTCGACAAGCCGTCCGAGGGGAAGGTGTACATCGACGAGGTCGATATCGCCCAGCTCGACAGCTACGAACTGGCCTGGATGCGCTGCCAGAAGATCGGCTACATCTTCCAGACGTTCAACCTCATCCCCGTGATGACGGCGTTGGAGAACGTGCAGCTGCCGATGGTCTTCGCCGGGCTCAGCACGGCCGAGGCGCAGGAGAAGGCCGCGGACATCCTCAAGCGCGTCGAGCTGGGGCACCGCATGTTCAACCGGCCCAGCGAGATGTCCGGCGGGCAGCAGCAGCGCGTGGCCATCGCCCGGGCCTTCGCCAACGACCCGGCAATCATTCTCGCCGACGAGCCGACGGGCAACCTCGACCTGAACACCGGCAAGCTCATCATCAAGCTGCTGCGGCAGCTGAATGAGGAGCGGGGCGTGACGATCATCACGGCCACACACGACCACAAGATGCTGGCGATCTCCGACCGCATCATCTGGATCGAGGACGGCAAGGTCGCCAAGATCAGCGACCGCAGCGAGTTGAACATCGAAGAGGGGACCATTGCCGGCCCCGGCTGGACCGGCGGCCACGGCAATGAGGCCGAGGCCGCCTCGGAAGCCGCCGAGAAGCCGGAGTAAAGCGGGCGGTATGCGCCGCTCAGAAGCCGTACTGGAGCTGGGCGAAGTACTTCAGGTCGTTGTGTTGGTCGTCGTCTTCGGGCTGCGACTCGTACTCGTTGCTCAGGCCGAGCTTGAGTGACAGGCCGCGGTCGCGGTTGACGTTGATCGTCCAGGCGGCGGTGGTGATGTTGCGGAACTCCCCGCCGTTTTCCAGGTCGGGGAAGAGGCGGTTGGAGAACTCGAGGCGCTGGTTGTCGTCCATGCGGTAGTCGGCGTCCAGGCCGATGAGGGCCTCGGGGATGAACTCCTGCGTGCCGTCGAACTCGTAGCTGCCGCCCAGACCCACCCGGCCGGTGAACAGGAACTTGTCGGTGTTGTAGAACTCATACCCCGGCCCGGCGAAGCCGCCCAGGCGGTTTTCCCAGGCCGAGAACTCGTCGTACTGGTAGCGGCCGGCGGCGAAGAAGAACCAGGGCGAGTCGGCCGCGAGCCAGTCGCGGCTGAGGTTCGCGTCCAGTTCGTTCTCGTTGCGCTCGTCGTCGTCGGAGCCGCGGAAGTACCGCACGTTCAGGTCCCATCGTCGCTCGTCATTCGCCACTTTCCCGGCGAAAGTCGCCACGACGTCCAGGCTCTCGGTGTTGCCTTCGGAGCCATTGACGCCCAGCGCCAATTGCCGCTCCCAGCCGGGGAGGAAGTTGTTGCGTACGGGATCCAGAAGCTTGGCAAACCCTTCGAGCGCGGCCGTGGGGGCGGAGGTTGCGCCAGGCCGGGCCTGGGCCGCGGCGGGGGCATCCTGCTCAGCGGGGGGGGCATCAGCGGCCTCAGGGGCATCGGCGGCCTCGGCGGTTTCGGCGTCGGCTTCGGCGGGCACGAGGGTGACTTGCGTCACCTGCTCGCCGGTGAGTTGCAGCACGCCCAGCACGTCGTGGCGGAGGGTCACCTGGCCGTCGTCGGCGAGGTTGACGAGCCGCCCGGCAAGCTCGTCGCCGTTGGCGAGCTTTACGAGGACGGCAGGCCCCTCGTCGGCGGTTGTATCCTGTGCGAAGGTGAGATTTGTTGCGCCGCAGCCCAGGGCAACTGCCAGTACCAGCCCGACTCGAATCCGTCCCATCTGTCCGCTCCCACGTTCTGACGACAGCCCTGTCGTCGTTGATTGAAACCCTCGACGTCCGATCGGCCGGCGGTTTACTTTCCGCGGCCTGTCCGGGCGGCATTGGCCCGGGCGGCTTTGGCCACGGCGGCCTCTTCGTCCGGGGCGATCTCCAGCACCTTGTGCATCCGCGTGATTCGCAGGATCTCCTCGATCGCGCCGACGCAGCACAACACCAGCGTCCCGCCGTTGCGGCGGAGCACCTTGTTCAACTCCATGATCATACCCAGCCCGGCCGAGGAGCAATAACTCACAGCGGCCATGTTCAACACCGCCACCTTCAACTGGTGCTCCTCCGTATGCCCGCGCAGCTCGTCGGTGATGCGTGCCAGCTCCACCGGCGACATCAGCGACGTCGTCAGCAGCCGGTAGACGGTCATCCCGTCGACCTGGTCGATCTCAAAGGGTGCATCACCCAAAGGCGTGACGGAGGCCATGCCGGCATCATCGACAGCCCGCAGGCCGAATCAAGAGGCGAAGCGGACCGATCTTCCTGAGCCCGCCTTCCCGAGCCCGACATCGCCGGCCCGGACCGCCTGCACGGCAACCGCCAGCGCGGAGACCGCCTGCGCGGCAACCGCCGTGGGACAAAGCCCAAGGCCGTGCCGCCTCCGGGGAGGGGCACGGCCTTGGGGTTACCGCTTCTAAAACATTTGCGCCGTACGCCGCATCAGCTGATGACCTTCTCGGACTGCTCACGGTCGATGACCATCGGCTCGAGGGGGCGGTCCAGGAAGCCCACCGGCTTGGTCGACCAGATGCGCGGGTCGAACGCGACAGGCGGCAGCGGGCGTGCCAACGGCGGCTCCACGACGAGGTTTGTGCCGCCGCCGTTAACCCGGAAGTTGTCGACCCGGATGGTGCTCACCAGGTCGCCGGTGTAGATGCCGACGGCCGTCACCTCGCCGGAGCTGAGGGTGGTCGTGCTGCCGGCGGGGGAGGTGGGCAAGGCGCTGCCCGGGTTGAAGCCGAGTGCGCGGAACTGTGCCGTCGAGACGTTCAGCGTACGGGCGACCCAGTTGTTGGCGTCGGGGCTGTTGAAGGTCTGGTCGGAGACGTACCAGTTGCCGCCGACGCGGAGGGCGACGCGGAGGTTCTCGACCGAGCTGGAGTTTCGTACGTTGAAGCTGATGGTGTCGATTCCGGTGATGTTGCCGAAGGACTGTTCCTCGGTCCACCAGATGTTTGAGGTGTTGCGGTTGACGTTGGCCTGGTAGAGGAGCCCGCCGACGCCGTCGTAGCCGCTGAAGCCGGCCACGGTGGGCCCGGCGGAGGTGCTGGTGTTGGACGGGCTGTAGGCGGTGCCGCCGGTGCCGAAGTGTGCCTTCCAGCCGACACTGCCGAGGCTGACGTGGGTGCCGGTGGCGTTGGGGAAGGGCTCTGTGTACTCGACGGGTGTAGCGGCCTGGCCGTCGACGTCGATGTAGTCGAGCCGCGGGCCGCCGCTGCCGGTGTGGGCCAGGAGGCGGACGACGTCGCCGGGGTTGAGGTCGATGGTGGTGGTCAGGTCCTGCCAGGTGCCCCAGCTGCCGGTGGGGGTGAAGTTGAGCGTCTTGACGATGACGCCGTTGACGAGCAGCCGCATGGACTTGCTCGAGCCGTGGCCGTTGCTGTAGCTGAAGGTCAGGTCGACTTCACCGCTGACGCCCAGGTCGTCCCACTCCGCCCAGCTGCCGCTGCCGATCCCCGGGTAGCCGACGTACTGGCCGGTGGCCCCGTTGTTGACGGAGACGTTGTTGCTGGCGGAGAAGTCCTCGGCTTCGATGCGGCCGGAGACGTTGACCGTGCCGCCGTCCCACGGTGCCAGGTTGGCTGCGCTGATGATGTACGAGCCGTCGCCGTTGGCCGGGTCGGTGGTGTCGTTGAGCTTCCAGGAGACGGCCATGTTGTCGCCGCCGGCGTTCTCCTTCATGCGGGCCTCGATGAAGTACCGCTGCCCGCCGACGAGACTGATCTCGACTGACTGCTGTGAGCCGAACTTGTTCCACTGGCGGCTGCTCGTCCAGCTGGTGTGGGAGGCGATGAGTTGCGCGTTGGCCTCGGTGTCGTCGGTGGAGAGCCAGAGCTGGGTGTGGTCGTCGCCGGCGATCCAGAAGGTGTAGTTGCCGGTGACGTCCGGCTCGAGGTAGCCGCGTGCGCGGACGCCGTAGTTGTTGCCGGTGTTGGTGGGGATCTCCAGGCTGCCCATGATCGTGGTGGAGTCGGGGGTGGTCGTCAGCGGGATGTCGCTGATCGCCGAGCCGGGAATGTTGTTCCACCTGTCGAGGGTGAGGCCCTCGGTGTCGTCGCCGATGTCGATGGGCAGGAAGGGGCTGGGGCTGTAGCCGGGGCCGGGGGTGACTTCAGGCACGGCCGGGTCGTTCGAGTAGACGCGGACGTAATCGACCTCCATGCTGCGGGTCCAGTCGGTGCTGGCGTTGGGGTTGTTGCTGTCCCACCCGCCGACGGCCATGTTCAACAGCATGTGCATCGGCGTGTTGGACCGGTTGGGCTGAGTGAAGGTGTGCACGCCGTTGACGTACCACTTGAGCTCGGTGGGCGTCCACTCCATGCCGTAGTTGTTAAAGCCGGTGGTGGTATTGATGCCCGTGTAGATGTTCCCCTGGTTGTTGGCGTAGTTGTTCCAGTGCACGGTCTGGAACGTGCGGTTCTCGTACTTGCCGAGGGTCTCGACGACGTCGTACTCGGCGATATGGTTCTGGCCGTTGGCGGGCATGAGCCAGAAGGCCGGCCAGAAGCCGCTGCCCGACGGCATCTTCGCCCGGACCTCGAAATAGCCGTACTTCTGGCTGAAGCCGACGCCGCCGGTGTTCGTACCCCACGGGTTGGCCCGGACGGTGCTCAACTGGCCCGAAACGTAGTTCTTGCCGGTGCTGACATTGAAATTCGCCGGCTTGGGTGCCGCCGTGATCTTCAGGATGCCGTTGTCGATGGAGAACGGGTTGTAGTTGTCGGTCGCCGGGTTGGCGTAGTACTGCTGGTCGAGGCCGACGAACTTGTTGCCGTAGTAGTCGTCCACGCCCCATCCGGTGTCGGTCGGGCTGGTGGCCAGGTCCAGGGTGTTGAATTCGTCGCTGAAGCTCAGGTGGTAGGTGCTGAGCAGTTTACGCGCTTCGAGTGTTTCGAAGCGGACGTTGCGGCCGGCGGCGGGGCATGCCGTGCCAGAGGCCGGCGGGGCCGAGCGGACGGCCTGCCGGAGTACGTTGCGTACGGCGGGGACGAGTGAAAGCATGTGGAGTCCTTTCGTGCTACGCGCAGGTAGCCGGGCAGATGTGCGACGCACCGTCGGGGCGAACGCCGCGGGGCGGGGAAGGGCGGTCGTGCCGTATGGAAGCGTCAGATGGAATGGGCCAGTACCCGTGCCGGACCGATCCGACCGGGTGAAAAGTCAAGCCGACGAGGCGGGCCGCTAGGGTGCCGGCAGGCCGCACGGTTTCGTCGTGAGGTGCTCGGGCGAGGCGTGCTCGGGCGAGGCGTGTGAAGAGACGGGCCAGAGGCGGCGAGTACCGCAGGCCGGGCCGGACGTCCATGGTGTCATCGAAACCTCCTCGTTTCCTGACTAAACGCTTAATTACCAGAGGGTTTTTCCGGTGTCAATGGCGGATTCCGGCCGTGCCGGTCAAACAGCCCGCCGGCCGGCCGGTACGGCGCTTCCGGCCGCCCACACGACCGACGCGGGTCGGTCGGTTCGGAGTTCTCTCGCTCATTCGGGACCTGGCGGCTGAAGCCGCCAAGGCCAGTGCACTTGACGTGGACCTCAGCCTTATCCACGGCCGATTCCCCCGGCGGGCCTTCCGCCGTTTGTGCCGCAGGCGGGCATCTGTATCCTTCGGGCCATCATGAGCATTCTCGTCGACGCCAACACGAAGGTCATCTGCCAGGGCATCACCGGTTCCGCCGGCGCTTTTCACACGAAAGGGTGCCTCGAGTACGGCACCAAGATGGTCGGCGGCGTGACGCCCGGCAAAGGGGGCACGAAAGACGAGAACGGCCTGCCGATCTTCGACACCGTCCGTCGCGCCGTTGATGCGCTCGAGCCGGACGCGACGATGATCTTCGTCCCGCCGCCCTTCGCCGCGGACGCGATCATGGAGGCCGCCGACGCCGGCATCCGCCTGATCGTCGCGATCACCGAGGGCATTCCCGTGCACGACATGATCAAGGTGCGGGCGTTCCTCAGCGAAAAGAGCAGCCTGCTGATCGGCCCCAACTGCCCCGGCGTCATCACGCCCGGCGCGTGCAAGATCGGCATCATGCCCGGCTACATCCACACCCCGGCCAACGAGGCCAAAAGCGGCAGGAAGGTCGGCATCATCAGCCGCTCCGGCACGCTCACCTACGAGGCCGTCTGGCAGTGCAGCACCCGCGGCATCGGGCAGACGACGTGCGTGGGCATCGGCGGGGACCCGGTCAAGGGGCTGAACTTCATCGACCTCCTGGACATGTTCCAGCAGGACCCGCAGACCGACGGCATCATCATGATCGGCGAGATCGGCGGCGATGATGAGGAGCACGCCGCGACGTTCATCAAGGCGAGCGTGAAGAAGCCGGTGGTCGCCTTCATCGCCGGGCGGACCGCCCCGCCGGGCAAGCGCATGGGCCACGCCGGTGCGATCATCTCCGGCGGCAAAGGGACCGCCGAGAGCAAAATCGCCGCGTTGGAACAAGCCCGCGCGAAAGTCGCCCCCACCCCCGCGACCCTGGGCGAAGCGATGGCCGAGGCGCTGGGGGTGAAGTGAGGGGGAAGGCACGAAGGGTTGGGGATCGAGGGGCAGACGCCGTTGCCTGTTGCCCGCTGCCTGTTCCCTGCTGCCTAACCCGCACCCTGATACTGATCCTGTCGCATCCGCACCGACGCGATGACGGCGATGCTGTCGGCCGGGGTATGTCGCGCGGGCTTCGGGCGTTCTGCTGCGCCGGGCGGGGGGGAGCGACACGCGGCCAAAACCATGAAAAGTCACAGGAAACACCGCGACTCGGCGCGGGGGTTGTAACCGTCGACGCGTGGAGGCGGCACGGTCGGCGTGTCGCCGCACGTCGCCCCGGCCGGCGGTCGGCCGGGGGTGATTCTCGCGTCCTGCAACACCCACCTTAAAGGAGTTTGCCCATGCGGAAACTCACGACGATTCTCGCCGCCGCGACCCTCGGCCTCGCCGGCCTCGCCGGCTTGGCGTACGGCGAAAGCTACGAATCCCAAGACGGCATCAACTGGTTCGGCGACAGCGACCAGGAGGCCACCACCGCCTTCAACCAGTATTCCGGCGACTACAACGAAGGCCAGTCGTTCGAGACAGGCTCCTATGAAGACGAGCCGTACGAAGCGTCCGGCGTCTTCTCCGACGACGCGTACGACGAGGACGACTACGGCTACTACGACTCCGATTACGACTACAGCACCGACGACGACGGCTTCGAAGATTTTTACGGCGATTCCGACGAGATCTTCGACACCTTCTGACGCACCGTGCCCGGGACCCAACGGCCCGGCGGGCGCGCGTGCCTCAACACGCCCCGGCCCACGCGGCCGGGCGCGAGGTATGACCTCACGTACTCAAGCAACAAGCAACAAGTAACAAGCGAAGGAGCATCAATGATGAAACGAACCTACCTACTTTCGACGATCCTGGCGGCCGCGGCGATGGCCGTGCCGGCCACGGCGCAGCAGTCCGATTCCAAGTCCGATCGGGAGAACCGGCAGCAGAACCAGCAGGACGTCTCCAAGGACCAGACCCGGGGCATGGCCGTGGTCAGCGGCAAGGTGAAGGACGTCAAGTCGTTCGCCATCGGCGAGACGGGCGAAAAGCACGTGCTCGTGAAATTGCAGGCCGAGAGCGGCGACAACGTCGTCATCGACATGGGCACCGAGCGCGACCTCATGGGCGTGCAACTGCGGCAGGACCAGCAGATGAAGATCTTGGCCCGGCCCGGCCGGGTGAACGACAAGCCGATCCTCGTCGCCGACCGCGTGCAGGGCCTCAGCAAAGAGGGCCGGCCGGAGCTGACGATCATCCGCGTCGCTCCCATGCAGGACCGGCAGGACCGCCAGTCCCGGCAGGCCTCCGGCCGGCAGCAGGATCGCCAGCAGTACGGCCAGAGCAACCAGCAGAACCGGCAGCAATACGGCCAGCAGGGCCGGCAGGACCGCCAGAGCCAGCAGGCCTCCGGGCAGCAGGGGCAGTCCTTCCGCATCGGCCAGGACGACCAGCAGGCCCGTGACCAGCGACAGCAGCAGAACCGCCAGCAGTCGGCCCAGCGCAGCCAGCAGGGCCGGGTGCAGCAGTTCGACCAGATGTCTCAGCAGCAGGGGCAGCAGCAGCCGACGACGATCATCGCCGCCGGGACGCTGGAGAACACCCAGAACATCCGCCTCAAGGGCCAGCAGCAACAGCACGTGCTGGCCACGATGCGGTCGGCCTCGGGCGAACGCTTCTACGTCGACCTGGGGCCCGAGTCGAACGTGCAGAAGCTGCCGTTCGAGCTGGAGCAGGGTGAAACGCTCGCGGCCATCGGCGTCGTCGGCATGATCGACGGCCGGCCCGTCCTCATGGCACGACAGATCGCCGACGTCGAGAGCCTCGACCGCTCGATCGACCAGCGCGCCGTCCAGGCCAGCGGCCAGCTCGGCCCCGCAGGGCAGCAGCCCCAGCAAGGCCAGCGACAGCAGGGCCAGCGCCAGCAGAGCAGCGGGCAGGATCGCCAGTCGGGCCAGCAGTCCGGCGGCCAGCAGTCCGACGGCCAGGGCCAGCAGGGCCAGCAGAACCAGCAGGGCCAGCAGTACCGCACGCGGTAAGGCACCCGACGCCTCCTGAAGTAAGCCGGCACGGCCCCGCGTCGTGCCGGCTTGTTTCTTGCGCCGAACGCTAGTCAACCCCGCCATGCGCGCGTCATCGCAAGCGAGCGCAGCGCGTCGAACG
>JBHJOM010000039.1:0-29018 GCA_050329715.1 Phycisphaerae bacterium
CGTTGGCGGTGGTGAGCGGGTCGCCGGTGCCGGTGAGGGCGAAGGATTGGCCGGCGGTGGTGGTGGGCGGGTCGAAGATGAAGTCGACGGCGGTGACGGCCGAGGCGAGGAGGCGGCGGGGCTTGCGGACCCTCACCGCGCGACGCCCGAAGGGACGGCCGGGCGGACGCGTGGCGAGACGGCGGTTTGGCACGTGGCCCCCTTGAAGCGCGTCGGCCGGCGAAGTCGCGAGGCGGCCGCCGGCGGCGGCGGTTGCGAACCCGGCGGGAGCAAACTACCCGCCGGCGGGCGGCGGGGGCAAGAGTAAATGCGGGGACGGGGCAAGATGTCGCGGTCGGGCGGGGGGTTCGGCGGGGTCGGCGGAGCGTCGGCGGGCGGCCGGCGGCGGGTCGGTGGACTTGGGCGCGGGTTCGCTGGACAAAACTGGACATTGGCTGCACCTGCGGTGGCCTGGGGTTGGACATCGGGTGGCCTGGGGGTGGAGTCGGCTGGACTTTTGGTGGCGAAAGGTGGACGTACTGATCGCCGGGCTACACGCCGAGGGGGTGGTGGCGGGCGGCCAGGACCAGGAGGTCGGTCGGCTCGTCGAGGAGGTCGCGGGGGAGGATGAAGGCGGGCTCGGGGACGACCGGCTCGGCCGCCGGCGCGGCGGGGCGGGGGGTGTACGGGCGGGGGGTGTACGGGCGGATGAGGATGCTGCCGCGGCCGGCTTGGGTCGGGCGGGGTTCGGGGGCGGTGGCCGGGACGATGAAGGTGTTTGGCGAGACCCGGACGGCGGCCTGGAGGAGTTGGCGTTTGGTGAAGTAGGTGGGCAGGCGGGCGTAGGCCTCGTTTCGGGCGTCGTTGGCGGTGTAGCCGAAGGTGGCGGCGTTGTAGCCGGGCAGGGCGTCGGTGAAGGTGCGGAGGTCGTCGACGGCCACCTCGCGGACGATGCCGATGCGGTTGGCCACGAAGTCGAACCCGTTGACCCGCCCCCACCCGCCGCCGGCGGCGACGGGGCTCTCGGCCAGTGCGAACATGCGTGGGTCCGACCCGCCGTAGTAGTAGGTCTGCTGCTGCCCGTACTGGAAGCGTACGGGTTCGTAGATCACGCGGGCCGAGGCCTGCTGTGCGGCTAGCAGGCTCCAGCACGCGACGAGAGCGGCGGGCACGACGAGGCGGAACGACCGAAGGGCGGCAAGAAGACGCATGGCAAGGCTCCCGGGGTAGGCAACAGACGGTCGGACGTGCCGAGCGACGCTGCGTCGACGGCTATCGGACCTCGACCCTACTCGGCCGGGGACCGCCGACGCACTAGGAAACTGCCGCGTTGAGCCGGCGATTCACGTCATCCTGGGTAAGCCCGGCAATTTGTAGCGACTTTTGTGTGCGATTGTGGCCTCGCAGGAGGGTGACCTGGTGCGGCTGGACGCGGAGGGCCTGGGTGATCAGCTTCAGCACCTCGGCGTTTGCGCGGGTGTCGTCGCCGGCGTAGGTCACGGCCGCCCGGAAGCCGCCGCCGGCGGGCGTCAGGCGGTTGGCCTCAGCGAGCGGCACGAGGAGGACGTCGATGACGGCGGTCTGCGGCGCGGCGACCTCTGCGGCGGAGCGGGGCTGGTAGCCTGGCGGGCGTTTGGTGACGGCCGCCCCGCCGGCGGTGACGGTGGGTTCTGCCGCACCCCCTCCGCCCGGGCCGCCGCCGACGCCGTCGAGGGTTCCCAGGCCGGCCAGGGCGTCCAGGTCCGGGGCGTCGTGGGTCGGGGGGGCGTCCACGTCGAAGGCGGTGGTGTATTCGTCGGTGTGCCCGGCGGTGCCGGTGCCTGTCCCCACGCCGGCGATGTGTACCCGGCCGGCCAGCACGCGGTTGAACTGCAGCCAGAACCTGGCCAGGGTGTCGGTCGGGTTCCGCCGGACGATGAACCGGGCGATGGTGCCAAAGAGCAGGGCCGTCAGCAGGGTGATGACCTCGAGTGCGAGGATGACCTCGAGCAGCCCGGGGTTCTCCCAGGGCTCAGGCACGATCACGCTGCACCTCCCGCATGGCCGCGAAGGTCGCCTGGATGATCCGCTTACCCAGTGCCCATGCCACCAGCCCGGCGACGAGGTAGTAGACCATCGTGAGGACGAACTGCAGTGTCAGCGCGAGCGTGACGTTCCCTCGGTCCTCCGGGGGCAGGGCCTGGAGCACGTCGATCGTCTGTTGAATCCAGTCGGGCAAGGCACGACCCCTTCAGTTAAACCGCCCCGACTCTACAGCCCGGCCGGCCTGTGGCAACTGCGGGCCGGTACGGGCCGGCTCGTGCCGCCGAGGCGGGCTGGTGCCGGCCGGTGTTACGGGGCGGTCGTGCTCAGGCCGGTCATGTTCGCCACGGTCCGGCCGGTGGGCGTCTGGCCGTACTTGCTGAGGTACTGTTGTGCGAAGGCCATCAGTTCGGCCCGGTTTTGCGGCGAGGCCTGCAGCACGCCGCGGGCGAACCGCTCGTACTGTTTGCGGGCTTCCAGCTCGAATTGCACGTCTGACTCCCGACGTAACGTGCTGAGTCTGCCCGGCACGTGGTCGGTGATGCCGTCGATCCGCCCGTACCGTCTTTGCACGCCTTCGTAGGCCACGAACGCCTCGGCGAGGCGGCCTTCCTCGGCGGCGGCGTCCGCCTCGGCCACGGCCGCCTTGGCCTTCGCGTGGATCGCTTCAGTCAGTTGCGTCGCGGCCTGGGCCTGGGCCTCGTTGCGGCTGCGGGCGGCGCGGTCCAGCAGCTTCAAGGCGGGCTCGTAGCGGTTGAGGCGCATCGCCATGACGGCCGGGGCCAGCGACGGCGGGAGTGTCTCCATGTCGATCGGGTCGGGGATCTGCTCGACGGCGGCGGCGAGGTCGGCGTCGGTCAAATGCAGGCCGACGCGTTTGCGTTGGCCGTCCGGCAGGATGATATCAAACTTGCGGATGTTTCTCAGCGAGATCTGGTGCCCGAAGCTCTCTGACAGCAGCCCCACGTGGTCCGCGAAGACGGGAAACTGCATGCCGGTGGTGCGGGCGTACATGTTCGCCTTGCTGGAGGCGTCCTCCGCCCCCACCGCGATGAAGTAGACGCCCTTGGCCGCCCAGCGGGCGTGCATCTCGTTGAGGACCGGCACCATGTCGCGGCAGCTCGGGCAGCCGGACTCGTAGAAGTAGAGCACCAGCACCTGCCCGGCGAAGTCCTCGAAGCTGTACGTGTTGCCGTCGGAGAACGTCCCGGGCGGGAAGGCCTTGTCGGTGCTGTACGGCCCGGCGGCCGCCGCGCCGACCCACAGCAGAAAACCGAGGCATACCCCCACCATGCGTTTGGTTGTCGTCATGCCGCGAATCTATCGCATGCCCCGTTCGATCTCCAGCCGATTCCGGGCACGCCAACTCGCCGCACCGCTTGCAACCCACCGGCGGGCGCTGGATGCTCGGCGGCATGCCTGATGCGCCGCCCGTCGTCTGTCTGCTCCTGCCGGAAGCCACCGCCCGAGAGATGTTCCGACCCGCCGACCTGGACCGCCTGCGGGTCGTCGCGCAGGTTCGCGGGCCGGTGCCGGCGGGGATGGATGATGCCGGCTGGCGGGAGCTGGCCCGCGGGGCGCTGGTGCTGATCACCGGGTGGGGCACGCCGGGCCCGGAGCGGCTCAGGCCGGCCGAGTTGTCGGGGCTGGGTTTCATCGCGCATTCGGCCGGGACGGTCAAGTACCTCGTGGACGCGGCGGTGTACGAGGCGGGCGTCCGCGTGAGCAACGCCGCCGACCAGAACGCGATCCCGGTGGCCCATTACACGCTGGGGCTGATGCTCATGCTGCTGAAGCAGACGCCGTGGATCGCCGCCGCCTATGCCGCGAACGATGAGGCCGAGGTCCGCCGTCGCAAGGCGTTGTGCCGCGAGTTGATCGACCTGGACGTGGGCCTGGCCGGCTGCGGGCGGATAGCGCGGGAGCTGATCCGGCTGCTGAAGGGGTTCCCGAAGCTGCGCGTTCACGTCTACGACCCGTACCTGAGCGAAGCCCGGGCGGCCGAGGTGGGCGTGAAGCGGGCGACGCTCGAGGAGGTCTGCCGGTGCGATGTGGTGAGTGACCACCTGCCCAAGCTGCCGGAGACGAACGATGCGTTCAACGCAGACCGGCTGGCGTTGCTGCCGGACCACGCGGTCTTCATCAACACGGCCCGCGGCAACAGCGTGAACGAGGCGGCGCTGGTGGCCGAGTGTCTGCGTCGGCCGCTGTATGTTGCGCTGGACGTAACCCAGCCGGAACCTCCCGCGGTCGACAGCCCGCTGCGCACCTGCCCGAACCTGCTGCTGACTCCCCACATAGCCGGGAGCCTCAAGCAAGCCCGGCTGGAGATGGGCGAGGCGGCGATCCAGGAGACGCTCAGGTTCCTGGCCGGGGAGCCGCTGAGGCAGGAAGTGACGCGGGCGATGTTTGATACGGAAGCGTGAGGAAGGCAGGGATCAAGGGATCGAGGGGAAGGCAAGACACGAAGGCACGTAGGCACGAAGGCACGAAGGGGGGAAGACGGGGGCAGCCGGCTGCCTGCCTGCCTGCCTGCCGGACCCCACCTGCACCCTGCTTCTGCACCCTGCTTCTGCCTCCTGCTGCTGACGCCGGCGCTGCTTGCCGGTAGGCTATGGGCATGAAGCGAATGCTTACATCGATCTGTGTGCTGGCGGCGTGCCTTGCCTGGGAAGCGCCGCACGCGGTCGGGCAGAACGCCCAGGGGCAGGCCGCACCTGCCGCACCTGCCGCGCCCGCGCCCGTGCCTCAGACGGTCCCGGCGGGGTTCGAGTTGATCGAGGTCGGCGGCATCGAGGCGCTGGCCATGCCCGATGACGTCGCGTGGGTCCGCACCACGCTGGAGCAGCTCCCGGCCGTGGAGCGGCCCACGACCATGCCCGCAGACCTGGCCCGGCGCGCCGAAGCCGTCAAGCAGCAGGTCGCCCAGGTGCTTGCCCGCCGGCTGGCCCTGCCGGACGCTGCCCCGCTGCTGACGGACATCGAAACGAACCTGATCCCCCGGCTGCAGCAGGCGGCCGGGGCGGACCTGAAGTTCCGCTTCCTGGTCACGACGCGGGACCAGTTGCTCAAGACGCTGGCCGGCGGCTGGGAGCACCCGCGGTTCCGCTACAACCGCATCCTCAACGACTTTGCCTACGACCCGGGCTTCAACTTCGACCTGGAGAACCCCGGGCAGACGGTGCTCGTGCCCGTTCTGTACGACGCCGCCGCCGACGCCGCGGCGAAGGCCGGGCAGTTGACCGAGGTCGCGCAGAACGTCCGCGAGACGAGCGTCCGCACGCTCAGCAGCCAGACACAGCTTGGGGTGCTCAACTACTTCAGCCGGCTGGTGGCGGCCGAGGGGTTCAACGAGCTTGGGCTGGCCCGGGACCAGAGCTGGTTCGCCGTGGGCGTCTCGGGCGTGCTCGGTGCCCAGGCGGCGGCGGAGGTGACGGGCATCAGCCAGAACGACCTGGTCCGGGCGCTGGTGATTGAGCCGCAAAACGCGCCGATCAAGGCGCAGCAGATCAACCTGATGGTCGTGCCGGAGGACGGCCAGCTTGAGCCGCGCGTCGTGCCGCTCTACCTGCAGGCGTTTCGCCGAAAAGCCATCGGCGTGACCGCCGGCATCCTGCAGCAGGCCCCCGAGAACGCACTGGCCGAGGTGATGACCCAACTGCGGCAGGAAAAACCCGCAGACGGCGAAGCACTGCTGGCACTGCTGGAAGAAAAGACGGGCGTGACCCTCCGCGAACAACAGGAGTGAAGCGCAGCCGAGCCGTGCGGGTTCGCCGCCCGGGCAAAGCCTCAGCGCGACCTGTCAGCTCGCCTTGGCCTGGCGCTTGCGCGTGACGCGGGGGCGGCCGAAGGCGTCCGTCGCGGTCTGCACGCGGCTGGGGCGGTGGGCGGCCGTCGGGCTGCCGGCCAGGGCGGTTTCAATCCGCCGGCGGGCGAAGTCCACGTACTCACTGCTGGAGTCGATGCCCACATAGTCCCGCCCGAGCAACGCCGCCGAGACGCACGTCGTCCCGCTGCCGTTGAACGGGTCCACCACCACGTCGCCGGGGTTGCTGGCGGCTTTGATGATGCGGTCGAGCACGGCGATGGGCATCTGGCAGCCGTGCCACCCCTCGCGCTCCGCGAACGTGCCGCAGACGCGGCTGGCGTACCAGGTGTCGGCCTCGTCCGAGAAGCCGTGTTCCTCGGGCACTTCCTGCGGGCGGAGGTACCAGGTGTCGTCCGGGAGCTTGCCCTTGGCGTTGGCCCGGCGGTCGCCGTAGGTCGTCTGCCGGGCACTGGCCACGCGCACGTCGTCGGCGTTGAAGGTGAAGTCCTTCTCGCTCCTGGTGAAGTAGAGGATGTGCGTGTGGCTGCGGGCGAACTTTTTCTTGGTCTGCTGGCCGAAGGTGTAGTGCCAGACGATCCAGTTGCGCATCGTCAGCCCGAGTTCCCGCCGGGCGATGACGCACAGGTCGGCGGCGTAGTCGTCGCCGATGGCCAGGAAGAAGCTGCCCGTCGGCTTGAGGATGCGCTTGACGGCCTTCATCCAGTCGCGGGAGAAGGCCAGGTACTTTTCGACCGGCTGCTCGTCGTCGTAGCCGGCGTAGAGGTAGCCGATGTTGAACGGCGGGTCGGCAAAGACCAGGTCCGCCCAGCCGGCGGGGGTCTGGTTCATGACCTCGATGCAGTCGCCCTGAATCACATGGTTGAAGCTGTCCACGCCGGCATGGTAGCGCATTTTCGGCGTGGCGCTACCTTTACCCGACTTTATCGACGGGGCGGCCTTCCGCAGCTTGGCAATCCCCTCATCGAATCTCTGACGTCGGTCGGCGGCGATCTTGCTCTTGTAGGCTGGCATGTAGTCGGCTCATCGACCCGCCGGGCCGCCGGGCTTCACACGTTTCGCGGCCGGCGAGCGCATTGGCTTCCCTCCCCGGCGTAAGATGCCACATCATGCCGTCGGCTTTGCGCATCATCGACGCCAACGCCAACCGCGCCCGCGAGGGGTTGCGGGTGGTGGAGGATTACGCCCGCTTCGTGCTGAACGATCCGCAGCTTTCCGGGCGGCTCAAGCAGGTGCGGCACGCGCTGGCCCACGCCGTGCCGCCGGAGGCCGTGCTCCACCGCGACTCGGCCGGCGACGTCGGCACGGCCGTCAAGCTGCCGGATGAGCTGCACCGCCCGGACCTGGCGGCCGTGGTCGTGGCCGCCGGCAAGCGCGTCGGCGAGGGGCTGCGTGCGGTGGAGGAGTGCCTCAAGACCCTCGACCCGCCCGCGGCCGCGCGCGTCGAGGCGGCCCGCTACGCCTTCTACGACGCCGAGCGGGATATCGCCTTCACCCTGCGCCCCCGCCGGTTCGACGGCGTGCGGCTGTACGTGCTGATCACCGAGTCGGCGTGCCGTGGCGACTGGTACGCCGCCGCCGAGGCCGCTGTCGCCGGCGGGGCGAGCTGCCTGCAACTCCGCGAGAAGCACCTGGACGGCGGCGAGCTGCTGGCCCGTGCCCGCCGGCTGGCGGCGCTTTGCAAGCCGGCCGGGGTGCTGTTCGTGGTGAACGACCGCCTCGACGTCGCACAGGCCGCGGGTGCCGACGGCGTGCATTTGGGCCAGACCGACCTGCCGGCGCGGGCGGCCCGCAAGCTCGTCGGCCCTGGCATGCTGCTGGGCGTGAGCACGCACACGATGGAGCAGGCGCATCAGGCGGTGGCGGACGGGGCGGATTACGTCGGCGTCGGGCCGGTCTACCCCTCGACGACGAAGCCGCGGGACTTCCTGCCGGGGTTGGCGTTCGCGGAGCAGGCGGCGAGCCTGCCCGTCCCGGCCGTGGCGATCGCCGGAATCACCCTCGACCGCGTGCCCGAGGTGCTGGCGACGGGCGTGAAGGCCGTGGCCGTGACGCAGGCCGTGGTCGGCGCGTTGGACGTGAAAGCCGCCGCCGCGGCGTTCAAGGCGGCCCTGCCAGACCCGGCGTGACTGTTGGCCCGGTGAGCGGGGAAGCGCAGAGGACGCCGAGATGGGGAGACCGCAGAGGGCGGGAATGGCTGTGTTCTGTCCATTTTCTATTCCAGTTTCTTCCTCTGTGATCTCCTGACCTCTGTGATCTCTGTGTTGAATCGGCGGACATGGGTGGCTAAAGCCACCAAGCCGGGTGGGTACGTGCGGCTTGGCCAGCGGGGGCGGGGCGTCTACATTGCCGGCATGCGGTTTGGCCTGCTTAGCACGCTTCGGTTTGTCGCGCTGGTGTCCGTGGCCGGTTTGTCGGCGGCCGGGTGTCGCCCGGGCATCGACCGCACGCCGATCACCTCGCCGCGGGAGGACTTCTTCGCCCCGCGCGAGCTTCGGCTGCACCCGGTCTTCACCCGCGTGACCGACTGGACGGGCGACGACGTGCCCGACGGCATCGAGGCGAACCTGGAACTGCTCGACTACGCCGGGGAGCCGGTCAAGGCCGGCGGCGTCGCCGTCTTCGAGCTTTACGCCTACGACGAGCAAAGCCCCACGGCCCGCGGCGAACGCCTCGCCAACCCGTGGACCGGCCGGCTCGATACCGTCGGCCAGCAGCAGGCCCACTGGGAACGCACGACACGTACGTACCGGTTCCAGCTTGCCAACCCGGGCATCAGCCGCGAGCGGACGTACGTGCTGCTGGCCAGCTTCCGGCCGGTGGGGCAGGAACGGCTGTTCGCCGAGTTGATCCTCGGCGGCCGGGCGCAAAGCCAGACGGCCCCGCCGCCCGTGCCGCCGGTTTCGCCGCAGACACCGCCGCAATCCGAGGCCGTGCAGCCGCCGGTGATCCCCGACCGGTCGAATCCGGAGACGGTCCCGGCACCTGCCACGGCACCGGCCGGCCCGTCGCGAGCCAACCCCGCGAACACCCCGCCTGCAACCACCCCGCCCGCCGACCCGTGGATGTTCCTCCCCGCCGAGCAGGAACCCGCCGAGCAGGAACAGGCCCAGCAGGAACAGGCCGAGCCCGCGACACAGCCCGCCGTGCCGCCGGCCACCCAGCCCGCCGCGCCGCCGATGCCGGAGGTGGAGTTTGGCAAGTGATGTGCTCGACGACCCGGCCGTCGTCACCCTGCTCCGCCGGCTGCGGGAAGAGCGGCTGGCCAGCTTCGACCCGGCCCGCCCGCTGCGCCTGAGCCGGTCCCCCGGCCGGCTGGACGTGATGGGGGGCATCGCCGACTACACCGGCAGCCTGGTGTGCGAGTGGCCGCTGGCCGCCGCCGCCGCCGTGGCGACGCAGCCCCGGCCCGACCGGCAGGTGCAGGTCTTCAGCTTCAACCTGTTCGACGAGAACCGCCCGTACACCTTTGCCATGCCGCTGGACCGGCTGGCCGGGTCGAGCTACGAGCAGCTCCGTGCCGGGTTCAACGCCATCGAGGCCAACCAGACGCCGCGGGCCTGGGCCGGGTACGTCGTCGGGTGCCTGTACGTGCTGCACGCGGAAGGTCTTCTGGACCTGACGGCGATGCAGGGGTTGAACGTGGCCGTCTGGAGCACGGTGCCCGGCGGGGCGGGCGTCAGCAGCTCGGCCGCATTGGAAGTGGCGTCGATGCTCAACTTCCTCGACGCCGCCGGCCTTGGCGAGAGGCCGGACGCCATGCGCCTCGCCGCGATGTGCCAGACGGTGGAAAACCGCGTGGTGGGCGCCCCGTGCGGCATCATGGACCAGGTGGCCAGCGCCGCCGGGCAGGCCGGGGCACTGCTGACGATGCGCTGCCAGCCGCACGACCTGCAGCCGCCCACGCCGCTGCCGGCCGGCGTGCAGGTGGTGGGCATCAACTCGAACGTGAAGCACGCCGTCGGCGGCGGGGCGTACGGCCGGACGCGGTGCGCCGCCTTCATGGGCCAGACGATCATCCAGGCGCAAATGCAGGCCATGGCCCGCGCCGCCGGCAAGATAATGGCCGCCGACCCGACCCACGGCTACCTGGCCAACCTCCCGCTCGAGGACTACAAACGCTTCTTTAGAAGCTACCTGCCGGAGGAAATCGGCGGGGAGGCGTTCCTTTCCGCCTATGGCCCGACCGCCGACACCGCCACGGCCGTCGACCCCAAGACCACCTACCACGTGCAAGGCGCGACCGACCACCACGTGTGGGAGAGCCACCGCGTGGCGGAGTTCGTGCGGCACCTGCACGACGCCGCGGCGACCACAAACGACCCGGCCGCCCGCAAGCTCGCCCTCGATAAAGCCGGCCACCTGATGTACGCCAGCCACATCAGCTACACGCGCGACGCCCGCCTGGGTGCCGACGAATGCGACGTGCTGGTGGACTTGGTGCGTGCCAACGAGCCGGCGGGCCTGTACGGCGCGAAAATCACCGGCGGCGGCTCCGGCGGCACCGTGGCCGTGCTGTGCGACAGTACGCCACAAGCCGCCGACGCCCTGAGCCACGTCCTGACCGAATACACCACCCGCACCACCCTGACCGGCGAACTGATCACCGGCACCAGCCACGGCGGATGGTTTACGGGGACGGAAGTTGTTGGGTTGCCTGTTGCCTCCACCGACTGACAAGCTTTACCCGCGCCTAAGCTTGCGTTACCACTAGGGGCGAACTTACACCGAAAGAATCACCATGAGCACGCTGCACAACGCACTTCATCTGGCACAGGACACGAGCGACTGGACACCCATTTCTTGGATCATCCTGGCGGTCGTCGTCGTCGTGATGATCGTCCTGTTCTTCGTCTTCTTCAACTTCATCGGGTTGTACGTGCGGGCGCTGGTCTCGGGCGTGCGGCTCAGCTTCCTCGACCTGATCGGGATGCAGTTGCGGAAGATCAACTCCAACGCCGTGGTGCAGGCACGCATTCAGGCGACGCGGGCGGGCCTCAACGTCAGCCAGCAGGAGATGGAAAGCCACGTGCTGGCCGGCGGCAACCTGATGCGCGTGGTCAACGCCATGATCGCCGCGGAGAAGGCCAACATCGACCTGCCGTGGCAGAACGCCACCGCCATCGACCTGGCCGGGCGCGACATCTTCGAGGCCATCCAGACGAGCGTCTACCCCAAGGTCATCGACGTGCCGTCGGCCGCGATGGGCCGAAACACCATCGACGCCGTCGCCAAGGACGGCATCCAGCTTCGCGTCAAGGCCCGCGTCACGGTCCGGACGAACATCAAGCGGCTCATCGGCGGTGCCACCGAGGAGACGATCATCGCCCGCGTCGGCGAGGGCATCGTCACCAGCATCGGCTCGGCCGCCAGCTACGGCGCGGTGCTGGAAAACCCGGACAAAATCTCCAAGGCCGTGCTCGAAAAGGGCCTGGACGCCAACACGGCGTTCGAGATCCTCTCGATCGACATCGCCGACGTGGACGTGGGCGAAAACGTGGGCGCCAAGCTCATCGCCGAGCAGGCCGAGGCCGAAAAGCGCCGCTTCCAGGCCGAGGCCGAAAAGCGCCGCGCCATGGCCGTCGCCCAGGAGCAGGAGAACGTCGCCAAAGTCGCCGAAAACCGCGCCCTGGTCGTGCTGGCCGAGGCGGAAATCCCCAAGGCCATCTCCGAAGCCTTCCGCAGCGGCAACCTGGGCGTGATGGACTACTACCGCCTGAAGAACGTCCAGGCCGACACGGACATGCGGTCGGCCATCGCCAACCCGGACGAAGGCAACGGCTAGCACCCCCACAAGACGAGCTTCCCGCCGCCCGGCACGCATGCCGGGCGCGGTCCCCCGGCAGCTGAGGTCGTTCGGCTGCTCGGGCGGGGCTTTGTTTGTTTGATTGCGTGTCCGCGTGCCGTCCGAGAGGCGGCGGATTTCATTTGACGGGCCGACGGCACGCAGTATGATTCTACGTAAGCTATGCCGAGAGTCACCGCCATCGACGTCGCCCGCCGCCTCGGCGTTTCCCAGCCGACGGTCAGCGCCGCCTTCCGCCCCGCCGGGGGGACGGTCCGTGTCAGCAAGGAGTTGCGGGATCGCATCACCAGGACGGCGATGGAGATGGGCTACCGCCCGAACGTCGCCGCCCGCGCCCAGCGGACCGGACGGTTCGGCACCATCGGCCTGATCGCCAGCAGCCATCCGGGTCGCGGTTTCCTGCCTCAGGCGCTGCTGCACGGCATGAGCGACGAGTTGCGGCGGAGCAACCTGCGCCTTTTGTTCGGCGAGCTGCCCTACCAGGAGCTGACCGAGCCCCACCAGGTGCCGCAGTTGCTGCGGGAGTGGTCCTGCGACGGGTTCATCATCAACAGCATTCACGACCTGCCGCCGGCGCTGTTCGAGCCGCTGAAGCAGTCCAGGTCGCCGGTCGTGTGGCTCAACCGCAAGCAGCCTGAGAACGCGGTCTACCCTGATGAAGTGCAGGCCGGCCGCCGGGCCGCCGAGACGCTCATTCAACGCGGTTGCCGTCGCCTGGGGCTGGTGAACCAGCACGGCCGGCGGCACTACAGCGTGGCCGACCGCATCGACGGCGTCAGCGGCTGCCTGTCGGACGGCGGCTTTGACGCGCCGGCCGAACTCGACGCCGACGTCTTCCGCAACCCGGAGGCCGTCCCGGCGTTGACCGACTGGCTCACGGCCAACCGTTCGCTCGACGGCGTCGTCTGCTACGCGGAGGAGGAGTTGCACGCGGTGCTTGCCGCGGCAGGGGCGTTGGGCATCAAAGTCGGGCACGACCTGCACGTGGCCTACTTCGCGGGCAACCCGCGGCTTGCCGCCCCCCACGCCGACCCGGTCGCGGTGCTCACGCCCTTCGAGCAAGTCGGCCGCCAGGCCGTGTCGATGCTCAACCAGATGATCAAGCGCGGCGGTTCGCGTCCGGCGATCGCGGTCGAATCAACGCTCTTTGCCGACGCCCGGAACGGTTCCGGACGGGGTTGATTGCCGTTTTATGTCCACAATTGCCCACTTTTTTCCCATCTACGGAGGATGCCATGTTCAAGCCTTACCTGACGACGTGTGTCGCACTCGCCTTACTCCCCTGCGGAGCCTTTGCCGCCTCGCTGCCCTACATCGAGGACTTCGACGACGGCACCGACGTCTTCGTCAAGACCACGCCTGCAGCCGGCAGCTGGCAGTACACCGGCACCGGCGACCTGGCCCTGAGCTATGCCGTGAGCCTGGGCGGCACCAACTCCTCCTCGGCGACGGCGGAGTTCCCCGCCCTGGGCGGCAGCAGCAACCTCGGCTTCACGATGCAGACCGATTTCACCGTCGGCGGTGACGACCCGAGCATCAGCAACTTCCTCTTCGCCGGCTTCATGGTCCTGGGCAACGTGAACAATCCCGACTTCTTCGGCTACCTGCCCGAGGTCCGCTTCGACACCGGCGAGGTCCGTATCCGGGAGATTCGGGATGGCGCCGGCGTCAACGCGATCGCCAGCCAGACCTTCGGTGCCCTTCAATTCGGGCAGACCTACACCGCCACGCTCGTCGGCGAGTACGGGACCGACGGCCCCGGCGGCTCGGATTCGCTGGCGCTGACCTACACCATCAGCGGCGGAAACCTGGCCATGCCGCTGCAGGTCAGCGGCGTCGATGACGACGGCACGCTGCAGACCGGCAGCCACTTCGGCCTGCGGAACCGGTTCAGCAACCTCGACGTCAGCATCGACTACGACGACTTTTCCCTGACGGCCGTGCCCGAGCCGGCCTCGGCCGGGCTGCTCATGCTCGGCCTGGCCGCCTTCACCCGGAGGCGCCGCGCGTAACGAATCCTCCTCCTGGTGGGCCTTCGCCTGATCGGCGTAGGCTCGCCTTTTTTGGCTCGTCTGCTCGCTCGTTTTCCGGAGGTGCCGATGTCACGCAAGAGAAGCGGTTTCACGCTCGTCGAGTTGCTCGTGGTGGTCGCGATCATCGCGCTGCTGATCTCCATCCTGCTGCCGGCCCTGCAGTCGGCCACGCGTGTCGCACGGACGGTGGTGGGCCTGTCGAACCTCCGGCAGATCGGCATCGCGACGACGATGTACGCCAACGAGAACCAGGGCCGCCTGCCGTTCTCTGTCATCAGCCCGGTCCACAACCCGCACCCCAACGGCGTGCCGGGTGCCTTCCGTTGGGAGCACGCGCTCGAGCCGTACACCGCCGAGGCCTTCGAGGTGAACACCGGCTCGGGCGTCTTTCGTGACCCCAACGCACTGAACCCGCAGTTCTTCAGCTACTCCGTTCACGAGCGGCTCATGCCACGAATCACCGCAAGCATGAACCCCAGCAACCTGACGACCGACCAGAAGCCCTACCGCCTCGTGGACGTCGTCAGCGCGACCGAGCAGATCTTCGTCGCCGACGGTGCACAGGAACTGGACGGCCCGAGCAACGCGGTCGCCAACGGCACGGGGTTCGGCTACTTCATCTTCGGCTTCTACAACCCGAGCAACCCGGCCCACCAGGGCTCCGTGGGCGTCGGGCCCAACATGGACGGGCCGGCCGGCCGAGGCCACTTCCGCTGGCGTCAGGGCAAAGAGCGCAGCGGCCAGATCAACGTTGCGGCCAACTTCCTGTCCGTCGCCGGCAACGCCGAGACGCTCGAACCCGGCGACGTCACGCACGCCCGCATCCGCATCAGCCGACGCTAACCGCACAGGTCAACATCATGAACCACCCGCTTCGCCTACGCGCCTTGCTGCTGCTGTCCTACGCCCTCATCGCCGGCTTCACGCTGCTCCCAGGTACGGCTAACGCCGTCGCGGCCGAGTACCACGTCGCCCAGACGCCCGACGCGTCCGACGACAACCCCGGCACCCAAGCCCGGCCGTGGCGCACCGTCAGCCACGCGGCCGCCAAAGCCGCCGCCGGCGACACCGTCTTCATCCACCCGGGCGTCTACCGCGACCGCCTTCAGGTCATGAACACCGGGACGGCCGAGGCACCCATCCGCTTCGTCGGCGTCGGCCAGGGCCGCGTCGTCATCAGCGGGGCGGACGTCGTCGACGGCCTCGTCGAGGAGGACGACCGGTGGGTCAGGCGGCCTTGGACACGCGAACGCGACTGGGACCCTGAGTGGGCCGACTTCTCGGAGCGACCCGACGGCGCTTCGGCACGCAAGGACGTCATCTTCATCGACGACGTGATGCTCTACCCCGTGCAGGACCGCGCGCAGCTTCGGCCCGGCACCTTCCTGTGGAACGCCGCCGCGGCACCCAAGGGCGAACTGGTCATCCACCCCCCGGCCGGCAGCCGTCCGCTCGGCGAGGCGGTCGTCGAGGTGTCGGAGCGGTGGGTGCTCGGCGGCCCGTTCGGCCTGTGGCCGCGCGGCTGGGAGCACATCCGCGACTCGGCCCCCGACGCCTTCCCCGAGGCCCGGCAGATGCCCTGCCACCACATCCACCTGAAGAACCTGCACTTCGAGAAGGGCCTTACGCAGTTCAACAACGGCGGCGCGATGATCACCGGCGACCACTGGCTGGTGGAGGACTGCAGCTTCCGCCGGATGAACGCCGCCGGCCTCTGGATCGGTGGGGCCGACGCGACCCTGCGGCGCGTGGACGCCTCCTTCAACGGCAAGGTCGGCATCAACGGCAAGGTCGTCACCCGCGCGCTGATCGAAGACTCCACCATCACGCACAACAACCTGCGGGAGTACAAACGCGTCTGGGACGCCGGCGGCATCAAGCTGCACTGGACCAACGGCTGCACGCTGCGCCGGAATCTCGTGGCCTTCAATCACGGCATGGGCATCTGGTTCGACGTCGACTGCGAGGACGACGTGGCCGAGGGCAACGTCGTCGTCGGTAACGCCAACATCGGGCTGTTCTACGAGATCTCCCGCGGCGGCACGATCCGCGACAACGTCGTCATCGGCAGCAGCACCGCCTTCGCCGCCGCCCACTCGGCCGACTGTCAGATCCTCGACAACCTCGCCCTCAGCCCGCAGCACGGCTTTGGCCTCGGCGGCAGTCGCGGCAGCTACGGCTCGGGCGGCAATCTCATCCGCGGCAACCTGCTGCTGGACGTCGACGACACGGTCATGAGCTGGAAACACGGCGGCCCGGAAGCATGGGCACCGCAGGCCAGGAACACCATCAGCCATAACACCGTCGTCACGCGGCCGGGCAACGCGGTCTTCACGGCCGGCAACACCGTCATCGGCGACGCGGAAGCCTTCAACGCCGCCTACCGCCACGCCGAGGGCAACGCCGTCGTCGAGGGCCTGGCACGCCTGACGCCGGAGCAGCGTGAGAAGTTGGACGGAAGGGTGCGGCCGGTCATCGCCATGCTGGCCGGGCGGACGTCGGCCGAACTGCAGGTCGGCGACAAGGCGAGCCTCGCGGACGTCAAGCTGACCGACGTCTGGCGGCTCGACGGTGCGGGGCAGGCGACGGGCTACCGGCTGAGCGTCGCCGGCGAGTCGGTGCTGCTCATCCTGGCCGATGCGCCGACACGCCTCGGCGTCTACAGCGGCGGCGAGGCGTTGCCGACGCTCCGCACGTTCTCCGCGCTGGCCGGCCCGGCCGACGGTGACGTGGAGCGACGCCAGCAGGTGGTGGCCTTCGACGTGCCGGAGGGTTTTTCACTGCTCCAGGGGCTCGCGGCCGACGCACAGCCGCTGGCCGGCGTTGCGGACTTGTCCATTGTCCGCCGAGACGACCGTGTTTGGCACGCCGACATCGGCGATCGCCTCGAGGCGAGGGTCAGGCTGACGAACCCGTTCGACAGGCCGACGGAACTTCGGCTCACCGGGCCGGGGCTCGACGCGGCACGCGTCGTGAACCTTCAGCCGGGCGCACAAGAGTTGCTCAACGTGCCGTTCGAGGTCGAGTCCGCGGCGGACGGGGTTCGGTACACGCTCGAAGCGTTTTTCGGCACGACGGTCGTCGAGCAGCCGCTGGACGTACGACGGGTGGCGGACGCCTCGGCGGGCAAGGCGGCCGTGGTCACCCTCGCCGAGGCCGGTCAAGTCAACCCGGACGTGTGGGACGAAGACCTTGGCGACTTCTGGGGCGGCCCGCAGGACGTCTCGGCGGAAGTTCGGTTCCTCCTGCAGGACAGGGCGGCCCGGGTGAGCTTCCGAGTCGTTGACGACAAGGTCGTGGCGGGCGAGGGCGGCGATTCGGTCGAGGTGCTCTGGACGGACCGGGGCGGCGTCGTACACCGGCTGGCCGTGGCCGCACCGGACCGCTCCGACTGGCAGCGACTGCAGGTCGCCGGCGCGCCGATCGAACTGGCGGAGGGTGAGCCCGTTGCCGTCTCGGCGGAGGCACGCCTGAGCAGCAAAGAGCAGGACCTGGTGCAGGGCGAAGAGGTGAACGCCGCCCCGTCGCCCGGCGAGGACCGGTACCGCATCGGCTGGACCGGCCCGGAGAAGCAACGCGAGTTTCGCCTCGTCCAGAAGTTCGACCTCGCGCCGATCAAGGAGAAACTCGAGAACGCCCGGCAGGTCCGCTTCGTCTGGACGCAGGTCGACGGGCAGAGCACGTTTGCGGGCCGGCCGTACGACGTGACGTTCTTCGCCGACGCCGACTTGAAGATCACCGCTGCGGCCTTTGAGCAGCCGGCCGAGGTCGTGGCCGAGGGCACCGCCGCGGCGAAGGGGCAGACGACCCATGAGATCGACGTGACGCGGCACGTCCGCCAGGCCGCGGCCGAGGGCAAGACGGCCGCCTTCCGCTTCGAGCCCCGGGACCGCCGCGATTGGACGCAAATCTTCTTCTTCAGCGGGACTCACGGCCAGGTGGACGCCGAGCTTCGCCCGCGGCTCGTCGTCGTGTCCGCGGAGGATGCCCAGGACGCAGGCGGGTCCGCGTCCATCGACCCCGCGGCCGCCACGGCACGCGGCCGGCTGACGGACGAGGGCTACGAGGTAGAAGTCTCTATCGGCTCGGCCGTTTTGAACCTGCCGGAGTCGAACGTGGTGCTGATGGACTTCGCCGTCAACGACGCCGACAAGCCGGGCGCAAGGTCCGCGCAGCTCTACTGGAACGGCCGGGGCAGCAATCATGGCCAGGACCGACGGGCGTTCGGCCGGGTCAACCTCGACTGACGCCGCGTGCCGCGCCGGCATGCAGGCGTAGAACGAACGAAGGTCATGGGGCGGTGCTCCATGACCTTCGTTGCGATTCTCACTTTCCACCGGCACGTTGCGCCGTTGTGTCATCACGCCGCCGTATCATCACGCCGACGCGTCGTGGTGGCGGGTTTGTTACCGCCGGGTTCGCCGCAGGCCCAGGGCCCAGAGGCCCAGCAGGGTGGTTGCCGCGGCCGGTTCGGGGATGACGACCTGGAACTCGATGACCCGCAGGTTGCTGCCGGTCATGCTCCACTCGCCTTCGTCGGAGCGCGGGTCCTTCTCCTGCACGAAGATCGAGAGGATGCCGTCGTTCAGCAGGCGGGCGTCGTCGATCTGCGGGTCACCTTCGAAGCCGACGTCGTCGATGAGGTGCAGGATCGTCCAGTCGGTGAAGTTGCTGGCGGCGGTCGCGCCGGCAACGACGAGCGCGCCGTTGGCGTACTTGTAGTTGCCGACGGATTCGTCGCGGGCGGTGTAGACGGCGAAGATGTTGCCGTCGGCGTCGACGCCGAGCGAGCCGCGGTGGCCGATGTGCAGGTCCATGTCCGGGTCGTCGGGCGTGGAGCGGGGGAGCATGTGTTGCGCCCAGTCGCCGGTGGCCGGGTCACGGGTGTAGTGGAAGTAGGCGGAGTCCAGTGGGTCCCAGCGGTCGCCCGGCTGGTAGGCGAACTCTGCACCGGGGCGGCGGTGTACGTCGAGGGTGTGGACGCGTCCGTCCTGGGAGACGGCCTGGTCGACCTGGTTGTAGAGGCCCGACGTGCGGTCGAGGGACTTGAAGACCAGGCCCGGGTCGCTGAAGGAGATGGGGTCGTTGTTGTCGGTGTCGGCGACCTGCTGGCCGGCACCGTTGAACCATGTGAAGCCGCCGTCGTCGGAATAGGCGTAGCTGATGTCGTGGTTGGCATCGTTGGGAGCTTCGCGCCAGACCCAGGTGGTGTGGAGTCGGCCGCTGGCGTCGTAGTCGAAGCCGTGGACGTAGGCGTTTCGGCTGTTGGAGGAGCCCAGTGGGTCGGTGTAGGTGGCGTTTCCGCCGGTGATGATGGTATCGGGCCAGTTGAAGGTGCCGTCGGCGCGGTAGGTGGCCCAGCGCATGTCGCCGTTGCCGCTGCCGCCGCTGCGGAAGGCGAAGTTCATCGTGCCGTCGGGCTTGGCGTAAAAGGCCGGGTAGGTGATCGAGCCGACGCTGTTGTTGTGGTTGGGGAGTGTGCTCGTCTGTGCGGCGAACATGCCCGGGCCCCAGGCGGCTTTGTTGTCGGTGGCGACGCCGGCGGCGCTTCGGCGGTACTTCAGCAGGCTGTTGTGGTGGTCGTAGGAGAGATGGATTCTGCCGTCGACGGCGGAGATGCCCATCGAAATGACGTTATGGGCGTTGCCGTTGTGGGTGGAACCGAGGCCCGAGACGAGGTTCGTGCCGGTGTCCACAGTCTCCCAGGCACCGACGGTGGCACCGTCGACGGTCCGGCGGGCGATCATCATGCTGGATTGGACGTTGGTGTTCGTTCCGCTCTCGTAACGCCACCAGGTGGTGTACTGGTAGCCGTCGTGGGTAATCAGGGTCTGGTCCTGAAAGCCCTGGCCGTTGATGGCCCGGCCGTAGGTCGCCGATTTGGTCAGCAGCAGCGCGCTGGGATCGACGACGGAGTTGCTGGTGGGTGTGAGTTCGAGGTTGGTGGCGATGGCGTGGTTGGGCATGGTCATTGCCTGTACGCCGCCGACCGCGGCCGCAATGGCCGCTACGTTTCGCATCTGCATGTTGTTTCCTCCAGGTTTCGCCTAAACGTGCCGGAAACCGTTTCCGGCACGCCGGCGGCGGCCGCATCGCCGCCTGGTTAAACATAGCCCAACCTTTTTAAAAAACCAACCGTTTAGTTTAGAAAGTGTGAGTGTGCTCACGTCTGCGGCGTAGCGCGGTCAACAGGCGTCTGCGGTTGTCACTCCGCCAGAGTGGGCATCGGCTCGCCGGCACGGGCGCGTTCGATCTGATGGGAGATGCCCATTTGCATCATCGAGACGTCGTAGACGGCCCCGGCGGCGAGGAACCGCTCGGCCGCGGCGAGGTCGCCGGCGTACAGCTCCACCGCCGCGGCGGTGTAGTAGGCATTCGGGTACCATGGGGCGAGTTTGATCGCCTCGCCGGCCTGCGCTCGGGCTTCGTCGAACTGCCCTCGTCGGGCAAGCTCCTCGGCCAGCAACTGCCGGTTCATCACGCTTTTGGGCTGGGCGGCCACGACGGCCTCGTACAGCGTCAGCCGGTCACGCCAGGCCAGGGCGTAGTCGAGCGTCCGGACGGCCCCGGCGGTCAGGAGCAGGGCCAAGAGCGCCATGAGCCCCCGCCTCGGCAGCCGGGCGAGCAGCGTGGCCGTGGCGATTGCCAGGAACGCAGAGGGCAGGAACAGCAGCCGGTCGCCGAAGGGGGTTCCGACGAGTGTGAGCACGTTGGCCGCGGGTGCCCAGACGACGGCGGTCGCCGCGAGCGAGAAGAGCACGAGCCAGTTCCGCCGCCGCCAGGCGAGAATGCCGGCCGCCAGCCCGGCCAGGAGCGTGAGTGCGCCGAGCCACAGGTAGACGTCGCCGGGCGTCACATCGGGGGTGATGACTGCCTGGCCATAGTCGATCGAAAGCCGGGCGGGCCAGAGCAGCGTCGCCGCGGCCCGGCCGAGCACGGAGAAGGGCAGCAGCCACCTGTCGAGCCCGTCGGCGGCGGCGAAGGGCTGCTTCACGGCGTCGAGGAACTCCCTGGGCCACCAGAACCGCAGGATCGTCTCCCGCCAGACCACGTACGCCGCCAGGAACAGCATCAGCAGGGCCGCCAGCAGCTTGTGCCGGCGTCGGCCGTCGGTGTCGGGCAGCGGGAACAGCCCGCGACGCCACGCGGCCAGCCCCAGCAGCCCGAGCACGGCCGGGGTGAGCATCCCCTGCTCCTTGGAGGCCACGGCCAGCACCACGGCGGCGAGAATCGCGGCCAGCCGCCACGGCGAGGGCGCCGCCGCCGCCAGCCACACGGCCGCGAGCATGAACAGCGTGCACAACAGTTCCGCCCGCCCGTAGATGCCCGCCACCGCCTCGACGTGTACCGGGTGCACGGCAAAGAGCAGCCCGGCGAGGAGGGCGACGGTCGGCGGGTTGATGCCGGGGGTTTTGGAAGCGGTCCGCCGGGTCCCGAGCAGGCGGGCCAGCCGCCCGGCGGTCGCGGCGACCATGCCGCAGCAACCGCCGTACAGCAGGACATTCACCAGGTGGTAGGGCCAGGCCGTCAGCCCGGCGAACCGGTACTGCAGTGCAAAGCTGAGGCTGGTGAGGGGCCGGTAGAGGTTGTCCACGCCGTGGTGGTAGCCGTCGGTGAGGTAGGCGAGCCAGTCGATCTGCGGGCCGAGGCGTTCGTCGAGCATGAGGAGCAGCACGTCGTCGTAGACGAACGTGCCGGGCACCGTCACTGCGTAGAGCAGCACGCCGAGCATGCCCGGCAGCAGCACGGGCAGGACGGCCGGCGTCGCGGACGTCGGTACGGCGGCACGGGCCGAAGCCGAGACATCCGGCGGCGAAGGGCGAGGTGCAAGCTCCACACGCGGGAGATTAACCGAAGTGAGCGAGAACGATTGCCGAAGTGGGTGCCGGCATCTACGCTGAGGAGCAGATGGCAATACAGGTCAGGGTTGTTGTTACGGGAGCCGGCGGAAAACTCGGTTCCGAGGTCGTTCGGCACCTTACGGACGCGGGGTACATCGTTCGCGGCGTGGACCGCCGCTGGCCGGACTGCGCCGACGAGGCCGACCCCGGCCACAGCTACCGGTGGTCCCTCCCGGAACCGCCAGAGTCAATGGAACGCCTCACCGGCGACCTGTTCGACGACGACTTCCGCAAGCAGGCCATGCACGGCGGCGATGCGCTGGTGCACCTGGCGGAAATCCCCATGCTCCGCCACGGCGACCCGCCGGCGTCCGTCTTCGCAGACAACACGCGCATGACCAGCGTCGTGATGGAGGCTGCGGCGCACGCGGGCATCCGGCGGCTCGTCTACACGAGCAGTTGCCAGGTCTACGGCATCTTCGGGACGCCGCTGGACAAGGCCCGCCCGCCGGTCTACCTGCCACTGGACGAGAACCACCCGCTCGAGCCGAACAACGCGTACGGCTGCGGCAAGGTCGCCTCCGAGGCGTACTGCCAGTTGATCGCCCGCCAGTACGAGGCGACGGTCACGGCGTTGCGTCCGCCTTCGGTCCTTCCGGATGACTGGCTCGGGCGGTGGTTCCGCCGCGGGCGGCAGAATCTGGACTCGGTCGACGGCGTCGGGAGCATGGTGTACGGCTCGGACTTCGCGCGTGCGGTCGGTCGGGCGTTGCATAGAGAGGACGGGCGGTTCGACGCGTTCAACGTCTCGGCGGCGTTGTCGGTGGTGGGCCCGCCGCTGCGGGCTTTCCTGGCCGAACGTCGGCCTGACTTCCCGCCGCTGCCGGCCGACTGGCCCGACCACCAGAGCCTCTTCAGTTGCGCCCGCGCCCGCGAAATCCTCGGCTGGCAACCGCTGATCGAGCCGCGGCTTGTCGCTCAGGAGCACATGCAGAGCCTGCCCGCGGACCCGGCCCTCCCGGCGGCCAGTTCCACCGATTAAACGCGGAATATCCCGACCGTTCACGCGTTAACCCAGACAGGCCGATACGTTTTTTAGGTTGAGAAGTACGCTCGGCCCGATAACGTGATTGGAACCCGGACGGGCACGCTTCCGCCCGGCACATCAGTCCACCGGACATCTCTGCATCAGGACGGGAAGATGACATCGAAACTGCAGCCTAAGAACCGTCGACCCGGCAGACGGGCTTCTATGCCGGCATTCACGCTCGTCGAACTGCTCGTGGTGATCGGCATCATCGCGCTGCTCCTCTCCATTCTCCTGCCGTCGCTCTCCAAGGCGACCGAGCGGGGGCGGATGATCAGTTGCGCCTCGAACATGCGGCAGGTCGGGTTCGCGTTGACGGAGTATCAATCGAGCAACCGGGGCTTTTTGTTCCCCGTCGGGCCGAAGAACGCCGCGGGCGAGTTCACGACCTTCGGCAGCAACGAGCCGCCGCACAGGCGTTGGCCGGTGTATGTGGAGTACTTCGGCATCGAGTTCCCCGACCCGATGCCCTACGACGTGAACCTGCCGTACGCCGACGACCCGTCGTGGACGCCCGAGACCGACCCGTACGACCCGTACCCGTTCACCACCGACATCCTCCGCTGCCCCGAGGACCCGATGCCCGCCTGCGGCATCAGCTTCGTGCTCAACCAGCACCTGGCGTACGAAGAGGTCAAGGCCGGCGACACGCCCGCCTACAAGACCGCCAGCGACATCGTCCTCATGGGCGAAAAAGTCACCGGCGAGCGCGACCTGTACATGGAACGCTCCGAGTTCGACCGCCCGCTGGTGGAGCTTTACCGCCACGGCATCGAACTGGGGAGCAACTACCTCTACATGGACAACTCCGTGAGCACCTCCCCGCCCGAGGCCGCGAAGGACGCCCTGGACCCGTGGGCGCTGGCTGGTTCCTGATGACGATTGAGGTATGCCCGCACTCGGACTGAGCAAGGCCATACCCGGGAAACGACCATGAACCGACGCGTGCAACAAGCTCTGGGCGTGCTGCTGCTTCTGGCGGCGGCGGGCGTGGCGTTCTCGACGGCGGCCCTCGTCGCCGGGCCGAGCTACGACACGCCGGCCGGGGAAATCATCCCCCTTCGCGGCGGCAACGCCCAGGCACGCGCTTACCGCGCCATGATGCAGGTGCCCGAGGCTTTCCAGGAGATCCAGGGGGGCAACGGCGTGCTGCGGATGAGCAAGAACCGAGGCCGCTCCGGCTGGCGCATGGAACTCTGGCACCGCGACCCGCCGGCCCTCGACCCCGCGGACGAGGCCCTGGCCGCGGAAGTCGGCAAGGTCCTCAGCGACCCGGCGTACCGCCAGGCCGAGGGGATCAATGACGAGCAACTGCAGGCCCTGCGCCGAATCCGCCCCGCGCAGATGGCCGTGAGCCGCGAGGCCCGCCAGGAGGTGCAGGGCATGTTCATGGCGTTGCTGGCGACGGAGGAATCCGCCCGGCCGCCGGCGCAGGCCCGGCTCGAAGCCCGCCTCGCCGAACTCGCCGAGCAGAGCCTCGATGCGACGCGCCAGGCCCGCCTCCAGACGGTGCGGGAAGCCCGGAAGATCCTGGAGTGAGCCGGCGGGCTAATTCGTCGTGCTGACAACCGCCGCCGCGTGCGTATGCTCGCGGACATGCCCGACCTAGCACCCGTACGCCGAGCGATCGTCTCCGTCTTCGACAAAACCGGCCTGCCGGAACTCGTCAAGGCCCTGCACAACGAGTTCGGCATCGAGCTGATCAGCACCGGCGGCACCGCCAGCCTCCTGCGGCAACTGGGCCTCCCGGTCGTCGAGATCGAATCGGTCACTGGCCTGCCGGAGATCATGGACGGCCGCGTGAAGACACTCCACCCGAAAGTCCACGGCGGCATCCTGGCGGACCGCGACAAGCCCGCCCACCTGCAAGCACTACAAACGCACGACATACAGCCCATCGACCTGGTCGTGCTGAACCTCTACCCCTTCGAGAAGACCGCCGCCCGGGATGATGCGACGTTCGAGGAGGCGATCGAGATGATCGACATCGGCGGCCCGGCGATGCTCCGGGCCGGCGCCAAGAACCACGCACACGTGACCGTCGCCTCCGACCCGTCGCGGTACGAGGCGGTGCTCAGTGAACTCCGCCAGCATCACGGCCGGACGTCGGCACGCTTCCGCCTCGTACAGGCGCAGCGGGCCTTCGCCCAGGTGAGCCAGTACGACGCGCTGGTGGCGAATTTCCTGGCGACGAGCATCGGCGTGGAGAGCACGCACACGGTGCTCTCGCTGCACAAGAAGCAACAGCTCAAGTACGGCGAGAACCCGCACCAGAAGGCGACGCTGCTGATCAGCCGCCGCCCGGCAGAGGCGAGCGTGGCCTTCGCCAAGCAGCACTGCGGGGACTCCCTCGGGTATGTGAACCTGCTGGACGCCGACGCGGCACTGGCGGCGGTGAAGGAGTTTGGTCGGCCGGCGGCGTGCATCGTGAAGCACGCCACGCCCTGCGGGCTGGCCGTGGCCGAGTCGGCCGGCGAGGCGTTCCTCAAGGCGTACGACGGCGACCCGCTGGCGGCCTTCGGCGGCATCGCCGCGATCAACCGCGAGATCGACGAGGAGGTCGCACAGGCGATCGTCAGCATCGACAAGAAGCTGGACGTCATCGTCGCCGCCGGCTTCAGCAACGAGGCGGTCGAGGCCATAACGGGCCGGTTCAAGAACATCCGCCTGCTTTCCACCGGCCCGATCACGACCGTCGAACAGGCCGACGCCAACGAGTACATGCTCCACAAGATTTGCGGCGGCTACCTCATGCAGGAGCGCGACCTGGAGCATGCCGCCCCTGAGGACTGGGCCATCACCACCAACCGCCCGCCGACGCCTGAGGAGGTGGCGGACCTGGCCTTTGCCGACCGGGCGGTGAAGCACGTGAAGAGCAACGCGGTGGTCATCTGTCGTGACGGCCGACTGGTGGGCGTGGGCGGCGGGCAGGTGGACCGCGTGACGGCCTGCAAGCTTGCGGTGGAGAAGGCGGGCCTGAAGGCCGCGGGTGCCGTGGCCGCCAGCGACGCCTTCTTCCCCTTCCCCGACGGCCCGCAACTGCTGCTCGACGCGGGCGTGAAGGCGATCGTTCAGCCCGGCGGCAGCATCAAGGACCAGCTGACGGTGGACGTGTGCAACAAGGCCGAGGCGACGATGGTCTTCACCGGCGTGCGGCACTTCCGGCATTGACTGAAAACGCCATTCAAGCCGGCACCTGTGAGCGGCCGCGCCGGGCAATCTCGCCGGCGATGTCCGTCAGGGCTTCGTCCAGTTCCTTCAGGTTGACCGGCTTGGTCAGGTGGCTGTTGAACCCGGCCGCGAGGGACTCGGAGACGTCCTTGTCCGTGCCGAAGCCGGAGAGGGCGATGCCCGGCAGGTCGCGGCGGCTGCGGATCTCGCGCATCAGCTCGTAGCCGCTCATGTCCGGCAGGCCCAGGTCGGAGATCACCACGTCGAACGGCTTCTCATCGAGCACCTCCAGCGCCCGGCCGGCGGTGGTGACGTACTCGATGTCGAAGCCGTCGGACGAGAGAATCCTGGCCAGCACCTTCGCCGATTCGATGTGGTCCTCGACGAGGAGGATTCGCATGTAGCCGATCGGGTGGGCGTCGTCAACGGTGCCGTCGCCGGGGCGCTCCTCGGGGGCGGGGATGGTCGCCAGCTCGAAGCTGAAGGTGCTGCCCAGCCCCTCGCCGGGGGAGTAAGCGTTGAGCTTGCCCTGGTGGGCGTCGATGACCCGCTTGGTGATCGCCAGCCCGAGCCCAAGCCCGGCGACCCGCTTGCCCGGCTCCGCCTGCACGAAGGCTTCGAAGATCTCGCCCAGGTCGTGGGCGCGGATGCCGATGCCGGTGTCCGTCACCTGCACGCGTAGCCGCCCCTCGGCGGGGTTGTCGGTGGCCAGCGTGACCTGCCCGTGCTCGGGCGTGAACTTCGTGGCGTTGCGGACGAGGTTCCAAAGGACCTGCTGAATTCGTGTGCCGTCCGCCTCGACCCAGTGCTCCGCCGCGTCCAGGTCCCAGACGATCTCGATCTGCTTCTGCTGCAGCGGGCTGCGGCAAATTTCAAAAACCTCCTGCATCAGCTTGTGAACGTCCAGCGGCTTCTTCCGCAGCACGATCTTCCCGGCCGCGAACCGGTTGATGTCCAGCAGGTCGTCGATGAGGCGGACTTCCACGTCCAGATTCCGGCGGACCAGCTCCATCTGCTCCAGCAAGTCTGGCGGCAGGTCCCCGCGACGGCACAGGTTGTCGACCGTCAGGATGGCAGGCGAGAGCGGCGTGCGTAACTCGTGGCTCAGCATCGCCAGGAACGTGTCACGCTCCTTGCGGGCCTTGAGGCTCTCCTCCAGCTCGCGCCGGTGCTGCACGCGCTCGGCCCGGTGGCGAAGCGTCCGCGCCTGCAGGCGCTGCCGGAGCCGGACGACCTCCTCACGCAGGTCGTCCACAGACCAGTCGGCCAAATCGCGATGTGAATCGTTCATGAAGGTGCGCCGTGGAATCCCACCAATCCCTGCCGCCTGCCATCCGCCGCTCTTCCCCACTCCCCTACACCCTGCCACCCACTGGACACGGCATCATAACCGCCCGCGTCGGACTGCACACACGGATTTCAGAATTCCTCCGCCGAGCCGCATCAGCAGCCTGCAGGCCCAGCGACAATCTGTAATGCCCCCCCCTCCCCCCGTACAACGCCCGACCGGCCTGCGTTCGGCCCGGCCTGCGTTCAGCCCGGCCTGCGTTCAGCCCGGCCGGCGACCGACAACCCCCGACGGTACGCCTACCCTCTGGGCATGCGATTCCTCTGCATCTCCCCCCACCCCGACGACGCCGAACTGGGCATGGGCGGCACGCTCATCAAACTGCACCGCCAGGGCCATCACGTTCACATCTGCGACATGACCAACGGCGAGCCGACCCCCAACGGCACCCCCGAAAAACGCGAGCAGGAGTGGACCGCCGCCGGCAAGGTCATGGGCGTCTCCCGCAGTTGCCTCTACCTGACCAACCGCCAGGTGACCCACGACCTGGCCAGCCGGCACACGCTGGCCGCGAAGATTCGCGAGCAACGGCCGGACGTGATGTTCATCCCCTGGTACCCCGACGCCCACCCGGACCACCGCGCGGTGCACCACATTGCCATGGACGCACGGTTCGACAGCCAGCTGAGCAAGACCGAGATCCCCGGCGAGCCGTACCGCGTGCCGCGGGTCATCCAGTACTTCTGCACGCACCTGAAGGCCAGCTTCCAGCCGACGTTCGTCATCGACGTGTCCGACGAGTTCGAGACGAAGATGCAGGCCTGCGCCTGCTACGAAAGCCAGGGCCTGGCCGGGGGCCTGGCCGTGTACGTGCGGAACATCCACGCGTACTTCGGCGGGCGGATCGGGGTGAAGTACGCCGAGCCGTTCTACTCCGACGAGGTGATCGGCCTGAACGGGCTCGACCAGCTCGTGGCCGTGCACGGCATGGGGGACATCGCCAAGGCGTAGCGCGTCGGGCGGTCCCGGGTGCGTCATTGCTTGTTAAGCCGCAGGCCGAAGGCCGCGCGTCTTCGCGGGTGGTCGCAATCTGACTCCGGGAGAAGCGCGGCCTTCGGCCTGCGGCTTAAGTGTTACGTGCCGCGCCTGCCTGCGCTGTGCGACGGGCGGCGGCTAAACTGGCCGCTCATGCCGCAGGACGAACCGGATGCGCTCGCGTTGATACTGCAGAAGCTGGACCGGCTCGAACGCCGCGTCGAGTCGATCGCCCGGGTGCTGGATGCGCCGCTGGCCGACCGCGCGCCGGCCCGGCCGAACCCGCGCGAGTCGGAAGCACCGGCCGAACCGCCTGCCGAAGCACCGGCCGAAGCATCGTCGAAAGTCGCGGTCAGCCCGGCACCCGCATTCGAGCTTGCGCCACCGCCACATCCGCGGCGGTCCGTGCCGTACGAGCCGGTGCCGCCGGCCGTGTACGTCCCGCCGCCGAGCCACGCCGAGCACCTCGAGCGGACGCTGGGCATGAAGTGGACGGCGTGGCTGGGGGCATTGGCGTTGGTCGTCGGCGTCGGGCTGGCGGTGAAGCTTGCTTATGACGAAGGCCTGCTCCGCGCCGTCCCGGCCGCGGTGAGGCTGGTGATGGCGGCGTTGGTGGGCTTTGGCATGCTGGCGGTGGGGGAGTTCGTGCACCGGCGGAACAACCCCCCGGCCGCGGCGTCGCTGCTGGGGGCGGGCGTCGCGGTGCTTTTCATCGTGGCGTTTGCTGGCAATGCTTACTTTGATGTTTACGGTGCGCAGGTGGCGTTCGTTCTCTCGGCGGCGGTGGCGTTGCTGGGGGCGGGCGTCGCGGCATTGCGGCGGACGCTTACCACGGCCGTCATCTCCCTGCTGGGCGCGGGGCTCGCGCCGCTGCTTACGGCCGACGCCGAGGCGAGCCCGGCCGGGCTGCTGGCTTACCTCGCCGGGCTC
>JBHJOM010000040.1:0-61208 GCA_050329715.1 Phycisphaerae bacterium
ACCGACATGTCCTGGGGCCGCATCAACCACCCCTCGGAACTCGTCAAGATCGACGCCGAGGTCGAGGTTAAGGTCCTGGCGATCGACAAGGACAAGGAAAAGATCGCCCTGGGCCTCAAGCAGATGGACGCCAGCCCCTGGGAGGACATCGAAACGAAGTACCCCATCGGCAGCGTCCACCAGGCCGAGGTCGTCAACATCATGTCCTACGGCGCGTTCTGCAAGCTCGAGGACGGCGTCGAGGGCCTGGTCCACATCTCGGAAATGTCCTGGACCAAGCGGATCAACCACCCCAGCGAACTGGTCGCGGCCGAGCAGAAGGTCGAGGTCAAGGTCCTGGACATCAACAAGGACAAGCAGGAAATCTCCCTCGGCATGAAGCAGGTCGAGGAGAACCCCTGGGACCGCGTCGCCGAGAAGTACCCGCCCGGCTCCGTCGTCGAGGGCAAGGTCCGCAACATCGCCAACTACGGCGCGTTCGTCGAGATCGAAGCCGGCATCGACGGCCTGCTGCACGTGTCGGACCTCTCCTGGACCAAGAAGGTCGGCCACCCGTCGGAACTGCTCAAGAAGGGTGAGAACGTTCAGGCCGTCGTCCTCTCCGTCGACCAGGAGAAGCAGCGCATCGCCCTGGGCCTGAAGCAGATGCAGGAAGACCCGTGGCTGCACGTGATTCCCGAGAACTACCGCCCCGGCATGGTCGTGCAGGGCCACGTCACGAAGATCGCCAACTTCGGCGTGTTCGTGGAGCTGGAAGAGGGCCTCGAGGGCCTGCTGCACGTGTCGGAAATCGCCGACGAGAAGATCGAGAAGCCCGAGAGTGTCCTCTCGGCCGGTCAGAAGCTGGAAGTGAAGATCCTCCGCGTCGACGGCGACGAACGGAAGATCGGCCTCTCCCTGAAGCGCGCCCAGTGGGCCGCCGAGGAAGAGACCCGCGAAAAGACCCGCTCCGAACGCCAGACCCGCAAGGGCCTCAAGGGCGGCCTGGAGTAGTCAGCCGGTCTCCTTCGCGACATTCCGCCTCGCAACACGACCAGGAGCCCCGGACGCCGCGTCCGGGGCTCCTGCATTTGTTCGTTCATTCGGCCGGGCGGCGTTACCGCTCCATGAAGTCGATCAACTTGCCGTCCGCCCGGCGGAATTCGAGGGTTTGGCCGCGCACGCGGTAGTGGCTTTCCCGTCGGCCGCCGTCGTCCCACAGGATGCTCAGCCGGCCGTTGCCGGCGGACCAACGCCCGGTGATGACATTTTCGCCGAGGCGGTTGGCGCCGCCGCGGTTGAAGACGCCGTTGGGGTCCTGCAGGGCGACGTTGATGACGCCCCGGCTGCCGGAGACGATGGTGCCGTCGGGCCTGAAGAGGTAGTTGAAGTGGTTGTTGGCGATGACGCCGCCGCCGCCGTGGATGTTCTGGCCGTACCACGCGCCGAACAGGGCCGGGTCGAGTTGACCGTGCTGAGCCTGCCCGTGCTGAGCCTGCCCGGGCTGTGCTTGTTCGGGCTGTGCTTGTTCGGGCCGGGCCTGTTGCTGCTGGGTCGGGCCCATCGTGAAGGTCCCGACGATGCGGTCGACGACGGGTTTTCGCCGGGCCAGTGTGGCGTCGTCCGCCACCAAGGCGAAGCCTACGGCCGAGTCGTCGGCCACGACGGCGTAGATGTAGGCGGTCACAAGCTCGCCGGTCTGCGGGTTTTGTGCCTCGTAGGTGTAGACGGCGCCCTGGCCGGCCTGCGTCGCGATGGGGCTCGGCTCGCCCACGCGGCGGGAGGCGGGGTTCAGTTGCCGCATCGCCCCGTCGAGGAACTGCCCGACCTGTGGGTCGACCGCCGATCGCGCCCCCTGGGCGGCCCCGCCGAACGCCGTGATCACCTCGCGGCCCGCCTGCACGTCCGGCGGGGTGAGGACCAGAAACCCCGGCTGCTCGACGACACGCCAATCGCCCGGATACTGGAACGTACCGCCCGTGGGGTGGCGGTAAGTCTGCCAGCCGGCAACGGGCCGGGCCGCGTGCGCCGGCTTGGGTGCCGCCGGCAGCGGAGCCTGCGGCTGGCGCGGGGCCTGTGGCGGGGCTTGGGGTTGGGGTTGGCCGGGCTGTTCGGGTTGGGCGGGCTGGCCGAGGCGCTGCATCGGGATCTGCAGTTGCCCGTCGGAGAGGGTGTAGCTGCCGTCGGGTTGCGGCACGAACATGATTGGGGACTGCTGCCCGTTGAAGATCATCAGGCCCTGCAGACGGTTGCCGGCGTCGGTCAGGTGGACCTGCCCGGCCGCCGGGCCGGCACCGATCGTGCCGCCGTACGAGCCGTCCGGGGACTTCACGAGGTTCATCGTCATGCCGTTGGCCGCCCGGTAGGTGCCGGCGTGCTGCGCCAAGGCCGATGTGCCCAGGCACAGGGTCAGGGCGGCGGTGAGCGTGATCAGGGTGATGAGGCGCATCTGTCGCATGGTTCTCTCCGTGGGTTCAGGCTCCCGGAAGACAGTGGTAGCACGCGTCGGTTTGTTGTGACAGACGGCCTGAAGAGGGCAGTCGCTTTCTGTCGCGGCACTCCCCCGGGAGGCACCGGCGTTGTATGGCAGGGGGCATGCAACCTGCCACCCTGTCCCGTCAGCTTCGCACGCAATCCTTGCCCCACCTACGGCGTCGGCGGCATGGGCCGGGCGAGGCGCAACCCGTGGGTGCCCGTCGCGCTGCTGGCCAAGACGCTCGTCGACGCCGGCACGGCCGTGCAACTGGGCCGGGAGGAGTGGAAGGACAACCACAAGCTGTTCGCCTGAGCGACGCGGGAACGGCAAGCGCCGATAACTGAAAACAAGCCACAGGCCGAAGGCCGCGCTCCCGCTTCGAGGGAAGCGCGGCCTTCGGCCTGCGGCTTACATCACCCACGATAAGCCTGACCAGCCCTCCCAGCCCCACCGGTTGCGGTATCTCGGCCCAATAATCCGCGCCGAAGCAAAGTGACCCCCCGGACTGCCCGATGTCCCTTTCAGCGGGACATTGCCCGCCTGGAAGCGGGACAGTGCCCGCCCTGAAGCGGGCCAATCGCCCGCGGAAGTGGGAGTTAGTCATGGCATCGGCGGCAGTCCAAACCACCCTTCATCTTTACCTCAAGCAGATCAACGAAGTGGGGCTGCTCTCGGCCGACGAGGAGAAAGACCTCGCCCGACGCATCATCCACCACTCCGACATGGAGGCCCGCGAACGCATGGTCCGCGCCAACCTCCGGCTTGTGGTCAGCATCGCCAAGCACTACGCCAACCGAGGCCTATCCCTGCCGGACCTCATCGAGGAAGGCAACATCGGCCTGCTCAAGGCCGTCGAAGGCTTCGACCCCGAAAACGGCGCACGCTTTTCCACCTACGCCAGCTGGTGGATCAAACAGGCCATCAAACGCGCACTCATCAACGCCGTGCAGCCGATCCACATCCCGGCCTACATGGTCGAGCTGATGGGCAAGTTCCGCCGCGCCATGCGCGAGCTGGAAGACACCCTCGGCCGCCAGCCCACCAACGAAGAACTCGCCGAACGCATGGAAGTCACGACGAAGAAGATCAAAATCGTCAAGAAGGCCGTCAAGGCCTTCAACAGCCCCACCCAGTTCGGCGGCGGCGGCGACAAGGGGGACGAACTGACCATCGCCGACGTCGTCCCCGACACCAACACCCTCACCCCCGACGACCTGGTCCAGTACCGCGACGACCTGGAACAACTCGAAGACCTGCTCCACAAAATCGACCAGCGGGCCAGCACCATCCTCAAACTACGCTACGGCCTGACGGGCAAAGACCCGATGACCCTCAAGGAAATCGGCACGGAAGTCGGCCTGACCCGCGAACGCGTAAGGCAAATCGAACACGAAGCTTTGCGCCGGCTGAAGGAAACCATGTCCGTCGGCTGCCATTAGCGCATCGCCGGGCCGGTGGGATGTGAGTCGACAGGTCGTCAGTCGACGTCCCCCAGCAGCCAGAATTTGTCGTTCATCTCCACCTCCGACCCCTGGTGGGTCGCGGCGTGGCCGTCGTAGAAGACGATGTTCGCGGCCTCGCGGTGGCGGTAGGCGGTGTAGGGCCCCGGAGTTTCGCCGAACGTCGCGTAGGCCAAGGTCGATGACTCGCGCAGCGGGTCGAGCGGGTTGCCCTTGGACACCTGGAAGCCCATCGCGTCGATCAGGAAAATCTTGTCCGACGTGTCCCTGATCCGTACCAGCCGCGGCCATGTGAGCTGAAGCATGCTCTGGCCGACCGCGTTGGCCGTCGTCGAGCGGTTGATTCCATAGCTGTACCGCATGTGGGGTTGGCCCTCGTCCGGCGGGAACGTTTTGGCGTTATTGAACGCCGCCTCGGCGTTCGGGCAGACCAGGTCCGGGCTGCCGTACCACCACTGGTTTCCCCCGTTGAACGGCGTCATCAACATTGCGTTTCGCAGCCAGCGGTTCTGGAGCCACAGGCCCTCCCAGGGGGCCGGTGAGCTATAATTTGGTGGCTCCGGGACGGCGGCCTGGAAGCCCCAGCCCTCGAATTCGGCGGCATACTGTGCAAGCGCCGTTCCATACTCGCGAAGTGTCGAAAGGCACTTGACGGTCTGCGCCTGCCTGCGGGCGGCACCGAGCGTCGGCAGCAGAATCGAAATCAGCAGCGCGATGATTCCGATCACCACGAGCAGCTCAACGAGTGTGAATGCTTTCCGATTCATAAAAACCTCCAATGCACGAACGGGCAGTACAGGTGTTCTGAAACTCAGCGTGCCGACTGTTTTTGTATTTCCACGCCAGTCAGCGCACGCTCGTAGATCCGCACGTCGTCGAGGTGTCCTTCGAAGGGATCCATGGCAATCCCACCCTCGCGCGAGTGCCGGGCGATCTGGTAGGAAGGCCCGCGGCCGTGGGCGACCATCTCGCCGTCGATGTAGAGGAACATGCCGCCATGGTGATAGACGGCGGCGACATGCCGCCAGCGCTCTTCGTTCGGCCAGGGGGCGGATATCTCCGTGCGGTCCACGTTGCCGGTGCTCGTGGTGAACCTCAGTTGGCCGTCCGTGAGGTTCAGCTCCATCCCCCCGAAACCGCCGCCCTGGCGAATCAGGTTTCCGGCGTTGCCGTCGGCATGCACCGACAGGGCGAACGTTCGGGCTTCAAACGGGCTTTGCATGAAGGAGCGGTCGTAGCCGTCGACCACGGTCCCGCCTCCGCCGAGCCTGATCCGCGAGCCCCGGGCAAACCGCATGGCCGTGCGGCCGTCGACCTCCGTGACGGCGACATCCTGCATCTGCATCCGCTGGTTCCTGCCGCTGACGTCCACCGGTGCCGATGCTTCTTCCGGTACGCTCAGATGGAACTCGAGGCCGGCGTCCAGGTCCGTGGACGTACCCAGCAGGTGAACGTGCGCGGGCGGAGCGATCGGGTTGCTGCGGTAGCCGTCGCCGGCCACCGCGCGGACGGTCAGCAATTCAACACCCTCGGGAAGCGAAGCGACCGGCAGGTCCACGTCCACGCTGCCGGTCCCGGCGGGCACCTCGACCACGGGCAGTTCACCCGCGACCTCTGTTTCGACGGTCGCGTTCCAGTCCGACGCCAGTCTCACGCGCAGCGGCTCGGTGGGAGCCGGCTCAACCACCACCCGGAAGCGCACCATGCCGGGCTCGGCCAACGGCGCCGCGTCCTGGACCACCGTCACCGTGGGTGCATCAGGTGCCAGGTCGGGAAGATCGTTCTCGAACGAGACCCCCGACATGACGGCGCGGGGGCCGTTGACCGACGGCAAGTCGCTGTACCGGAGCCCGACCTCCCCGTCCTTCCCGAACGCACGCATCGCCCACGGATGCGGCGAGCGGTCGCGGATCTGATCGTCCGCTGCGGTGACGGACATCGAACCGCCGTCGGCCACCACCATTGCCCGCCCGGGCACGGGCCGTTGCGAGATGGAGTTGAGCAACACGCCCAGGATTTCCGTGCGACCGCGGTTGGCCGTGATCACGTAGGGGCCGTGGTACTCGCCGAACTTACCGCCGAACACGACGACCTCGCCGCCGTCGTTCACCAGGTGCGGGAAGGCACCTTCCGGGTTGAAGTGCCGGAACCACGCCCGCTGGCCTCGCACCACGACCACCGGATGAAACACCATCTCGAAGGCACCGGTCCCGTAGCCGGGCACGAGCCTCTCGAAGAAGACGCGGCCTGTGCCCTCGCCGCGGTAGGGTGCCAGGGCACTATCCTGAATGACGACCGTCCCTTCCGAGCGGTTCTCCAGCACGACCGGATGCGACACCGACGAGATGCTGTCCATGAGCAGGAGGGGCGCGGCGTCGGGGACGATACGCACAAGTGGCTGGTCCTGTGGAAAGTCGTCTGCCTTGCGGAAGCCCACCGTGCTGTTGTGCGCGCCGATCCCGACGGCCGTCGCACCCTGCAGCACGCGCAGTTGGCCGCGCACGACCAGCGGGGTCTGCAAATTGACCCGCCCCAGCAGGCGGATGCCCGTCGCGCCGCCATCGATAGCGGCCTGGAGGTCCGCCCCGGAGGCATTGTCGGGGATCTCGACCCACGTGTCTGGCTCGGCCACCTCGGGCGCATCCTCCATCTGGAGGGATCGGCCCCAGGTCGCCTTCCCGAGGGCCTGAGCGTCCGGCCAGAGGAAGGTGTCCACCCTCGGCCCGTCGATCCGCTTCTCGCCGACATCAATGGCGGCGGCGTACCCTTCGACGAGGCAGTTGCGGATGTGCAAGGGTGCCCCGCGGCTCTCGATGGCGACGCTTGCGGCGTCGCCGCCCCGCAGTTGGCTGTCGAGGAGCACGATGTGCGCCGAAGCACCCTCGGCACGGATCGCCGGGACGCGGTTGTCACTGACCAGGCGGCGAATCCACATCGGCTTGGCGTTGCTCACGATCCCGTAGCGGGTCTGCCCGCGCAGGGTCAACCGGTCGAACGCGTAGCCGATCTTGCGGTCACGCGCTTCAATGCCGACGGCGAACCCGTCAATCTCGATGTCTTCGAGCAGGCCGATGCCCGAAAGGCCGCCGGGCATGCGCAGCCCGGTGTGCCCCGCCCCGGCGGGGTCGGCCGAGCGGATGCGCAGGTTGCGGATGCTCCCGGTGTTGTTGTTGTGGAAATCGAGCCCGACTGCCCCGGGGTTGCCGGCACCCACCGTGACCGTGATGTCCCGGACGGCGTTGTTGAACGAAACGTTCGACGCCCAGCCCCGGACGTTCAGAGGGGTGAACGAGATGACCGGACGCGGCTGCTCCGCATCGCCGAAGAGGGGGCTTTCGTCGGCAAGGATGATCTCGGTGAGATCGACGCCGGCACCGACGACGTGCAGGTGCTGCGGCCGCCCCTCGCCGAAGTGGAGTGAACCGGACACGCGAAACGTGCCGGCCGGAAACAGCACGGGTATGACTTCCTTGTCGGCAAATCCGAACGAATCGGACCGACGACGGGCCTCGATGAACGCCGCCTGAATCGGCGCGGTGGCGTCCGTCTTCCCGGTGGGGTCGGCACCCAGCAGCGTCACGTCCAGTTCGTCCAGTGTTCGGGCCTTCTGCAGCAACGCGACGAAGTCGGCATCGACCCCCTCGGGAAGCGAACTCGTCACCGCAAGTTTCTCCCAGTCCGGCGCTGCCGCTTCGCCTTCGAACAACGCCATCGCCTGCACGTCCACCCGGCCGACGCACTTGAACAGGCCCATGTCCACCCGGAGTGATTCGATCGCGTCGTCAAGCTTCTGGGTCCAACGCACGGTGTGCCACTGCCCGTCGGTCGGCGGATGGATGACGCCGTAGCTCAGAACCCGGAGCCCGCCCGCCTCCTGCCGCAGCAGAAACTTCGCGGCGTCCTGCGGCGGCGAGGCCTCGGCGATGTCGGAGGCCCGGACATGGGCATAGAGGGTGACGACCTGTCCCCTCAACCGCTCAGGAATTGGGATCCGCTCGTTGGCGGTCGTTTCACGCGCCGCGTCCTTGCTTTCGACACGCAGGAACCCGACGCCCTCTTCCGTCCGCACTGCGCCCGCGCCCCACTGGGGCTGGGTACCGGGCGAGAACACCTTGGTGAAGACAGGCTCCTGCGCCTGTGCCGCAGCGCCGCAGGCGGCCGTCAGGCTCGCGACGCACACGAGCGTGAGTGCGCGACAAATGATGTTCGATCCATAGGTCATGGCTACTTCCTTTTCCTTGTCTCGTCCGCCGGCGATGCAGATCCTGAAACCTGACCCACTGGTCGGCCTGAATACGAAGAAACGCTTCCAACATGCAGGCGTGCCCGTCTGCCCACGCTTCGTTCCATGAGAACACAACGCTGAAACGAAGCGTGGCAGAGCGGGCCGACTGAAGTACTGACCGGGTTTCTATAGTTAAACCCGGCGGCGCCTGAGCACGGACAGGCCGCCCAGACCCAGAAGCGATAAAGAGGCCGGCTCCGGGACATACGTCACCGTCAGCGTCGGCCGGAGAACTTCATTGTCACCGGTGGCACCTACGCCGTGCCAGGTGTTGAATGCGGCGCCGGTGATGTTCGTGAAGAACCAACCTACATTGGTCGTCGGGTCGTCGGTCCAGGCCTGCAGGCTTGCGGTGACGTCAAACTCGTAGGTGGTACCGGCGACGGTTTCGTCGAAACTGTCATCCGCAGGCGTCACGTAGCTTGTACCCGCCACTGGATTTGCGCTGGGAGCCGAGTAACTCGAATAGGTCACCGTTGCCGGGTCATAGGCGGTGAGGTTTCTGAAGAGGGACACGCCAGACTGGGCTCCGGCTGCGCCTCCGCCTTGTCGGGTCATGGTGAGCGTCGCACTGACGATGTCCGCATCCAAGGGGATCTGGCCGGGGCCGGCCCCGACGATGTCGTCGAAACGTAGCAGGGCCCTGCGACTCGTATTGTTGGACAGGTTGAAAGTCGCACCGTTCAGCAGGGTCACATTGTCCGAGCTGATCGCCGCGACGGAGCTGGACGCGTAACCGTCGACGCCCTGACGGAACTCGGCGACGAAAGGTGCGGCCGAGGCCGGCACGGTAAATCCGGCCACGGAAGCCACGGAAGCCACGGCAGTGGCCAACAGGCAAGTGTTGTTCAAACGCATCATCACAATCCTCCAGAAAAAGGGGTTCAACTTACGGGACACGGGCCGAGCGTCGACCCGGGTTCCAGTTCAAGCTCGAAAGCCTCGGCCGGCTCTTCGCACGGTTCGAGGCTGTTGCGTTCGATCCAGTCGGCGAGCTTGGCGACGGCGCGCTGGCCGAAGGCACGCTGGCGGATGGTCATGGTCGTCACCTGCCGGCCGCCGAACGCCACTGCGTAGTTGCCGAACGCCATCAGCGACACGTCCCGCGGCGCCTGCAAGCCCAGCCCGGCCAGGGCCAGCATCACCGTGATCAGGTGGGGCTGCCCGTAACAGACCACGGCCGTCGGGCGGTCATCGCGGCCGCGCCGCAGCAGCGTGCCGAGGCGTTCGATCACGGCGGCGGCGCCGTGGCCGTCCTGCATGTCGCCGATGATCGAGTCGTCCGACTCGAGGCAGACGAGGCGGGCACCCGCGGCGTCCGCGGCGGCGGCCAGGCCGCCCAGCCGGTCACGCACGCTGTAGTGCCCCGCGTCCGACGGGCCGACGTAGCACCAGCGGCGGTGGCCGCGCCCGGCCAGCAGCCCGCCGACGTCCGTCGCGGCCTTGAAGTCGTCCGGGTAAAGGCAGTTGCTCGGGCGGCGGGTGTTCAGCAGGAGGGCGGGTGCGGCGGCGGCGCGGATCGGGTCCAGGAAGGGGGCGGGCACTTCGTCGAGACGGTCCACCAGGAAGCCGTCCGCGGATAGCTCCGTCAGCAGCCGCGAGACGCCGCCGGGGCCCTCGAGCGAGGCGTCCTGCACCTGATCGACCTGCAGCCGCCACTTCCGGGCCGCCACACCCTCGGTGATGCCGCGGAGCAGCCCTGGCGGAACGTGCGCCTGCCCGCCCGGCGGCAGCAGGAGGCTGACGGCATCAAACCGCCCGCGGCCAAGCCCCCGGGCCACGGCGTTCGGCCGGTACCCGAGCGCGGCAATGGCGCGGTCGATGGCCTCGCGCGTCTGCTCGCTGTGCCGGTGGCCGTCCCCCTTGATGACCCGGCGGACAGTCTCCCGGCTGAAGCCGGTCTGCTCGGCGATCTGCTGAATCGTAACGGCCAACGGTACGCTCCTCCTGCGTGTGTGCGTACACATTAGCTGATTCACACACTCTTGGCAAGCCAATTCCGCCAAACGCCCGCCCGGCGTTAAGCCAAAACCGTGTTCGACCAGCCTCCGCCCCCGCCCAAACTCCAGGTCACGCCTCCGCCGCGGAGCACATCGTGCAGACCTTCAACGCACCCACTCGGCGAGCCGGCGGGCGGTAGTGGAATACCTACGAAAATTGCAAATCTATAATTAACAGCCAAACGGGCTGGGCCATTCCGTCCGGTGCCGGCGTTGCCTTCCAACGACTTCGCCGGGCGCGAGACGACCTCGCGGTACGGCTGGCGGCGGCGGTTGGCGGAGCCCGGTAAGCGGCGGGCTTTTTGACGGCCGACGGGGCGGGGCGGGGGCCCGGCGGGCGGCCGGCGGGGGTCGGCCAAGGGGTGGTGGACTTGGGTGCGGAAAAGTTGGACTTCACGCGTCATTCACGGGACCTGGCCTTGAATCGCGTGGACACGCGATGGCGATTTGTTGGACACCGCGTGCGGTCGGCTGGACAGAACTGGACGCCGGGCGCGGCCCCCGGCGGGTGTCAGGCGAGAGCCGAGAGGTCGAAGTTTTGCAGGATGGTGCGGAGTTGTCGGAGTGCCTGGCCGCGGTGGCTCAGGGTGTGTTTGGCTTCCGGGGGGAGTTGGGCGGTGGTCTGGTTGAGGTGGGGGATGAGGAAGAGGGGGTCGTAGCCGAAGCCGTTCTGGCCGCGGGGTTCGCGGGCGATTCGGCCTGGCATTTCGCCGCGGGCCAGGCAGATGAGCCTGCCCTGGGCGTCGCACAGGGCCAGGACGCAGACGAAGCAGGCGGTTCGGTCTTCGTCGGGTATGTCGGCCAGTTGGCTCAGGAGCAGTGCGTTGTTGGCCTCGTCGCCGCTGCCGGCATTGGCGAGTTCGGCGTAGCGGGCCGAGTAGACGCCGGGCGCGCCGGCGAGTGCGTCGACCTCCAGCCCGCTGTCGTCGGCGAAGGCGGGGCGGTCGTAAAAGCGGGCGTAGGCGGCGGCCTTGATGACGGCGTTCTGGGTGAAGGTGTCGCCGGTCTCGGCGACGTCTGGCGCGCCGGCGGGGAGGGGCTCGAAGGTGAGGGCGAGGCGGCGCGGCGGGTTGTCGGCGGTTGGGTCGGCGGTTGCGTCGGGCTGGCCGAGCATGGCGTCGAATTCGGCGACTTTCCCGGTGTTTTTGGTTGCGACGAGGACGCGCATCGGGCCTCCGTTAGTCGAGTGAGCGCAGGCCGGTGGTGTTGGAGCGGTTCATGCCCTGGGGGTCGACGAGTTCGGGCTGGTTGGGGTCGACCGCCAGGTCGGTCTCGGCGGTGAGTGCATCTGTGCGGGAGGGGATCTGCACGAGGAAGGGGCTGCGCGGCTTGCCGTTGACGATCTCTTCATAGCCGTTGAGGCTGTGTGTGCCGTAAAGCTGCATGGTTTCCAGAAGACCCGTGTCGACGATCTCGTGGTTGGGCTGGAAGATGGCCATTTCGCGGCCGCGTTCGTCGCGTACGCGGGTGCCCTGGGGCAGTTGCTGTGTGGAGACGAAGATGGACCGCTCCGAGTTGACGACTCGCGCGTCGACCTCGTTGGTGTGGCCGCGGACGGCCGACTCGGGCCACGAGCCGACCATGACGCTGCTGATCGAAGGTCCGTGGAAGTAGTAGGCTTCGATGCCCTGGGCGCGGGCCTGTCGTACGCTTTCGACGGCGGCCTGCTTGCGGTCTGGGTGGTCGCGGAATGCGGCGATTTGCAGGCTCCAGTGGCCTTGCGCGTTGAGCAGGTTCCACTCCGGCGGGGCGGCGGGGTCGGGCTGCTCCAGGGGCACGAAGAACGCCTTGGCGAAAGGCCGGCGGCCGGTGGCGTCACGCATGACCTCCAGGCGTCGCTTGTCGCGTTGTGCGCGTGCGGCCTCGGCGGGGTCGACGGCCTCGCGGATGTCGCGGTAGTAGCCGAAGTAAAGCTCGCTCTGCCCGCCCTGGTGGATGATGTAAAAGTCGGAGGAGCCGGTGCCCTCAATGAGGTTTTGCTTGGTCTGCTTGGCGATTCGCACGTGGCTCGGGGCGGTGAAGCGGGTGAGGAAGATGGTGTAACGCGCGCCGGCGGGCACTGCCGGGGCGGCGTCGGGGGTGTCCGCGAGGGTGCCGACTTGCGCGGGGTCGGCGGCAGGCACCCGTGGCTGAAGCCGCGGCTGGCCGGGGGTGGTTTGGGCAGTGGTTTGGCCTGTGGCGTCCGGGCCGGTGTTGCCGCCGCAGCCGGGCAGAAGCAGCGCCGCCGAGAGGGCGGCCAGGCACAGGGCGAGGGTGCGTCGCTTGAGCATCATGTGCGTAAGGATAACACGCCTCGCCGGCGAGTGGCTTAGGCGAGCGAATGCGTTTGCGAAGCCGCAAAGTCGCGACGACTGACGCGAAGAAGAACAGACGGGTGGGTTTGGCGTGCGCGTCGCGACTGCTTCTGCTCGAAGCCGGGCATGCCCGTCAGGCGGGTACGGCCCGGTCAGGCCGTCAGGCCGGGTCGACGCGGTCGACCTGGCCCATGAGGAAGCTGACCTTGAGTTTGTCGCCGACGCCGGGGCGGGTGCCTAGTGCGTGTTCGGCCACTTTCAGGACGGTGGTGGTGGAGCCTTCTTCGATGGGCTGGACGGTGAGTTCGACGTACAGGTCGCCGTGGATGGTGTAGGCGCGAAGGTCCTGCACGCGGACGAGCCACTCGCCGGTCATGGGGGGCGCAAGGTGAGGGCGATCGGGTTTGGGGGCGTCGGTCATGCGGCAAGTGTAAGCGGCCGGGCGGGTTTTGAATGCGTACGAAGCCCCGGCCGCGTGGTTGTGACATCCCGGCAAGCGGCCGCTATCATCGCGGAACCATGGCCTGGATTGCTGAAGAACGTCGTACGGCTCGGACAAAGCAGGGCGAACCGCTCCTGACGGCCGACCTGAAGAAGCGTCTCGAGGACGTCTATTTCCCGCGTTACCCCACACGTCGCGCGGTGCTGCTGCCGGCGTTGCACGCGGTGCAGCACGAGTACGGGTGGATCCCGCCGCAGGCGATGGAAGAGATCGCCGCGTTCCTGGACATCAGCTCCGCCGAGGTGCTGGACACCGCCAGCTTTTACGAGGAGTACTGGCTCAAGCCCAAGGGCAAGTACCTCGTGGCCGTGTGCCGGAGCCTCTCGTGCGAGGTGTGCCAGCATGCGGACTTGACGAAGCGGGTCATGGAAAAGTGCAACGTCGAGGTCGGCGAGACGAGTGACGACGGGCGGTTTACGCTCGTGGAGCTGGAATGCCTTGGTGCGTGCGGCACGGCACCGGTGGCGCTGATCAACGACGTGCTGCACGAAGAGCTGACGCCGGACAAGCTCGAAGCCCTGATCGACGGCCTGCCCGAAGATCCGCACGACTACCAGGACCCGACGGTGACGTGGCCGACGAGCGGGCATTGAAGTCGGGCGCGTCGAACTGAGCTTGAAGGGTAAGCATTAAGCCGCAGGCCGAAGGCCGCGCTTTCCCGACCCGGGAGTAGCGCGGTTTTCGGCCTGCGGCTTATGTGTTGCTTCTGGTGCGAAGGCGACGTTGAGCGGCTTTCGATCAATCGAAGCGGAAGACGCCCTTGCCCAGTGCGTAGAAGTAGGCCAGCAGCAGGATGGCCACGAAGACGGCCATGGAGACGAGGATGACGCCCGCCTGGGCGGCACCCGGCGTACCGGCTTCCATGGCGGAGTAGGGGGCCAGAATCGTGGCGAATGGGTAAAAGAAAACGATCTGCACGTCGAAGACCAGGAAGATCATCGCGACGATGTAGAACCGCACGTTGAACCGCTGGCGCGTGTCGCCGATGGGCACCATGCCGCTCTCGTAGGGGGCGCTCTTGGCGTCGCCCGTGCGGCCGGGGCCGATGATGAGCGAGGCGGCGATGTTCACCACCGCAAACCCGATGGCGATGACCAGCAGCAGCAACACCGGCAGCCAGTTGCTGCGCGGGTCGGCGTAGGTGACTTGTGCGAGCGAGGGTAAGGCCCAGAACATGCCGGTAAGGTAAGGACTCGACGCCGGCTTGTCATCAGGGCGGGAAGCTCAGTGGGTTTTGGCTTCGATGCTCGCGGCGATGCGTTTGTAGCTGAGCTTTCGCCACGCCGGGGCGGTCTCGTCTTCCACATCCGGGAAGAAGTCGGGCAGGTTCTCCGGCGTCACGCCCCACAGGCCAAAGACCTTCACGCCCGGCGTGTCGATCACCCGGCCGCCGGCGGGCAGGTCGTAGCGCCGGGCGCTGGTCGTCGTGTGCTTGCCCTTCTCCGTGATCTGGCTGACCTCGCCGACGCGGATGTCCAGCCCCGGCTGCACGGCCGTGACGAGGCGCGACTTGCCGACGCCCGAATGCCCGGCCAGCACCGTCGTCCGCCCGGCGAGCCGCTCGCGCACCGCCTCGATACCGATGCCCATCGCGACGCTCGTCTCGACGACGTCGATGCCGAGGCTGCGGTAGTGCGCCAGGACGGGTTTTGCCTCGGCCCAGGCGTCGGGGCCTTCGGGCACGGCGTCGGGGCCTTCGACGAGGTCGAGCTTGTTGACGACGAGGATCGGCACGAGCCCGCCGGCCTCGGCGGCGATGAGCATCCGGTCCACCAGCCCCCACTTGGCACGCGGGTGCAGCAGGCTTACCACGATGAGCATCTGCTGGGCGTTGGCGACGATCGGGTGCTCGACCTGCTGCTTGAAGCTGTCGGAGCGGGTCAGCAGGGTCTTACGCTCCAGGATGTCCTCGACGACGGCCTCGGGGGAGCCGGGCTCGTTGTTGTCCACCGCGCGAAACCGGACCAGGTCGCCCACCACCGGCGTCGTGTTGCGGACCTTCACGAGCGTCTTCTTCACCACGGCCAGCAGGCGACGGCCCTCGTGCTCCAGCTCCAGGTAGAGGCTGAACACCTGCACCACCTCGCCGGCGGGAAGGGTGTCCACGTCGCCGCTCATCAGGCGAAGACGCAGGGCGGCGGTGCGTTCCGTCTTCATCTGCTGGTTGAACTTGCTGCGTTTGTTGAACTTCTGGGACTGCGCAGCCGAGTCGTCGGACAAGTCCCCTTCGTGGAACTGCCGGGTGAGGTCGGATGAGGTGGTTCGGCGTTTGGACATGTGGCGGTGCGAAGTTCGGAGCTTACGCCACTTCGGCGGAATGCTCGCGCAGCCAGGCGGCCAACTCGTCCTCGGACGAGTCGCCGGCGGCCAGGGCGAGGAAGATCGGGTAGAGCGTGACGTCGTCTGCCTGGAGTTCCAGGCCGTTGAGGTTCATGAAACTTTCGCACACCACCGCCGACGTGCGTTTGCTGCCGTCGATGAACGGGTGGTTCTTGGCGATGCCGAATGCGTACGCCGCCGCCATCGCACAGGTGTCGGGCGTCGGGTCGGTGTAGGCGAACAGGTTGCGCGGCCGACTCATGGCCGAGGCCAGGAGGTTCATGTCGCGCACGCCCTCGGCCCCGCCGTGCTCGGCGAGCTGTCGCGCGTGAATGGCCTCGGCCAGCTCGACACTGATCCAGATGGGGTCGTCCATGGTGTTACTCCGCCAACTTTCTGAGCAGGTTTCGCCTGCGGCGCATGACGCCTTCGGCCACGTCCATATGCTGGGCGAGGTCCTCGTCGAGTGATCGGATCTTCACGCCGTCGGGCACCTCCAGCACGTGGAGGGTGTCGCCGCGTTCGACGCGGAGCTTCTCCAGCAGTTCCTTGGGCAGGATGACGCCCGTCGAGTTGCCGACCGCGATGAGTTTGAGCTTCATGGCCATATTCAGTGTCTCCTTGGCTGTTATGACACAGATTATAACATCGGTCATTTGCCCGGGCCAGTGGATTGCCTGGCGCATTGATGTCGCGTTGTCCGCAGGGCGGCGTGGGCTGCTAAGATGTGTCTTTAACGGGCCTCAAGTTTGCCGTAACTCTCATCCGGAGCACGTTTTGCGTCACCCACTCCCCGTCCTGCCCGCCCGCCGCCTTCCCGACTGGCCCGACCATGCCGAGTATGAAAAGAAGGAGAAATGTGGTGTTTTTGGCGTCTGGGGGACGGACCAGGCGTCCAAGGTCGCCTATCAGGGGCTCTTCGCGCAGCAGCACCGCGGGCAGGAGTCGGCCGGCATCGTCTCAACGCACAACGGCGACCTTCACGGGCACACGGGCATGGGGCTCGTCAGCCAGGTATTCAATGAGCGGCTGCTGAGCGAGGAACTCGCCGGCCACGCCGCGATCGGGCACGTCCGCTACTCCACCACCGGCTCGAGCAAGCTGTGCAACGCCCAGCCGCTGCTCCAACGCTACCTGATGGGCCCCGTCGCGGTCGCGCACAACGGGAACCTGGTCAACGGCGAGTTGCTCCGCCGGCAGTACGAGGAGCACGGGCACATCTTCCAGAGCACGACGGACACGGAGATCATCGTTCACCTGCTGGCCAAGCCGAGCCACGTGGAGAAGGCCGACCCGTTGCCGCACGTGCTCAAGCACCTGCAGGGGGCGTTTTGCCTGATCTTTCTGTTTCCCGACCGGATGGAGTGCGTGCGGGATGCGTGGGGTATCAGGCCGTTGTCGCTGGGCCGGCTGCCGGAAGGGCAGTGGTGCGTGGCTTCGGAGACGTGTGCGTTCGACGCCATCGGGGCGACGTTCGTCCGCGACGTGGATCCGGGGGAGATCGTCAGCATCGACGACTCGGGGCTCAGCAGCAGGTTCTACGACGAGCCGGTCGCCGAGAAGGCGCAATGTGTCTTCGAGCACGTCTACTTCGCGAACCCGGCCAGCCGGGTCTTCGGGAAGAACGTGCACCTGGTCCGCCAGGAGCTGGGGCGGCAGTTGGCCCGCGAGAGCCGGGTTGATTCCGACATCGTCATCCCGATGCCCGACTCGGGCCGCTCGGCCGCGTTGGGCTATGCCAAGGAGAGCGACATCGAGTTCGAAGAGGGCATCGTGCCCAACCGGTTCGTCGGGCGGACGTTCATCCTGCCGAACCAGGCCGCCCGGGACACGGCCGTCAGCCTGAAGCTGAACATTATCGGCGAGCTCGTGAAGGGCAAACGCATCACGGTGGTGGACGACTCGATCGTCCGGGGTACGACGACGCGTTCGAAGATGCTGGCGCTGCGTCGGGCCGGGGCCAGGGAAATCCACCTGCGGATCAGTTGCCCGCCGATCCGTAATCCGTGTTTTTATGGGATCGACTTCGCGACGAAGGGGGAGTTGATCGCCGCGGCCAGGTCGGTGGAGGAGATCGAGGCGTATCTGGAGGTGGATTCGCTGGCGTACCTGTCACTGGAAGGCATGGTGGGGGTGACGGGCCTTCCGTCGCAAGACTGCTGCACGGCGTGCTGGACGGGCGAGTACAAGATCCCGGTTGAGAAGCCGCTGTCGAAGTTCAGCTTCGAGCGTGACCAGTTGAGCATGTTTTAACATTGCTCGGTAGTTCACCCGCCTCGTTGAAGTGACGATGAAACGCTTGGCCGGGACAGTCCTTGGCTGAACGGGTCGGGCAGGCTACGCCTGCGTCCCGTTATGACGTAAACAGGGATCATCCGGGCCCCAAGGCGACAGGGCGAGGTGATGAAAGAAAGTAGCGTAACGGGCGACTCAGGTGCGCCCGCTCAACGACCGTCATGTTCCGGCGACGACGTGTGTCGAACGTCTGGGTCATTGCGGTTGTTCGTGAAGTTCAAAGCATACGCCGGTACGATGTCAGGCCTTTGCGCCGGGCTCGTACTGGTGCAGGCTCTGTTGGCCTTGGCCGCCTTCGCCTCGGAGGCGTTGCTGGCGGGCACATTGGTCCTGTTGAGCATGCCGCTGGGGCTGGTCTGGGCCAGGGGGTGCGCCCGACAGTTCGGCCAACGGCTCAGGCAGCGTGAGGCCGAAGCGCAAGCTGCCCGGCTCGAGCTCGATGAGGCCACCGCCGCCTGCCGCAAGCTTTCCGACGAACAGCAGCGGCTGCTGCACGTCGTCGAGACGGCACCCGAGCTGATCGGCATCGCGGACCCCGACGGCCGGGTGACCTACAAAAACCGCCGGGCGCGGGAACTCACCGGCGACGTCCGGCAGACGCCGGACCTGTCGGATGTGATGTCGGACTGGTCCTACAAGCTCCTGCGTGAGCAGGGCATCCCCGCCGCGATGCGGTCCGGGCAGTGGACGGGCGAGACCTCGCTCATTGACATGGCCGGCAACGAAATTCCGCTCTCGCACCAGATCAGCTGCTACCGCACGCCCGAGGGCGAGGTGGCTTACCTGGCCGGTTTCGCACGGGACATCTCCGTGCAGAAGCGGCACGAGCTGGCGATGCTCGAGCTTCAGGAGCGGTACCGCTCCGTCATCGACAACATCAAGGAAGTGGTCTACCAGACGGACGCCGAGGGAAACTGGACCTTCCTCAACGCCGCCTGGACCGAGCTGACAGGCGTCTGCGTCTCCGAAGTGATCGGGCAGCCGATGCAGGAGAGCGTCTGGGCGAACGACAAGGCGATGAACCGCGGCTGGTTCGACCAGCTGCTGCGCTCGAGTACCGAAAGTGTGCGGTACGAGATCCGCATCGCCACCGTCGCCGGCACGAGCCGTTGGGTCGAGGTCTACGCCCGGCTGACGAAGGACGCCGAGGGGAACGTTGTCGGCACGAGTGGTACGTTGAACGACATCGAGGAGCGCAAGACCACCGAAATCCGTCTTGCCGAGAGCGAGCGACGCTTCCGCGGCGCATTCGAGGGGAGTGCCGTCGGCATGGCGATGGTGGGGCTCGACGGGCGGTTCATCCGGGTGAACCGCCGGTTCGCCGACATGTGCGGCCGGGCCGGTGACGAGCTTTGCACCCTCGACTGGCGCGCAATCACCGCACGTGAAGATCAGGAAGCCGGGGAGAAGCTCGAAGCCGACGTCGTGGCCTTCCCCGGTCGGACGCACCACGTCGAGCGGCGGATCGACAGGCCGGACGGCACGCAGATCTGGGTGCTGATGAGCTCGGCGGCGATCTTCGACGACAACGGCAAGCCCGCCTACCTCGTGGAGCAGGTGCAGGACATCACCGAGCGCAAGAAAGCCGAGCTGGACCTGCTTCTCTACACGCAGCAGCTCTACCACGCGAAGGAGAAACTCGAGCAGCAGCAACTCGAGCTGGAAGCCGCACGCGAGGCCGCCGAGGTCGCCAGCCGGACCAAGAGCGAGTTCCTGGCGAACATGAGCCACGAGATCCGCACGCCGATGACGGCGATTATCGGCTACGCAGACCTGCTCCAGGAGCAGGTGATGCCCGAAGAAGGCCGCCGCGAGTGTGTCGATACGATCCGTCGAAACGGCGAGCACCTGCTTTCGATCATCAATGACATCCTGGACATCTCCAAGATCGAGGCCGGGAAGATGACGATCGAAGAGATCGACTGCGACCCCGCCCAGATCTGCGAAGAGGTCGCCTCGCTGATGTGTGTGCGGGCGATCGAGAAGCGGCTGGACTTCGGCATTCACTACGAGACGCCGATTCCAAGGCAGATCCGTTCGGACCCGACACGCCTCCGGCAGGTGCTGCTGAACCTCGTGAGCAACGCCGTTAAGTTCACCGAGCGTGGGCAGGTTCGGCTTACCGCCAGTTACGACGCCTCGTGCGAGGGCGGCATGATCCGTTTCGCGGTGTGCGACACCGGGCCGGGGCTTTCCCCAGAGCAGCAGTCGCGGCTGTTCCAGCCGTTCACCCAGGCCGACACCAGTCACACCCGTCGCTTCGGCGGGACGGGGCTCGGTTTGGCGATCAGCCGGCGGCTCGCCGAGATGCTCGACGGCACCCTGACGGCCCGCTCAACGCCTGGCCAAGGCAGCACGTTCACCATGGAGATGCGCGTCGGGCCCAGGCAACCCGAAGGGCTCTGGACGCCGGGCCAGGACTCGTCCGAACCCTTCAACGGCACAGGCACCCAGGCACCTTCGCCCGTGCCCGAGAAGTTGGCCGGGCGATTGCTCCTCGCCGAGGACGGTCCGGATAACCAGCGGCTGATCGGCTTCCACCTGCGGCGCGCCGGGCTAACCGTGGATGTGGCCGATAACGGTAGAATCGCCGTCGAGCGTTACACGCGTGCCATGGAGGCCAATGAGCCCTATGACATCATCCTGATGGACATGCAGATGCCGGAACTGGACGGCTACGGGGCGGCATCGCTCATCCGCCGCAAGGGCTTCACCGGGCCGATCATCGCGCTGACCGCCCATGCGATGGACGGCGACCGGGAAAAATGTCTGGCTGCAGGTTGCAGTGACTACCTGTCTAAGCCGATTAACCGTGAGAAGCTACTCTGTGCATTGGAGTCGGCGCTTAACGCGTCTGCCGGAGGGGTGCCGGCCACGCAGGACGACGAACAACCGGGGACGGTGGGTATGTCAGAAGCAATCCGAAGTGAATTCGCAGATGACGAAGACATGGCCGAGTTAATCGGCGACTTCGTCCGGGAACTGCCGGAAAAGACAAGGGCGATGAACGACCTGATCGCCGAGTCGAATCTGGACGAGCTCAAGCGGGTGTGCCATCAGCTCAAGGGTGCCGGAGGCGGGTACGGGTTTGGCATCATCAGCGAGGTGGCCGCCCAGGCCGAGCAGGCCGTGCTGACGGAGGACATCAATGCGGCGACGAAGAGTGTGGCGGCGTTGGTCGATCTCATTCGCCGCGTAGACGGCTACGCCGTCGCGGAGGAGGGCGCACGTGCCACATCGCGCACTTCTGATTGACGACTCGGATCTGATCCACAAACAGATCCAGTTCTGGCTTCAGCAGGAGGCCGTGGAGGTTTCCCACGCCTACAGCGGCCAGGAAGGCTTTGAAAAATGCCATTCGGAGGAGCCCTCACTCGTCCTCCTCGACGTGGACATGCCCGGCATGAACGGCTTTGAGGTCTGCCAGCTCCTCAAGGACAACCCAGCCACCATGCACATCCCCGTGGTCTTTCTCACGGGTGCCACCAGCATTCAGCAGAAGATCGAGGGCCTGGACCTGGGGGCTATCGACTACATCACCAAGCCCATCGAGCCGGCGGAGTTCCGCGCACGCATCCGCGCCGTTCTGCGGCTACGCTTCCTCATGGACCTCCTGAGCAACAAGGCACAGATCGACGCACTTACCGGACTGCGCAACCGCGGGTACCTCGACGAACGCCTCGTCCAGCTCGTCGCCCTCACCCGGCGGAACAGAGACGAAGTCTATTCCGCCATCCTCTGCGACGTGGACAACTTCAAAATCCTCAACGACACCTACGGCCACGCCGCCGGCGACGAAGTGCTACGCGGCGTAGCAGACGCACTGGCACGCACCACACGCGTCGAAGACATTCTCACGCGATACGGCGGGGAGGAGTTCGTCGTACTCACGCCGACCGTCGGTGTGCAGGGTGCCGCCTGCCTCGCAGAAAGACTACGCTACAGCGTCGAGAGCCAGTCCGTCCGGTACGCCAAGCACACGCTGAGCGTCACGGCCAGCTTCGGCGTTGCCCAGGTTTGTCCGGATAATCCCGAGGACCTGCTGGTACGCGCCGACACCGCCCTCTACCGCGCAAAGCACGCGGGGCGAAACTGCGTAAGGATTGACGAAGCCGTCGGCACCTTCGAAGGCCTGGACCGCTGCCCGATCCTCGCCGGCTGAGGCATGGGCCCCGTGGGGAATCCCCCGGCGGACGTGCGCTTCGCGATTCGGCCCGCCGCCCGCACAATGACCGCGTGCTCCAGCACCCCGGCAGCATCGCCGACAAGTTCCGCTCCGTCGGGCGGGCCCGCACCATCCTGCGCACGCTCATCCGCTTCGGCTTTGACGAGTTCGTTCACAGCCTTGGCCTGACTTCGCTGCTGGAGAAGGGCATCATTCCCAAGCGACGCCGCGTGAAGCCGCCACGTGAGAGCGTCGCCGTGCGGGTACGAAAGGTGCTGCAGGAACTCGGGCCGACGTTCATCAAGGTGGGTCAGATTCTCTCGACCCGCCCCGACCTGATCCCGCCGGCCTGGGCCGAGGAGTTCAAGAAGCTTCAGGCCGACATCGAGCCGGACAGTTGGGAGTCGATCGAGCCGTACCTCCGCCGACTCTACGACGACAGGCTCGACGAGGCCTTCGAGTACATCGACCCGACCCCACTGGCCGCGGCCAGCCTGGCGCAGGTGCACAAGGCCCGGCTCGTCGGCGGCCAGGAGGTCGTCATCAAGATTCTCCGCCCCGGCATCCGCGAGATGATCCAGTCGGACATGGAGATCATGGACGTCTTCGCCGCCTTGATGGAAAAACGCCTGGAAAACCGCGGCTACAGCCCACGCGAGGTTGTCGAGCAGTTCTCCACCGAACTCGAGCGCGAGACCGATCTGCTCAACGAGGCCGGCAACACCGAACGCATGCGCCTCGACTTCGCCGACGATCCGCACATCAAGTTCCCGATCGTCTACCGCGAGGTCACCAACCGAAGCGTGCTGGCGATGGAGTACATCGACGGCGTGCTGCTCACCCGCCGCACCGCCGACACGTTCACCGCCAGCCAGCGGCTGCGGCTTGTGCGTCACGCCGCCGACGCCGTCTTCCGGCAGTGCCTGGACATCGGCTTCTTCCACGCCGACCCGCACCCGGGGAACATCTTTGTTCTGGAGGACCAGACGGTCTGCTTCATCGACTGCGGCATGACCGGCCGAATCGACCCGGAGACCAAGACCCTGCTGGCGATGCTCGTGCAGGGCGTCATTGAGCAGGACCTGGACCGCGTGCTGGACGTCGCCGCGACCCTCGGCGGCATGGACCCGAGCATCAAGGAGGACCGCCGCCTCCGAGCCGACGTCTGGCGGTTCATCGACCGCTTCAAGATCACCAGCCTCAGCCAGCTGCAGATGGGCCGGCTGCTCAACGACTTTTTCGAACTGCTCCGCAAGTACAACCTGAAATGCCCGGCGGACCTGGTCTACCTCATCAAGGCCATCACCACGATCGAAGGCGTCGGCGAGGCCGTCGCGCCGGAGTTCGATTTCGTTCAGCACGTCCGCCCGTACCTCGAGCGGCTGATCCGGCGCGAGTACAGCTGGCGGGCCGTCCGCAGGCGGGCGCTGGGCAGCTTCAAAGGGTACGCCATGCTCGCCGAGGCCCTCCCGCGCGACCTGCGGCAACTGCTGGAGGCCGTCCGCCGGAAGCGCCTCTCGCTCACCCTCGAACACTCCGGCCTGAAGGACCTCGAGGACGAGATCAACCGCACCGGCATCAACATCAGCTTCAGCGTCACCGTCGCGGCGCTGGTCATCGGCAGCGCGCTGCTGGTGCTGGCCGACAGTGTCGACCGCATCAACGGCTGGCTCAGCATCGCGGCGGGCGTCGGGTTTGTGCTCGCACTCGCGCTGGGCGTGCTGCGGCTCGTCATCGCCAGCTGGCGGCGGCACTGAGGATCGGCACTGACCTGAAGCACTGACGTACGCCGTTGCCCCTTCGCGTATCATCCCGAACACCATGCTCCTGCTCATCGATAACTACGACAGCTTCACCTACAACCTGGTGCACGTGCTCGGCACGGCCGCGCGGTCCCTCGGGCACGAGCTGGACACCCGCGTCGTGCGGAACGACAAGATCACCGTGGAGGAGGCCGAGGCGATGCGCCCCACGCACCTGGTCATCTCGCCGGGCCCTTGCACGCCGCGGGAGGGGGGCGTTTCCAACGAGATGATCATGCACTTCGGCCCGAAGATCCCGACGCTGGGGGTGTGCCTCGGGCACCAGTGCATCGGCTTTGCGCACGGCGGCGTGGTGGAGCGGGCCGGGAAGCTCATGCACGGCAAGACCGACCAGATCCGCCACGACGGCAAGACCCTCTACGCCGGCATGCCCAACCCGTTCACCGCCACGCGCTATCACAGCCTCATCATCCGCCCCGGCACGCTCAGCAGCGACTTCGAGGTGACAGCCTGGACCGACGCAGAAGAGATCATGGGCGTCCGCCACAAGACCTGGCCATTGGAGGGCGTACAGTTTCACCCCGAAAGCTTCCTGACGGAACGCGGCGAGACGCTGCTTGCGAATTTCCTCAGGGGGTAGTCGACGCAGGTCAGTCGTCGCGCCAACGGTGGCCGCAGTCCAGGCAGCGGTTTGCCGGGCGGACGAGCAATGCGATCGTCCAGCCGACCACCGCAATACCCAGCGCCAGCAGGCCCAGCTTGCCCGCGGCCAGCACCGCCGTGATCAGCAGCACGCCCACCAGCAGCGGCACGACCCACTGCAGCCGGCGCACCTGCAGACTCAGGCACCGCGGGCAGATGAGCGAGACGTCGCTGTCGTCGTCCAGATCATCGTTCAGGTGGCCCCGGCCTGTGTCCCCCTCGGCGGCGGCGGCGAGCAGGGCGGCCTTGGCCGGCGTATCCGCCAGCAGCGACCGGGCCTCGTCCACGTCCGGGCCGGCCACCTGGAGGACGATCGGCCTGCGCGACATCAACCCGCGCCGAGGCGGCATCAGCACCTCGCAGGCGATCCCCTGCTCCTCGAGAACGGCAGCCGACATCGTCGCCTCCACCTCGTCGCGGAAGTGCCCGATCACGGTCGGCCGACGCAGCATCACCGCCGGCAGCTCCGCGGGCGTCGCCCCCATGCCGCCGGGTTCGTGCCCGTCACCTTCGTCTGCCCCGGCCAAGGCCCCGTTGCGTCGACCGGCGTCAAGCACCTCGCGGGCGAGCCTGGCCAACTCCGCCGGCACCTGCAGCTTCACGCCGCCGGTCGCCAGCACGAAGCAGTGCGTCGCCGAGAGGTGCTCGTCCGCCAGAACGCAGGGCACCTGCGCGTCCTCGAGCTTGAGTCGTGCCAGGTGGGCCTCGACGCCGGACCAGAACGTGGCTACGGTGACCCACCCCCGCCCCGGGCCAGGGTTGCCGTGCCCGCCAAGCCCCCCATTGCCGTCACCCCCATTACCGTCACCCCCGTTGCCGTCCCCGCTGTTGCCGTCCCCGCTGTTGCCGTCTCCGCCGCCGTGGTCGTCTCCCGCGTGGTTGCCGCCGGAATGGTCGAGCATCGGCTCGGGCCGGGCAGCGGCCTCGTCGGGGTGCTGCGGTTCCTGGGGCAGGGTCGTCGGCGGCATGATGGTGAGTCTACCCGCACGTGGCGTCGGCGGCTTTCAAAAAGCGGCCTCCGGGCCCCCGCCGGGCCCCCGCCGGGCCGCCGCCGTGCCGGCGCGGGCGATAGCGGCTTGCATCGCGATTGGGGGTCAACCCGTCTCGGTCATCGTGCGATCCTCACCGGCTGATTGGCAGCCTCATCCAGAATTCGCATCTGTGTTTGTGCCATCTCCCCGGAAATGGGCACGGCCGCATGCGGCCGAACGAGAACCTGCCCCTCGCGGCTGAGAAGGTACCTGCCGAACTGCAACGTCACTGCGTCCGGGTCGGCCGGGTCTAGATGCAGGTAGACGTACAGCGGCCGGGTCAGTGGGTAGCTGCCGTCGGCGATGGTTTCGTCGTCGGCGGCAACGAACGGCCCGCCGCGCTGCCTGGCCACAGGCAACGCGCGGCTTCCGGAGACGATCGGGTGGTACATGTTGTAGCTGACGGCACTGGGGTTGCGCGCCACCGTCGAGCCGAACTCCGTCTGCGGGTGACGCCAGGCGTTGATGTCGCGGTTGAGCGGCCCGTTCGCCAACGCCAACTGCCGGAAGCTCTCGACGGTACCGTGGCCCTCGCTGAGAATGCCCCAAGGCACAATCGTCTCGCCGGCAAGCGGGCCGGTTACGCCCAGGTCGCCCCAGGTCATCACGTCGCCTTCGAAACCGTGGCGACGCTCCGTGCCGTAGATCGCCTCAAGTTCGCCTATGGTGATTCCCGGCAGCGGGTTTGTTTCGTTCACGAGTACGAGGATCGCGTCATGGGCGACGACCAGCTCTGTCGGCTTAACCCCCGTGCGCCCCTCGACTCGGCGTTTCTCGGCGTCGGTCATCTGGCGGCTCATCAGGCCGATGTTGTAGCCGGCCCCCAGGTCCTCCGGAACCGAACCGCTGCCCGTGTTGGTGAACCGGCCCGAGACGCCAGGTTGCGCGCGTTGGAAGTCGAGAATAATCGGCTCGACGAACCGGGCCATCGTCCCGGAGCCGCCGACAATCATGTCGGCCTCCCGAAGCGCGGCGTGCGGCTGATAGACCGGTGCAGCCACCTCGGCCGTTGTCGCCTTCCGGCTGCCGGCCGTGCATGAGGTCGAGACGACTGCAAGAAGAACAACCAGGCCGCTACGAAGCAGGTGAAGCACAAGACCCCCTTGATAAAACCGTATCACTCCAACACGGAACCGACCGACCGGCGCACGTTATAGCGACACGTTCATGGAGGCAAGTTAATACTCAATAGGTTTCACATCAGTTCTCCCGCCGGCTACAGTTCCTCGAGACCTGAACCGGATACACTCGATCTCCAGGATGTCATACCGGCCGAGCGCAGCGAGTCGAAGGACCTCCCGAGACGACATAGTCAGCTTGCGTTTCCTGGACTTTGACGCCATGCCGCGGCAACGCGTTTGTCGCGAGGGAATACGCTGAGTCTTGTTCAAGCGTGGAGATCGTTCGACTCACTGCGATCAATGTCCTGAGCATCTCCGACTTGTATCTGCCCAAGTGCCTCGTCTTCACCGCGAAGGGGTGACGGGTTGTAGCCAGGGGTGGAGCGAGCCGCGGCGAGCGGAACCCCTGGTGGCCGGCCCGCCCCACACAAAGCCTCGGAGGTGCGACAGGACCGGCCGAGGCTTCTGCCGACCCTCCGGGGCTTTTATTTTTCGTTCCGCACCTTCCAGGGGTTGCGCTCTAAAACCCGCCGCCCCTTCGGGGCGAGGAAGGAGGCGTTTGGCCTGTGCGAGCAATGTTGATTTGCCCGGCGTTCCGGCAAATCGGCGTTTTGGCCCATGCCCGCTGTCTGTCACACGCTTTTCCGCCGGCCACCTGTTCATCCCCCGCGGGTGTGCCGAAGGCGAGTGACAACTCACACTGATATGCTGGAAGCTGATTTGAACCGCTCTAATGAGAGGCGCGTGATGTCACGAGTACTCATGAGCGTCATGGTGGCAATCGGCATGGGGTCATGGCTGAGTGTGCTGCAGGCCAGGGCCGCCACGCGGGCTGTAGGTCCTGTGGTACTTACCAACGGTTCTGGGGCCGCCGAGCCGGGGTTCCTTCATGCCGTGTACTTCTGGCTGCGGGCCGACCTGACGGCCGACCAACGTGCCGCGTTTGTCGGCGGGCTGCGGTCGCTGGGGCAGAGCCCCGAAGTGGCTCAGGTGTGAGTGGGCATCCCGGCCGGCACGTCGCGGCACATCGTTGATAACAACTACGACTATCAATGTGTGGTCACCTTCCATGACGCCACAGCGCACGAGGCTTACCAGTCTCCGCAAGACCAGGCCCATCGGCGGTTCGTCGAGCAGTTCAAGCCCTTCTGGAGACGCGTGCTGATCTATGACAGCGTGCCGGCACCATAAAACTCGCCGCACTCGTCAAGTAAGGCGGTGCCCGGCTCAGGCGAAGAGCTCCCGCACGAGCGGTGTCAGCGCGTTCTTAAGTTCCGGGTCCTGGCTGGCCAGGTAGAGGTTGGTTTTGAGCCAGTCCAGCGGGTTGCCGATGTCGTGCCGGCGGCTTTGCAGCACCACGCCGTGGACCGGCTCGCGACGGCAGAGTTCCAGCAGGGCGTCGGTGAGTTGAATCTCGCCGCCTTTGCCCGGGCGGGTCTCCTCCAGCAGCGGGAAGATGGTGGGGGAGAGGGCATAACGAGCGGCGATGGCCAGGTCACTGGGCGCGTCGGCCGGGTCGGGCTTTTCGACGAAGGTTTCGATCTTCATGACGCCCTCGGCGACCATGCTGCCGCCGGCGACGCCGTACCGGCTGACCTTCTCGGCCGGGACCTTCTCCAGCCCTATGACACTGCCGCCGTAGGCATGCTGGGCCTCGATGAGTTGCTGCGCCGGAGACTTTTCGCCGCCGGAGAAAATGGTGTCGCCGAGCATGCAGAGGAACGGCTCGTCGCCGACGTGGCGTTTGCCCTGCAAAACCGCATGGCCCAGGCCGAGTTGCTCGCGCTGGCGGACGGAGAAGACCTGCGACTTGCTCATGACGTCAAAGACGCTGGCGAGGTAGTCGAGTCGCCCCTTGTCGGCCAGGCGGCGTTCGAGGTCGCCCATGTGGTCGAAGTGGTCCTCGATGGCCTTTTTGTCGGCCGAGACGACCATGCAGACGTCGTCAATCCCGGCGGCGACGGCCTCCTCAAGGACGTATTGAATGGTAGGCCGATTAAGAATCGGCAACATCTCCTTGGGAACGGCCTTGGCAGCAGGCAACATACGCGTACCAAAACCGGCGGCGGGAACAAGGGCTTTGAATATGGGCATATGCACGAAGGCACGAAGGCGCGAAGGCACGGAGGGAACGCCCCTCGGCAGGCACCTTCGTGCCTTCGTGCCTTCGTGCCTTCGTGCCTCTCCTTAGTCTTCGAAGATCATCGGCCGAAGCGTCGTGCAGCCGATGGTGGCGAGTTTGTCGCTGAGTTTCTGGTATTGGTGTCCGTCGCGGTAGGTGCCGACTATTGCACCGCCGCTGCCGGCGAATTTCGCACTCGCGCCGACGCTGCGGGCGGTTTCGACCATGCGTTTGTTTTCCGGGGCGACGTCCATGATGGTCAGGCGGAGGTCGAAGTTCTGGTCGCATACTTTGTGAAGCGTGTCCCAGTCGCCGGTTTCGATGGCCTTTCGGGCCGAGGCGGCGTAGCCGGCGAAGGTCTGCATCGCGTCGACGACTTTCTTCTCGCCCGACTCCCAGCGGGCACGCAGGTTGGCGTGCGGCACGCCACTGATCTCGGCGCGTTGCGGGTCGTAGGCCACGTACACCGGGAGTCGCCCGGCCGGCTTGATGTACTCGTAGTGGCCGTACCCTTTGCCTTCGACCTGGCTGCGTTCAAAATCCATGTACACGAGGTTTTCATAGACCTGTGCCACGCGGTCCTGCAGGCCGGCGGCGATACCCAGTTCCTGGGTCTCCACCTGCAGGGCGACGGTCGGGAAGTAGTGCTTGGGCAGCTCGACGCCGTGGTATGCGCACAGAGCCCGCAGTGTGGCGATGACAATGGCCGAGCTGCCGGACATGCCCACGAGGCGTGGGATGGTCGACTCGTAGCTTATGGTGAAATTGCCCGGTTTAAGGGGCAGCGACTGCTCTTCGCAGTAGCGGTAGAAGCGTGCGACGGCCGCCCGGACGAGTCGCATGCCGCCGTAGTAGCCCATGAGCTTCTGCTCGCGGAGGAAGTGTTTCATGGAGTCGAAGCGGACGACATCGCTGTCGTTGGGGAGGATCTCGAACGTTGGGGATTCCCACAGGCGGACGGTGGCGCGGAAGTTTCGGATCGAGAAGCTGACGGTCTTGCCGAAGTAGCCGTCGGACGGGTTGCCGACAAGGCCGGCACGGGCGAAAGCGTGTGTTGTGATGATCATGGCGGGCGGCTCGTGCGTGTTGGAGGAGGCTGTACGGGCGTACGGGTCGGCGGTGGCCGCTACTTCGCGGCTGCGACGCCCGGGCGGTCCCGGTCCGTGCGATCATACAAATAGAGCCGTCGGCTTGAAGCGGTCCACGCCAGCTGGAGCTGCGGCGAATTGAGCGGCACACGCGTGACGAGGTAGCGGGCGTCGTACTGCTCGGCCACGTCCAGCAGGTGCTCGGCCGGGAGGCTGTCGTACCGCCGGGCGATGGCCGGGAGGGTCAGTTCGTAGGGCCGGGGCAGTTGCATCAGGTCCGAGAGGCCCAGCACGTCCTGCAGTCGGTCTCGCCAGGCGGGCAGTTCGCCGTTGAGTTGCGGGACGCTCTTGAACGTGATGACGGTCGCACGTCGGGCCAGCAGGCGGAAGCTGGCGTCGTCCGGCGGGGTCAGGAACAGGGCGTCGCGTGGGGTGTTGTCGCGGGCGAAGTCGCCCAGGGCGATCATCTCGGGGCTGTTCGGCGGCGGGGTGGTCATGCCCTCGGGGTTGGTGGCGAAGGCGGCCAGGAAGAGCCCGACGGCCGCCACGCCCCCGAAAGCCAGCCGGCGTTGCCTTCGACGCGCTAGCCGCGGCGCCAGGTTCAGCCAGAGCGCCGAGGCCGTCAGCAGTGCCACACCCAGCCAGATCGCCGGGCGAATCCGGGTGACGTAGTCCGACGCGGCCTCGGGAATGAAGGGCCCGGCCCGGGGCATGTGAAGCGTCGCGGCACCGACGGTGACAACGACGGCAAGCACGGCGAGGCCCGCGAGGGTCGCCCGGCGGAGCCAAGGCCGCCAGGCCAGCAGCAGCCATGCCGTCGCGATGCAACTGAGCAGCTTCACGAAGACGGCGAACCGCCACATGCTCATCTGGATGAGGGCCTCGGAGACGAACCAGACGCCCGCGAAGACGAAGGAGACCGCCAGCAGCACGCCGAAGTAGAGGAAGACCTTGGCCGCCTCCCGCCGGGCGAAGACGTGCGTGCCGGCCGGGCGGGAGATGTACCATGCGAGCCAGGTCGTCGGCAGGGGCAGGAGGAAGATGACCCAGAGGACGGTCGGCAGGGCGAGGGGGTCGTAGTGGTGGCCGTGACGCAGGCGGGCGTAGAGGTTGACGAACTCCGCGTGGGGCATGGTGCCGGTGTTGGCGAGTTTCACCTGCAGAGCCAGGGCGATGTTCACGAGGCTGGGTACGGTGGCCAGGAGGGTGCCCAGGACGAGGCGGCGGTCGGCGAGGCGGCCGAGGGAGGTCGGCGGCGGCGTGGCGGAGCCCGGCCGGCCTCGGAAGATCGGCATCTGTCCCGGCAGGAACGCGTAACAGCCGACGAGCACCACCCACAGGCCGACGCTCACGACGGCGTAGTTCAGGTGCCACAGCCCTGCGAGCCCCAGCAGCAGCCCGCAGAGGACGGGGAAGCGGGCATTCCACAGGACGATCGCCCAGAGCATGGCCACCGCGGCGACATTGGAGGGCAGGAAGCTGCTGTCCTGCAGGAAGTGGTAGAGCCCCGGCACGGTCCCGGCGGCGAAGATGTGGAAGATGACCGCCGAGAGCAGGTATACCGCCGAGTTGCCCCCCAACTGCCGCACCAGCCAGTACCAGCCGACGTGAAGGAAGGCGACCAATGCCAGGAAGAAGGCGAAGAAGCCGGCCTGGAGCATGCCCAGGTCGATAAGGCCCTCTGCGACGCGGTTGAAGACGCCGTGGTATTGAAGGGTCTGGGTGACGTACCAGTCGTTGGCGAAGAGCGTCGGGTCGTTGCGTCGGAAGGCGTCGAGCAAGTAGACGTGATGATTTCCCCGGCCGAACTGGTAGCCTGCGGCGACGAGCGAGAAAGCCATGCCCAAAGCCAGCGGGAAGCTGGCAATGACGGCGGCGTCCGAGAGACGCCGGCGTGTTGCCGGTGAGATCGGAAGATAGCTGGGGTTGGGTCGAAGCAGGGCGTCCTCGGTCGTTCACATCTTGCCGGGCGTGAATACGTTCGGCGCGTGAGAGAGAAGATAACTGGCTAAGCGCATTTTTAATGCCACCAAGGCCGGAATTCGGTTGCGAACCGCCCGACGGTCTGGTGAGGTTCTTCAACCAGTCGCCGACACTTTTCAAGTCCCGGGGGACAAGTCATGTCTGAGGCATCGGTTAGCGAAAAGTCCGAGATCGAGCCCGCCGGTGCAAAGCCGACGCCGGCCGTCCGACCCGACGTGAGCAAGCAGGAAAAACGGAAGAATCTTCCCAGGTTTAACGTCATTCTGCTCGACGACAACGACCACACATACCAGTACGTTATCGAGATGCTCGCCTCGATCTTCGGCTTCAACCAGCAGATGGGGTACCAGAAGGCACGTGAAGTCGACAAGGCCGGAAGAACCATCGTCTTCACAGGCCACCGCGAACTGGCCGAGCTGAAGCAGGGCCAGATCCACGCTTTCGGCAACGACAAGCGCATCGCCCGGTGTGCCGGCAGCATGCGGGCCGTCATCGAACCCGTGGACGCCTAAACGCCGACCCTGCCCTTACGCCGCCCGGCCAAGCCTTTCGCTACGCGCCGTCACCGCTCCCCGGCATACCACCGCCTCAGCGTCAGCCACGCCGCCAGGTTGATCAGCCCGAAGAACATCACCCCCAGTCCGCTCGCCAGGATCACTGCCGCGAACACCACCGCCTCGTTCCCCGCCGAGACCGCCGCGATGATCCGCCGGCCGAGCCCCCCGGCCAGCACGAACTCCCCCACAATCGCCCCGATCACCGACAGCCCCGCCGCAACGCGTAAACCCGTGAAAATCTGCGGCAGCGCCCCGGGCAGCCGCAGCTTCCAGAGCGTCGCCACGAACCCCGCCTGGTGCAGCCGGAACAGGTCCAGCAACGCCGGGTCGGTCGAGCGGAGCCCTGCCACCGAGGCGGCCACCACCGGGAACAGGCTCGCCAGGCAGGCCGTCAGCACGATCGACCGCAGGTCGTACCCCACCCAGATCGCCAGCAGCGGCGCGATCGCGATGATCGGCAGCGTCTGCAGCACCACCACGTACGGGTAGAGGGCGCGGCGGGCCAAGTCGCTCCCGGCCACCAGCATGCCCGTTGCCAGGCCGATGACCGTGGAGAGCGCCAGCCCCCCGGCCGCGGCCAGGGCCGTCTCCAGGACCGCCGTGTGCAGCCGCTGACGGACCAGGTCCACGAACAGCACGTGCAGCACCGCCGAGGGTGCCGGCACAAGCTGCCCGGGCAGCACGTCGAGCTGTACGAGGGCCTCGATGGCGGCCACGGCTCCAAGGAGCAGCACCGCCGGGGGCCAGACGTTCCGCAGCAGCCGCCGGCTCATGCCCCACCCCGCAAGGCGTGAAACAGCACGCCCGACTCCCGGGCGAACGCGGCGGAGGCGCGCAACTCTGCGTCGCGGTCGGCGGGCAGGTCGAGCGTGTGGTCCAGCAGCACCCGGCCCGGGCGGGCGGAGAGGACCAGGGCGCGTTCCGCCAGGAATGTCGCCTCGGCAATGGAGTGGGTGACGAAGACGACGGTCATGCAGCGGGCTTCCCAAAGGTCGCGGAGCATCTCATCGAGTTCCTGCCGGGTGATTTCGTCGAGGGCGGCGAAGGGCTCGTCAAGCAGGAGGCAGTCGGGGCGGGTGACGAGGGCCCGGGCCAGGCTCACGCGCATGCGCATGCCGCCGGAAAGCTCGGCCGGGTGGCGGTGGGCAAAGTCCGCCAGGCCGACAGCGGCAAGCTGCTCCCGGGCGAGTTGTGCGTGCCCGGCCCTCCCGTCGCGGTTGCCTTCGCGGCGGCCTTCGCGGTTGCCGGCGAGTTCCAGCGGGAGGGTGACGTTCCGCAGGACCGTCCGCCATGGCAGCAGGTGGCTGTCCTGAAAGACGAAGCTGACCCGGCCGGCGTTCCGGCGAACGACGCCGGCAGTGGGTGCTTCGAGCCCGGCGAGGATGCGCAGGAGGGTGGTCTTGCCGCAGCCGGAGGGGCCCAGGAGGGCCAGGAACTGCCCGTGTGGCACGGCCAGGTCGGTCGGCACGACGGCGTCCAGCCCGCCGGGGAAGGTCTTGCGGACGGAAAGAAGCTCAAGGGCCGGGGCGCGTGGGGCCGGGTGGTGCTGGGCGGACGCACCGCGCAGGCCGGCGGGGCAGTCGGCTGCGGCGGTCGCGTCGGCTGCGGGCGCTGCCTGGGTGTGGTCTGCTTGTCGCGTGGGGGTCGGCACGGTTTGGCGGATGATACGCACGCCGGGCGGTTTCGTGGTTTTTAGGTTGCACGCAGGGCGGGGGAAGTTAAGACATGAGGGGCGTCGGCCGACGGACCGGCCTCGCCTCGGAGGTGTGCATGAAAAAATCGACGCAGTCGGCCTTGCCGTCTGAACCGTTCGCGGCGTGGTCACCCACCAAGGCCGAGCCGTTCGGCCGGAAGTGGGCCGGGCATCTGCTCCGCCGCCTTTGCCTGGGTGCCACCGAGGCCGAACTCGACGCCGCCGAGCAGGCCGGGCCCGCCAAAACCCTCGACGCCCTCTTCGACTTCGACCCCGCCGACGACGCACTGAAGCAGCAGGCCGATTCGCTCGTCGGGTTCATCAACTTCGGCGACACGCGGCAGGTGCAGGAGTGGTGGGTCCACCGCATGCTCTTCGGCAAGCCGCTGCAGGAGCGGATGGCCCTCTTCTGGCACAACCACTTCGCCACAAGTCACACCAAGGTCGGCGGGGAGCGGATGCACCTTCAAATCCGCCTGTTCCGCAGGTTGGGCATGGGCAGCTTCCGCGAACTGCTCATCGAGATCGGCAAAGACCCGGCGATGCTCGTCTGGCTCGACGGCCACGGCAGCCACAAGAACGCCCCCAACGAAAACTACGCCCGCGAGGTGATGGAGCTCTTCTCCCTGGGCACCGGCAGCTACACCGAGGACGACGTGAAGGAGCTGAGCCGCTGCTTCACCGGCTGGCGGGCCGGGCGGGATGAAAGCTACTTCGACAAGAACCGCTTCGACGACGGCGAGAAGCACGTCCACGGCATGCGCGGCGCGTTCGACGCCGAGACGGTCGTCGACGTGCTGCTGGCCCAGCCGGCGGCACCGCGGTTCATCGCGGCCAAGCTGCTGCGGGAGTTCGTCCACCCCGAGCCGCCGGCCGAGGCTGTGACGCACTACGCAGCGCGACTGAAGCACCACAACTGGCACATCGGGCCGGTGCTGCGCGAGATGGTCAGTAGCAACCTGTTCTACAGCGCGTTTGCCTACCGCAGCCGGATCAAGATGCCGGCGGAGCTGGTCCTTGGCAGCGTGAAGGCCCTCGGCGGGCGGGTGCAGGCGCGCTTCTGCCGGGAGCAGCTCGAGAAGATGGGCCAGGACCTGCTCAACCCGCCGGACGTCTCCGGCTGGGACGGCGGCGAGGCGTGGATCAACGCGAACACCGTGCTGGTGCGGTTCAACTTCGGCCTGGAAGTCAGCCGGCAACGTGGCAACTACTACGTGAAGGGCGAACGCCTGCACCAGCTCATCCGCGACGCGAAACTCAAGACGGCCGAGGACGTGGTGGACCACTACGCGGCCCTGCTGCTGGACGGCGAGATCCGCCCGGACGCACGCAGCAAACTCGTCGATTACATGAACCGCAACGAAAAGAACGAACCGGCACCGTTCAAGCCCGACGGCAACGGCATCAACAACAAAGTCCGCGGCGTCATTCACCTGATGACGGCGCTGCCGGATTATCAGTTGGCGTGAGTTGATGCTTATAAGTAATGAGTAATCAGTAATCAGTAAGAAGTAACAGGCGGCCGGTTGATGTGACGCGTGTCCGAACGGCTACCAAGTCCAATCTCTTTTACTCATTATTGATTACTCATTTCTCATTCCAACCTCCTCCTCAGCAACCACCCCGCCGCAAGGAGCTCCCAATGCCCCGTCCCACCAACCGTCCCACAAACCGTCCCACGTCACGTCGCGAGTTTCTCAAGATAGGGCTGGGGGCATTGCCCGTCATCAGCCTCGGCTCGGCCGTGCCGTTGTTCGTGCCGAAGTTCGCACACGCCGGGAAGAACGCCGGGACGCAGGTGCCCGACGACAACATCCTCGTCGTCCTGCAGCTTTCCGGCGGCAACGACGGGCTGAACACCCTCGTCCCGTTCGGCAGCGACGTCTACGCCAAGGCACGTGGCGGGCTGCGCATCAGTGAGGACAAGCTGCTGCGGCTCGACGGCTACCACGCCGACCAGGCCTTCGGCCTTCACCCGAGCATGACCGGCTTCAAGGGCCTCTGGGATGAGGGCAAGCTGGCCGTAATCCACGGCTGCGGCTACCCCAAGCCCAACCGAAGCCACTTCGAGTCGATGCACATCTGGCACACCGCAGACCCCTCCGGCGGCACGGCCGGCGGCTGGCTCGGCCACCTGCTGGACCACCTCTCCCGCGGCACCACCCACGACGCCCTCCGGGCCATCAACGTCGGCAACCAACTGCCCCAGGCCCTGGTCAACGACGAAGCACCCGTGCCCAGCCTCCGCAACATCAGTGACTTTGGCATCCAACTGGAGAACGGCTACGACAAGGCCCTCGAAAAGAGCCTCATCGAAGAGCTGAACGCGATGAGCGAAGCCTCCCCGGCCCATGCGTTCCTCTCCCGACAGGCAACCAACGCCATCATCTCCGCCGAGGAAATGCAGAAGCTCACCGACGGCTACACGCCCGACGCCGAGTACCCCCGCGGCCTGGGGGACCGCCTCAAGACCGTCGCTCAAATCATCGCCGGGGGGTTCGGCACGCGGCTCTTCTATGTGGAAATCGGCGGGTTCGACACCCACCGCGACCAGGCCAACCAGCACGCCAACCTGCTGGGGCAGGTCTCCGGGGCGGTCACCGCGTTCCTCAAGGACCTGGAGGCCAAGAAGCTGGGCAGCAAGGTCACGGTCATGTGCTTCAGCGAGTTCGGGCGGCGGGTGAAGCCCAACGGGAGCAACGGCACCGACCACGGCGCGGCCGGGCCGATGTTCGTGGCCGGCGCGGGCGTCAAGGGCGGCCAGTACGGCACGCCGCCGAGCCTCACCGACCTGGACGCCGACGACCTGAAATTCACCACCGACTTCCGCAGCGTCTACGCGAGTGTGCTGGAGGGTTGGCTCAACTGCTCCGCCGCGGACGTGCTCAAGGGCGCGTACAAGCCGCTGCCGATCTTCTGATCGCCCGAGGCTGAGCGGAGCCGAGCCGAGCGGAGCCGAACCGATGCGCGCGGTCGTGTTTGCCACAGGCGGCCGCGTAGGCGCGGAAGGGCGGGTTTTTGAGGGGTTGTTCCGGCGTTGTAGAGGGGGCTCAGGCCGGTCTCTGCAGAAAATTCGAGCGGGTGAAGAAGCCACTGACATTAGGTTGTCAGAGGGCTTTGTTACATATCCGCCGCGTTAGAACAATCGGTGGCGATTGGCGAGGCGCGTGAAACAACAGGGGGCAGGCCCCGTCGGCTATGGGTCGGCGGGGTCTTCTGTTAAACTCCTGTGCCGAATATTGCGTCTGTGTGAGTCGATTGGCGTACGGCTCATCCGGCGGACATTTCACAAGGGACGTGTGCCAGGCACGTGTAACAGACAGGGGACGCTGTGTCAGACTATTCAAGGGTTCACAGGCTGCTTCGGGTGATGTTGCTGATCAAGTCGGGGCCGGACTGGAATCCCAAGCGCCTGGCCGAGCGTTGCAACACGTCCGAGCGGAGCATCTACCGCGACCTGCGGGCGTTGGAGGAGGCCGGGGTCCACAGCGTTTTCGACGCCGAGGCCGGCGGGTACCGCCTGCTGGGCGACGTGTTCATGCCGCCGGTGCAGTTGACGGTCGATGAGTCCCTGGCGTTGGTCCTGCTGGCCGAGAGCGTAGCCGGCGGGCAGGTTCCGCTGATGCAGCCGGCCCTTCGTGCGGTGGAGAAGGTGTTCTCCCAGTTGCCGCCGAACCTCCGGTCGGAGGTAGGAGAGTTGAACCAGGCGATCGAGATCCAGTTGGCCGCGAGTCAGCCGGACGTCGACGGGCTCAGCGACACGTATGAAACGGTGCGGGAAGCGATCCGCGGCCGGCGTGTGCTCAAGTGCGGTTACCACTCCATTGACGCCCGCCTGAACGACGACATCCGCCAGAACGAGACGTTCCTTTTCGAGCCGTACCGCCTCTTTTACGGTCAACGAGCCTGGTACGCGGTGGGGCACCATGTCGGGCGGAACGACGTCCGCTGCCTGAAGCTTGGCCGATTCACGTCGTGCGGGTTGACGGACACCACCTTCGAGATGCCTGAGGATTTCTCGATGGACAAGTTCCTGGGCAATGCCTGGCGGATGATCCGCGGGGAACGCCGCTACGCCGTGCGGCTGCGGTTCGAGCCGGGCTTCGCAGAGAACGTCGCCGACACCCGCTGGCACCACACGCAGAAGCTAACCCACCACGACGACGGCTCACTGACCTTCGAGTGTGACGTGGACGGGCTCGGCGAGATCGTCTGGTGGGTGATGAGCCACGGCCCCAGCTGCCGCGTGCTCGCCCCGGCGGAACTGGCCCGAAACGTCCGTGAGTTGGCCGAGAAACTCGTCGAGATGTACCCGCCTGAGTGAGCAAAACAGCAACCGCCTCGACCGGGCCCGGTTACGTGTAGCGGAGCACCGAGTGGACCTCCAGCCCCGGCAGCTGGCGTCGGCCGTCGAGTGCTTCCAGCTCGATCAGCACGGCCACGCCCACGACGTCGCCGCCGAGCTTCCGCACCAGGTCGACGCTCGCCTTCATCGTGCCGCCGGTGGCCAGGACGTCATCGACGATGACGACCCGCTGCCCCGGCTTCACCTGATCCTCGTGGATTTCGAGGGTGTTCGAGCCGTATTCGAGGTCGTAGGCGATGCTGACGCGTTTGAACGGCAGCTTGCCCGGCTTGCGAATCAGCCCGAACCCAGCCGAGACGCTGCATGCCACCGCGGTGCCGAAGATGAACCCCCGGCTCTCGGCACCGACGATCAGGTCCACGTGCTTGCCGCGGTAAGGGTTGGCCAGCAGCTCGATCGAGAGCGCCAGTGCCGCCGGGTCGGTAAGCAGCGGGCTGATGTCGCGGAACAGAACACCCGGCTTGGGGAAGTCCGGAATGTCGCGGATGCTCTTTTTCAGGTGTTCGACGGGGTCCATCATGGGCGGGAGTATAGCCGCAGCCGCACATGCCCCCAATGGCCCGCCGTCGGACTTGCCGCGTGTCTGATCCGGCAACGCCGCGGCGGTACCGTTCTTCTCGGTGCAAGGTCCCTCTTCAGCAGTTAAGCTTTGCGTGTGGCTGTGATGTACCTGGTTTTTTCGGTGCTCGGCTGGGCGGCGCTGCTGGCGACGGGCGTGGCGCTTGCCGTTGTGCATCGACCAGGCCGGAACCGGCCCGGGACGTCTTTTGCAGACCGCACGGACGCACAGGAGCAGGCGTGAGTGAATCGCCCGACAACGTGAACGACCCCCTCTGGCACAAGACCCGCGAGCAGCAGCTCGTGGAGCACGTGAAGCGGCTGCTGTCGGACCCTGCGCTGGTGGTGGACACGCGCGAGGGCCGTCGGCCGGCCGGGCGGTTCGGGCAGCAGGTGGTCGACACCGACCAGGCCGACAAGCTCAAGCAGACGCTGGCCGAGCTGAACCGCCCCGACCGCGACCTGCAGTCCCGCATGCCGGTGGCGCGCAAGCTGGAGGTGACGCTGATGGGCCGGCGGTGGCTGATCTTCAGCCGGGCGGTCGGCACGGTGCAGGTGGTGTCGCTGGTGCCGACGAAGTCGCTGATCCTCGGCCGGGGGCCCGAACCCCTGACGCCGACGCAGGTCCGCCAGGCGCTGGCGGCACTGGGTGAGCCGCAGAAGGACGTGCCGCAGACGGCGGTGCTGCTCTCGACGGCGGGCTTCGCCCCCGGTGCCCGGGACGTGGCCGGGCGGACCGCCTCCCGCACCGTGGTGCTGGTGGAGCCCGACCCGAAGGTGGGCCTGGAGAGCGAAACCGGCGTGTGGCGCGTGACCGGCCCGCCGGAGGTGAAGGCCCTGCTGGACGCCCTGGACCCCGAGGGGCAGGAAGAGAAGCAGCAGCGGATCATCGCGGCGATCGAGGGGGCAAAAATGCAGATGCTTGGGTCGGGCGTCTCGGCGGATAAGATCAGTGCAGACGTCGGGCTGAGCCTGCCCGACGTCGAAGAGGCCTTCCGCGACTTCGCCAGGACGCAGCCGAACCTGGCGGCCAAACGCGTGGACGGCCGGATGCTGCTGTTCCGTACCGCCAGCACCACGGCCGCCAGTGCCGGAGATGACATGCCGATCTTTCAGAAAATCAAACGTCTCCTGGGCCGCGGCGACAGCGACGAACAGAAGATCGCCGTGCTGTCGGAGCGTAAAGCCGCCCTCGGCCAGCAGTCCCACCAGATGCAGGATGAGATCGCGGCGCTCGAAGCCCAGGACCGCGAGCTGCGCGAGCAGTTCAAGACGGACACGAACCCCGTCGCCCGCCGGCGGATCACCAGCAGCCTCGTGCAGATCCGAAAGGACATGGAACGCCGCCAGCAGCTCATGGGCGTGCTGAGCAAGCAGATCAACGTCGTCGGTACGCACCTGCACAACCTGGAACTGGCCAAACAGGGCACGGCCGCGAAGCTGCCGACGAACGACGAAATCGCCGAGGACGCGGCCCGCGCCGAAGAGGTGCTGGCGGACCTGGAAGTGGCCAGCGAACTGGCCGAGGGCGTCGGCGTGACGGCCGTGGGCATGAGCAGCGAGGAAGAAGCCCTGTACGAGCAGTTGGAAGCCGAGATGGCCGGCGCGAGCCCCACGGAGGCCGAAGCGGGATACTCCGCCGAACCGCCGACGCGCAGCGCGCAGAAAGAGATGCCCGACCCCGAACCGCCCGCGGCCCAGAAGCCGCGTCGCGAGCAGACGGGACGCGAGCAGGCGGGGCCGGAGTTGGGTTAGGGCGGACGCCGCCGCCGATCGAACGAAAGGACCTTCACCATGACGCGCGTGACACTCGAACTCCCGGACGATTTGGCTGACCGCCTGAACGACTACCTCCGTACCAGCGGCGAGGACCTTTCCACGTTCACAGCACGCGTGATCGACGACGGGCTTAACCTGGCCGAAGACCCCGTTGTCATGCAGGAGCTTCACCGCAAGACCGAGGCGGCGTTGAAGGAGCTTGACGTCGATGAGGGCATGGACAAGGCCGCGTTCGTCCGCCTCATTCGTCAGCAGTCGGGCCTCAAGCTTCACGGGCACGGATGAGCTACCGCATCCGCTATTCCAGGGCATTCGCACGCGACGTGGAGGAGATCACCGATTACTTTCGCCAGAAGCATGCTGGCGAGGAGACGCTCGAATGATGGTTCAGCCGCCTGTTCGCGCGGTTCGAGATGGCAGCACAATGGCCACGCATGAGCCCGTCGGCGGAAGACGAAACCCGGCGCTACGGCGTCGAGGTGAGACGACTGGTGTTCGAGCAGTACGTCATCACCTACTGCATCGAGGAAGATCGGCGGACGATACGATTGCTCGCCATGGTTCATGGCAATCGAACGCGGTAAGTGACGGGTGACTGACTGATGGCCCTCATCGACAAAATCTTCGGCAAGAACAAGACGCTCAGCGAGCTGTCCCCCATCGAGCTGCGCAAGGAGGAGATCCTCATCGGCAAGCAGCGGGACCGGCTGCTCAAGAAGGTCGAGACGATCGCCGGGGACAAGCAGCGGATCTTCAAGCAGGGGGCCGCCCAGAAGTCCCCCGAACTTCGCAAGGCGCTGGCCATGGAGTTTGAGCTCAAGACGCAGGAGCAGCTCATGGCCGCCCGCGAGCTGAACGTGCGGTCCAAGGAGCTGATGACCGTCGCACGGCTCCGGCTGGTGAAGGAGAACCAGGGCAAGGGCCGGGCCATGGGCCGGCTCAAGGTCACCGACAAGGACGTCGCCCGCATCGAAGGGTGGATGCACGACGACAACATCACCCAGGAGATGTACCTCGAGCGCCTCGACGGCCTGCTGGAACTCGGCCACGAGTCCGACAGGGACGCGCTCGCCTCGGCCGGGCTCACCGGCGCGGGGCAGGAACTCATGGACATCTGGAACCAGCTCGACGGCGGGGCGGTCAAGGAAGACGAGGCCTTCGAAGAGGCCGACAAGGCCGCGCGCAAGAAGTACGGGCAGGGGGAAGTCAGCTGACGCCGGCCGCACGCCGAAGCCCTACCGCAGCTGCACCGTCACTACGTCCCCGTCGGGCGTGTGGTCGGTCTCCACAGTCGCACGCCGGCCGCCTTGCGTCACCTCGAGGGTGTACCGCCCGTGGTGGCCGACCAGCGTGGCGGCTCCGTCGGCGTTGGTCTCGACGGTGCCGCTGGTCATCCATTCGCCCAGCACCAGCTCCTCCCACACCTTCAAGCCGGGCTTGGCCGTCCAGTCGGCGCGGAACAGCGGGGCCGACTTCTTCCAGTGCGTCGCGTCCCAGAAGCCCCACATGATGAACCCGTCGAACTGCGGATGCCCGTAGGCCACCAGCAGCGTGTCACGCAAATGGTCGGCGTACATCGCCTCGTCCTGCGTGAAGACGTCGTACTCGGTTATCGCGAACCGCAGGCCGAACGGCTCGAAGGTTTCAAGCTGCCGCAGCATCGTCGTCGGCGGTGCGGGGTTGTTGAAGTGCGCCTGGAAGCCGATGGCGTCCACCGGCGCGCCGTCGTCCAGCAGCCGCTGAATCACCCGCCGGTACTCCACCGGGTGCTCGTGGTCGGGCTTCTCGCCGAGAATGCCAAAGTCGTTGATGAACAGCGTCTTGTCCGGCACCTGCGCCTCGGCCAGCCGGAACCAGCGGGCCATCTCCGACTCGCCCATCACGCGCATCAGGTCGTTGTTGTTCCAGGGCTCGTTCATCACGTCCCACTCGTCGACGTAGTCGGCCGTGGCGGTCGTCACGTCCTCGATGAACGCGTCCACCATCGCCCGCAGCGGCGCGACGTTCCCCTGCTCGGCCTGGTCCTTGGCCTCTTTCGAGTCCGGCAGGCGGACCTTGTCGTAGCTGGGCCAGACCAGCACGTGCCCGTGGACCCGCAGCCCGCCGGCCTTGAGGTCGCGCAGCATGTTCAGCGTCAGCTCGCGGTAGGGCAGGTCGTACCACTTGGCGTCCCTCAGGCCATTCTCGGGCGTGGCGATGTTGAACAGACGCAGTGCCTCGGCCCGGAAGCGTTCGCCGTCCGGCCCGGTGCGGGCCCAGTCGCCGGCGTTGAGCGCACTGCCGAAGTTGAAGGCGTTGCGCTTCATCCGCACCGCCACGGCCGCCCCGGCGACGGGGTTCCCCTCGGCGTCCACCACCTTCACCCGCAGCGGCGAGGTGCGGTGCTCGGCGATGCGCTCCAATGCGGCTTTGCGCCACGCGGCATCCGGCTCGCGGCCTTCGTACGTCTGGCTGGTTTGCGGCAGGTCGTCGAGGCCGACCTGTCCCTTGCCGTAGTTGATCAGTTCGATCCCGCCGATTTCCAGCGTCTGCCGCTGCGTGCCGACGGCGAAGTTCAGCTCCGGGTAGCCGCCGCCGGCGGTGTAGTCGCGGAAGACGGCGAACGGCACGTCGTACCGCTGCCACTGGCTGCCGGGGGTGAACTCGGCCATGAACGACGGGTCGAACGGCCGGCCCGCGTGCTGGTAGTAAACCTGCACGTGCCCGCTCTGCTGCTCGTTGAACGTCTCGACGGCCCGGGCATAGAAGCGAAGGTGCCCGACATCACCCGTAGTGGCCGGGCGGAGTTGCCGCGTCTTGATCTCCGCATGCCAGCGCTGGCTGCCCGGCTCGTCGGCGGCGGGGCCGACTTCGATCCGCAGCGCCCGGTCCACCGGCCCGTCCTTCACATCAACGACTTCGATCTTCGAGAGCGACTTGTCCGGCCCGTAGTTGCCGGCGAAGAAGGCCTCGAGCGTCTCTCCCGGCAGGAAGTGCACGCCGCCGGCGGGCAGGCCGTCGCCGGCGGGGCGGTCACGCTTGGCGATCACGGGGCGGTTCTCGGCCTGCGGCTCGGCTACGGCCTGGGCAGTCTGTGCCTGTGGCTCACCGGCCTCACCCGCTGCGAACGGCCCGTCGCCCAGCTTCAGGTCGTCGATCGTGATCTGCCGTGCGACGGGGTCCTGGCTGCTCCACTTGTTGAGCGAGACCGTGCCGAACGCATCCTGCCCGGCCGCGGCGAAGGGCAGGTCCGCCGAGCCGTTGAACGTCTGCGGCACGCCGTCGAACGAGAGCGTGTACGTCCCGGCGTCAAAGTCGATGACCCCCTCGACGGGGATGAACCGCCCGGCGTGGTCGTCCAGGTCGACCTGCTTACCGTCGGCGTCGAGCATCTTGACGGTGCCGCCGCCGGCCTGGTTCTCCGTCTGCACGACGCCGTTGTCGAAGATGCCGATGCGGACGGCGTTGCCCTTAGCCTCGCCGTCCTCGTCGTGGCCGATGCGGATGAACCACGCGCCGTCGAAGTCCTCGGTGCTCGGCGGGGCGTCTGGGCGGAGCTTGAAGGCGAACGGTACGCTGCCGGCGGCTTCGAGGCCGGGGTTCAGCCGCAGGCTCGCGAAGGCGGGCATGGATTCGGTGACGGTCTGGGCGGCACCGTTGCCGTCGCCCAGGTCGATGACGGTGGCCAGCGGCGTGCCGCGCCACGTCGGGCCGCTGCCGTCGGCGGGCTGATCGCTGAGGGCTGCGTTCGTGCGGTATCCGTCGGCGGGGTCGAACGTGACGACGCCGGCCGAGGCCTGCGTCGGGGCGAATGTGGCAGCGAACGTCGAAACAGCGAGAGCGGCCGGGAGTGCCGAACCCCGGATGAACCTGCGTGCCATGAAACGGACTCCGGCGACACGGCGTATGCAATCTTGAAGCATGGCGGGGGCTCCCTCGAAGGCCTGAACAAAGGCGGCCTGCGTGCTCTCGCACACAGACCGCCGAGGAGGAGGATCGATCAGCGACGCCGACGCACGGCCAGCAAGCCGACGAGCCCGAAGGCCAGCGACGCCGGCTCGGGGATCGGGGTGACGCTGTTGTAGGTCGTGCCCAGGCGGATCTCGTCGTACGTCACCTCAACGCCGGTGAACATCGCGACGCTAATGCGGTCAAAGAGGATGTCCTGACCCGACAGCGTGGCCGTGGCCAGCGCGGGTTCGGCGGTCAGGTCGGTCGGGTTGCGGTAGATGGTGACGGTGTCCGAGGCGGGCTGGTCGGACAGGTCGAAGCGGACGACGAAGAGGTTGGTGGCGGTGTCGCCGGCGCCCAGGTCGGCCAGTGTGCCGCCGGCGACGCGTGCGCCGAAGTTATCGTTGCTGAAGCCGTTGGAGCCGCCGCCGTTGCCGAGGCGGAAGTTGCGGTTCGCCCCGTCGTTGAAGCCGCCGCTGTGGAGTTCGAGGGCCTTGTACTGCCCGTCCACCGAAGGCAGATCCATCAGGAAGCTGAGGTAGAGGGTTCCGGTAGTGGCACTGGTCACGGGGCTGCTGAGCAGGCGGCCGCCGCGGACGTTGCCGGCGTTCGTCTGGATTGCCCCGCCGGAGGTGACGAGGTCGCCGTAGCTCAGCCCGGTTGCGATCGGGTTGATGCCCGTGCCGGTGGCCGAGATCCAGTCGCCGGTGAAGCCGGTCGCGGCCGGGCCCTGGCCGAAGAGGCTGCTGCCGGTGTCGTAGTCGCCGGGGCCTACGAGGAACGAATCCTCGGCGATGATGACGGCGTGTGACGTAGCGGCCAAGGCCGCACAAACAATGACGGGAGAGATGATCGAAAGACGCATGGTTCCTCCAAATCCTGACCGGGCCGGCCCGAAACGTTCGGGCGCGTCACCGGACACAAGGGAAAGGTTTGACAGACAGACTCAGACAGAGCGGCCCTTCGACGGACACAACGTCCGCCGACGCATCGGGCCGGTGATTCATTGATCAAGCCGCCACTTCACGGCACCGAAGTCGCGGCTCAGCCGCGGTACGTCCGACAGGACGAACGTGTCGTCGGGCATCTGCTTGCTGGCGAAGGATTCGGCGTGGCCGTCGGCCAGCAGCAGGTTGCTCTGGTCGGCATTGCCGTGCCGGGCGTTGATGGTGTAACCGCGGAGTTCGTGTCGGAAGATGCCGTCGAAGATCAGCGCCAGCTTCGAGCTGTCGCGGAAGCGGCTGAGTTTGGTCGTCTCGAAGACGTTTCCCGAGGGGGTGCTGAACTGCATCTTCGCCATCGGGAAGATGCCCCGCCAATCGACGGTACCTCGGCCGCTCATCGCGTTGGCGCCGTACCACGTCGGGACCTGGCGGCCGTCGGTGGTGCTCTTGAGCCAGAACGACGCGCCGACGGCGTCTGCGTGACTGGTGGGGAAGGGAGAGCCGAAGGCACCCCAGTTCTCGTTGAGGCCCTCGGGGCAGCGAAACGCGCTGTCGAACGTCACGACGTCATTCGCGTTGGTGATCCCCTCGGTGTAACCGGGCATGTAACCCAGCTCGACCATCAACGCCGCCCAGTGCGGGGCGTTGGTGTAGGGGGCTTCATGGGGGACGACGGTGTTCGCGAAGTCGTTGGCGTAGAAGCCGACGCCGTTGGCGATCTGCTTGAGGTTGCTCAGGCACTTGACCGAGTTGGCCGAGCGGCGTGCCGAGGCCAGCGACGGGAGCAGAATGCTGATGAGCAAGGCGATGATGCCGATGACCACGAGCAGCTCGACGAGCGTAAAGCCGTGCGGCCGACCGGTCCCGGTGCGGATGAATGGATTCATTGTCGTCTCCTGCGTTTCCTCGTTCCGGGCCTGGGCCCGCTGTTCTTTCGTGGCCGGCGTTCTAACGCCGACCCCGGGCCTCATCGCCTGCTGCGGCTTACCGAGGCCGTCGTGTCCGTTTGATCTTCAAGCCCGCCCACGACCGACAGCGTCGGCGTGGGGCAGTCGTCGTCCTTGGGCTTCTGGCCGTCGATCAGGCAGTTGAGCATCCCCGTCGCGTGCCGGGCGACCTTCTCGGGCCAGGCCAGCGCGATCGTCAGTGGCAGGGGTGCCAGGTGGCAGGCGGTCGTGGCGTCATACGCGCTGACGAGCACCTCCTCCGGAACGCGGATGCCTCGCCGGCGAAGCTCGGTCATTGCGCCGATCGCGACGATGTCGTTGCTGCACACGATCGCGTCGACGGGTTCGCCAGATTCGAACGCGGCCGCGACCATCTGCCGGCCGACGTGCGTCGCCTGGTGCGGGAACGACTCGCTGATGTAGTTCAGGAACGCCGCCTCGGGCGTCGAGGTCGCCACGGAAGTGGCCGGCACCTGGTCGAGCGTCCACAGCCGGATGGTGAACCGCTTGCCGGCCAGTTGTGCCCCTTCGTCCCGCGCCGCCAGGTAGGCCCGCTTGTGCTGCGGGAGCGTGTCCAGCGGGTGCTCCCGCAGGTCGATCGGCAGGAACCACGCCACGTGCCTGTGCCCCTTGGCCACGGCGTCCCGAACGAGCAGCCGGGCCTGCGCCTCGGTCGGCGTGCGGCAGCGGGGCAGGCCCGAGCCGCGAATTTCGTCGCCCACCAGCACCGTCGGCACACGCGTCGCCACCAGTATCCGCAATGAATGCCCGGCCGGCACCTCGTCCCAGTGCTTGAACGTGCTCTTGAGCAGGATGCCGTCGACGCGCTGCTCCAGCAGCGAACGGATGCCTTTGTCTTCCAGGTCCGGGTCGAACTCGGTCAGCACGATCTGCAGTTCCCGGCCGGTCGAGGCCGTGTGGCGAAAGGCGTGCTGGACGAACTCGTTGTAGGTCAGCACGACGTCGGGAATGATCAGCCCGATGACGCGGGTCTTGCCGGCCCGCATGCGGCGGGCGTTGGCGTTGACGGTGTAGCCGATCTTCACGGCGTACTCGTTCACCCGCCGGCGGGTGTCTTCCGAAACCGTGCCGTCACCCTTCAGGGCGTGGGACACGGTGCTGATGCCCAGGTTGAGCCGCTCGGCGATCTGTTTAAGGCCGGGCCTGCGGCGGAGGATTGCCGGGGCACGCACAGGACGCTGCATAGCCGGTGCGGACGGGTCGGCCCCGTCCGCAATGCGGGCGGCGGGCTGGGCCAGTTGTGTGTGCGTCCGCTCGGCCATGAAACCATTCATACGCGGCGAATTGCCGATAGTCAAGGTGAATCCGCCTCGACGCCGCCCAAGACCAAACCTCCCGCACACCCCCTGCGAACCCCTCGAACACCAACTTGACACGCCTTGGACACCCCCTGGACACGCTCCTGCACAGCCCGACGCCCCTTCGGGCCGTCCTTTGGCCCAGCCGAATGACCGGCCGCCACTCCCTTCCCGCCGCCGCCCGGCTACCATGCGGCCGATGCCAGACACCGACGCCACACAACCTCCGCCCCCCGTGCAACCGGACCTTGTCGTCCTCGTCCGCGACCTGATGTTCTCCACGCGCATCGGCCATGCCGCCCGTGACGCCGGGGTTGCAGCGAAGTTCGTGCGCGACCCCGCCAGGCTCGCCGAGGTCGCCGGGAAGCGGCTCGTGGTGGACCTGAGCCAGCCCGGCTGCCTCGAGGCGGCCGTCGAGTGGCAGGGGCGCACCGGCGGGCACGTCGTCGGGTTCGTCAGCCATGTGGACACCGCCACGATTCAGGCGGCCAGGTCCGCCGGGCTCGACGCGGTGCTGCCGCGAAGCGCCTTCGTCACGAAGCTCGGGCAGATCGTCAGTCCCCCGGCCTGAGCGGGCGTCGGGTCGATGCGGGCGCGGCGACGGCTTGACGTTTTGAAGCCGTCGATGCCTACTTGTGGGTTCATGATTCAGCTTTCAGAGCGTTCCCGTCGCGTCGCCCCGAGTATCACGCTGGCCGTCACCGCCAAGGCCAAGGCCCTTTTGCAGCAGGGGATTGACGTGGTGAGTTTCGGTGCCGGCGAGCCGGACTTTGACACGCCGGACTTCATCAAGGTGGCCGCGAAGCAGTCGCTGGACGACGGCCTGACGAAGTACACCCCCGCCGGGGGCACCCCGGCGTTGAAGAAGGCGATCGCCGACAAGTTCGCCGCCGACAACAAGCTGAGTTACACGCCGGCCCAGGTGACAACAGGCCCTGGCGGCAAGGGGTGCTTGTACCTGGCGATGCAGGCGATATTGAATGACGGGGACGATGTGCTGATTCCCGCGCCGTACTGGGTGAGCTACCCGGAGATGGCGAAGCTGGCCGGGGCGGTGCCGCGGTTCGTCGTCGGGGCGGAGTCGGCCGGGTTCAACATCACGCCGGAGCAACTCGAGGCGGCGCTGACGGACAAGACGCGGCTGTTGATCCTCAACAGCCCCGGCAACCCCGCCGGGAACGCCTACACGCCCGCCGAGATGGCCGCTTTGGCCCAGGTGGTGGCGAAGTACCCGAACCTGGTCGTCTTCTCCGACGAGATTTACGAGAAGCTGATTTACGACGGCTTTACACACGTGAGTTTCGCGACGCTGCACCCGAGCCTGCCGGAGCGGACGCTGACGTTCAACTGCCACTCCAAGACGTACAGCATGACCGGCTGGCGGGTGGGCTACGTCGGCGGGCCGGAGCATGTGATCGGGTGCATCAACAAGCTGCAGAGCCAGTTGAACAGCCACATCACCAGCTTCACGCAGCCGGCGGCGACGCTGGCGTTGACCGACCCGGCCGGGCCGCCGGAGATGGAGACGATGCGGGCCAAGTTCGAGCAGCGGATGCACCACATGCACCGCCGGCTCAATGAGTTGCCGGGCGTGACGTGCGTGAAGCCGCAGGGTGCGTTCTACTGCTTCCCGAACATTTCGGCGCACCTCCGCCCGGGCGAGACGAGCATTCAGTTCGCCGAGCGGCTGCTGGACGAGGCCCACGTGGCCGTGGTTCCCGGCGACGACTCGGGGTTCCCGACGCACGTCCGCCTGAGCTTCGCGACGGGCATGGCGCAGATCGACAAGGGCCTGGACCGCATGGCCGAGTACCTCGCCCGCGGCTGACTCTGGCACCTTTGCCCCTGGAGCTTAAGCCGCAGGCCGAAGGCCGCGCTGCCGCCCGGACGGGAGAGCGCGGCCTTCGGCCTGCGGGTTACTTATCGCGCCAATGCGGCACACCGTGAAGCTTCTTCGCGTCTACGACTTCATCCACCAGTTCAGGTCGATGTCCGGGAAGATGTTGTCGTGCGCGTCGGCCTCGGCGACCTGGATCTTGTCCAGCTCGGCCAGCTCGTGCCCGCCGGCCACCTTCTCGGCGATCCGCGTCAGGCGTGTGAACCGCGTGCTGTGGCCCGAGAGGCGGTCGTGGCCGTAGTCCGTCGCGCCGCCGGACTCGATGACGAACGGCCAGTCGCTCGCCTGGAGCAGCAGCAACTGCCGCCCGGCTTTTTCCATCAGGCCCTGCACCTGCGGGTCGGTCTGCCAGGGCAGTTTGTGGAGCAGGCGGAGGAACTCGCCCTCGGCGCGGTACTCGATCTCCCAGATCCAGCGGACCTGCTCGTTCATCCAGACGGTGTGGTTGCCGTTCTTGCCCCAGGAGCCCTCCGGCAGCCGCACGACCTTGTCGGCCGGGGGGTGGTAGAGTGCTTCCTCGGCGGTGCGGAGCATGACGGTCGGGTCGTTGGCGAGGTTGAGGGTCACGTCGCGGAGGAAGCGGATGCCCTCGAACCACCAGTGGCCGAAGAGCTCGGCGTCGAAGCTGGCGACGACGGTCCCCTGCCGGCCGGTGCGCCAGCGGTACTCGCCCAGCGTCTCGCGCACCACGTTGCTGAAGTGGGCGGCGTGCTCGTGGATGAGCCCGGGGATGTCGTCGGGGTAGTACGGGTCCTTCTGGGAGAGGGGGGCCTTGCGGTGGGTGACCTTGTGGTAGCGCAGCCCGCGTTCGCCGTGCTTGCGGTGGAACTCCAGGTACTGGCCGGAGCCGGGGTAGCCGGTGTCGGCACTCCAGACCTGCTCACTGACGCGTGGGTGGCGTGCGAAGGCGAAGACGCCGGGGTTCATCGGGCCGGACACGACGCCGACGGGTTCCATCGCCTCGCGCCATCCGCGGCGGTAGTCCCAGGCGCTGGGGTCGCCCTGCACCGGGTTGAAGTGGGTCCCCTCGCGGGTGCCCATCGGCTGGCAGTTGGCGACCATGTGGCTCTCGACGAAGAAGTGCGTGACGCCTGCCTCGTAGATGAACTTCTCGATGCCCGGTCGGCTGCGCGGGTTGTCGTACAGCACGCTGGGCATCCAGTGTTCCCAGCTGGGGCGGTAGGCGCACTCCGGCAGCCACATGCCGGTGGGGGCCTGGCCAAGGTGCTTCTTGCTGCTGGCGGTGCCGCAGGCCATCTGGGCGTGGAGCATTTCGTCGTTGAGCACCAGCGGCATGTAGCAGTGGGTGGCGTTGCTCGTCAGGATCTGGATGTGGCCTTCCCGGAACCGCTTGGCGAACTCCGCGGGGATGTCCCGGTCGATCTTCTCGAAGTGCTCCAGCTGCTTCTCGTGCCAGTTGCGCCACCAGTCGGCGAGGTAGACGTTGTGCTTGTCGCCGGCCTTGTCGAAGGCCTTCTGGTCCTGCTCGGCGCGGTCGATGCGCTGCTTGAGGTACTCGGCGAAGCCGGCCTTGAAGCGGTCGTGGGCCAGCTGCTCCAGCAGCACCGGCGTCAGGCCGATGGTCAGTGCCGGGCGGGCGTTCATCAGGGCGCACTCGCCGATCATGTCCAGCAGGGGCAGGTAGGTTTCGCAGGCGGCCTCGTAGAGCCATGCCTCGCCGTGCGGGTACTCGCCGTGGTGGAGCACGTAAGGCAGGTGGCCGTGGAGAACGATGCACAGGTTTCCGAGCGGATCAGCCATGGCCCCATCCTAAGGGATACGGCAAGAAACCCGCAGCGGACGGAACCTGCGCGACGTGCCCGCCTGCGACACACCCGCCTGCGACACACCCGCCCTCAACCCCGGGCCGCCTTGAGCAGTTCCCGTACGCGCAGCGGGTCCACGGGCGCGAAGACGTCGCCGTCCTTCTTCAGGCTCGTCCCGACGATGACGCCGTCCGCCACCGCCAGCATCGCCTGGACGTTCGCCGTAGTCACCCCGCTGCCCACGAGCACCGGCACCGTTCCGCCGGCCGCCCGGGCCACGGCCTTGACGCGCTTGAGCTTCTCCAGGTCCGTCGGCTTGCCCGTGCCGGTCCCGCTGACGATCAGCCCGTCGGCCTGCCCGCGCTTCAGCGTGTCGTCCACCTCCACCTCCAGCGGCAGCGGCGCCAGCGGGGCAGAGTGCTTCACGTCCACGTCCGCCAGCACCTTCACGTGGCGGGCCTGCAGCAGTGCGCGCGTCCGCTGCAACTCCGCGGCGATGCCCTCGATGACGCACTGGTCCGTCAGGCGGGCACCGGTCAGCACGTTCACGCGCACGAAGCTCGCCCCCGTGGCCGCGGCCACGGCCAACGCGGTCTGCCCGTCGTTACGCAGCACGTTCAGCCCCAGCGGCAGCCGGAGCCGACGGTTCACCTCCGCGGCCAGCACGGCCATGTACGCCGACGTGCTGTGCGGCACGCGGCCCTTGAAAAACGGCTGGTCGCCGAAGTTCTCCAGCATCAGCGCGTCGACGCCCTCGCTGGCGAGGACGTCGGCGTCCTCGAAGACGGTCTCCTGCACGTTCCGCCAGTCGCCGCGATAGTTCGGGCTGCCCGGTAACGCCGGGACATGAAGCATGCCAATGACCGTCCTGCCCGCCGGCTGCGAAAAGAGATGAAACGCCATGCCGGTGTGGTAGCGGAGACGAGGCGGAAAGTCGATTCTTGATCAGTAGCAGGGTGCAGTAGCAGGGTGCAGGTCAGGCGGCGGGCAGAAGGGGAATGACCAAATCTCAAGGAACCAATGACCCAAAGGGCCGGCCGCTGGGACATCCGGCCTCGGGATTCCATGGGTCATTGGTTTCCTGCCCATTGCCCATTATTCATTGCTCATTTCTCATTGCTGATTCCGGCTTCGTCTCATTCCCCCCGCGCCGTTTCCGTTCGCGGCGTGTAGCCGTAGAGGTGGGCGGCGACGGCCGACGGGTAGGGGGGCAGGTCGGGGCTTGGCGGTACGTTCAGGTACGCGAGGCTTCGTTCGAGGATACGGGCCGCCGCCGGGGCCGCGACGATGCCGCCGAAGTGGCTCTTGGCCTTGTTCGGCTTGTGGACGATGAACGCGATCACCAGCCGCGGGTTCTCATACGGCGCGCCGCCTACGAAGCTGGCGGTGTAGTTTATCTCGTCGTAAGCGCCGTTCACGGCCTTGTGGGCGGTGCCGGTCTTGCCGAAGAGCGTCCAGTGTGCCAGCTTGGCGTTCCGGCCCGTGCCGCGTACGGGCACGTCCGCCAGGACGCGGAGCACGTCGCGGGCGGTCTGCGGCCGCACGGCCTGGCCCATCAGTTGCCTGCCCTCGGGCCGGCTGCTCTGGATCGTGCCGTCCGGGTAGAGCACGCCGCTGACGACGTGCGGCTCGACGAGTCGCCCGTTGTTGGCGATCGCCGCGGTCGCCCGCGCCATCTGCAGCGGGGTGGCGAGCATTTCGTAGCCCTGGCAGATGCTCTCGGTGCTGTACTTCGTCCAGCGGTGCAGCGGGTTGAGCAGGCCGCCGGCCTCGCCGGGCAGTTCGATGCCGCCGGGCCGGCCCATGCCAAAGTCCCACAGCGCCTCGCGCAGGCGGGCGTTGCCCATGCGGTTGCCCAGCATGCTCATGCCGATGTTCGAGCTCTTCACCAGCACGTCCCAGGTGTTGAGCTTCGGGTACGGGTGTACGTCGGTGATGCGCCGCCCGTACGCCGTCCGCCACACCGGGCCGTGCGTCTCGAAGACCTCGGCCAGGTGCGTCAGGTTCCGGTCCAGGGCGGCCGCGACGATCATCGGCTTGAGCGTGCTCCCCGGCTCGTACGGGTCGGTCAGGGCGCGGTTGCGACGCCAGTCCGGCTGGCTGTCGGCCAGGTTCTGCGGGTTGAAGCGAGGCCAGTTGGCCAGCGCCAGCACGTCGCCGGTCTTCGGGTCGAGCACCACCGCCTGCCCGCTCTCGGCCTCGAACTCGATGCACGCCTTGGCCAGCTCGTCCTCGGCAAAGAGCTGGATGTTCGCGTCGAGGGTCAGCACCACGTGCCGCCCGTGCTCCGGCGGCAGGTAGTCGTCGGCGGCCACGCCGATGGGCCGCCGCCGGCCGTCCCGACGGACACGCTTGGAGCCGTCCGTCCCCGAAAGCGTCTCGTTCAACGCCAGTTCCAACCCCTCGAGGCCCTGCCCGTTGGCACCGGTCCCGCCCAGCACGTGGGCGGCCAGTGCGCCCATCGGGTAGTACCGGCTCGTGGCCACGGCCGTGCCGACGCCCGGGAGGTTCAAATCCGTCACCGCCGCCACGGCCTCGTCGGACACGTCCCTGGCGATGACCAGGTACCGCCCGTGAATCCTGTCGGACAGGTCCTGCATCAGCTGCCCGGGGTCCAGGTCGAGGGTCTCGGCGAGGCGTTCGACGTCCGCGTCGAGCTGCAGCAGCGACTGGCCGCGGGCACGGTACTGGCCAAAGAGAAACGCCGGGTCGACGAACACGTCCCGCCGTTGCACGGTCCCCGCCAGGAGGAGCCCGTTGCGGTCGAAAATGCTCCCCCGCCGGGCCTGCAGGCTCACGCGGCTGTGCTGCTGCCGGTCGGCGTAGGCGAGAATCTCATCGCGGCCGGCGGTCTGCAGCCAGAGCACGCGCCCGGCCAGTGCCGCAAGCGCCAAGGCCAGCAACAGAAAGACGACGAAAGCTCTTCGGGTCGAGAAGGGTGCCATGACAGACTCAGACGCGTCCGATAACTATCGGCACGCCATGCCCGCCGCCGACAGCTCAAGTGCCGCCCGGTTTCGCCTCCTCGAATGGCGTCGCAAGACGCATGTGACTTCCGCCTGAGTGCCGTCCGGATCTAGCGCTCATTGTGCCTCTCCTGCTTGCCGCGGGGGCCAGAACGCACCCCGGGACTGAAAAACTGGCCGGAATCGCGCTTTTGGTGGGGTGCTGGCGCGTTGCGTCCCGGGGAAGGGGTGTCTATACTCCGCGGCTCGATTGACGGACGGGTCCGCCTGAACCGTTGTCCTCCCAGGGATGCGGCTATGGTGGACCTTTGACGCTGTAACAAACCGGCCAAAGCCGGGCCGGCGGGTGCCGGAACGGGCCGAACTTTCCGCCCGACGCGATGTGAGCAAGGAACACGATGCCGACGATTAACCAGCTTGTGAAGCGGCCGAGAAAGCCGCTGCCCAAGGTCAACAAAGTCAAGGACCTGGACGCCAGCCCCTTCAAGCGTGGCGTATGCCTGCAGGTCAAGACGCAGACCCCCAAAAAGCCCAACTCCGCCCTGCGGAAGATCGCCCGCGTCCGCCTCAGCAACGGCCGGGAAGTCACGGCATACATCCCCGGCGAAGAACACAACCTCCAGGAGCACAGCATCGTGCTGGTTCGCGGCGGCCGAGTTCGCGACCTGCCGGGTGTGCGTTACCACATCGTCCGCGGCGTGCTGGACACCCTGGGCGTCGACGGCCGGAAGCGCGGCCGAAGCAAGTACGGCGCCAAGAAGGGCAAGTAACCCCGGGCATTGGCATGTTGCTCATCCTCGCCCAGGAAACGTTCGACCCCGGGACCGCCAAGGACCACACCGGCAATATCATCTTCATCGGCGTCTTCTTTCTGATGCTGCTGGCGGCACTGATCTGGTGGCTTCGCCGCTGAACAACCGAGCTGAGTAACCGAAATACCATTCGATCCCGACGACCCATTTAAGAACCCTGCATCATGGCCTACAAGAGTTTCACCGCCTCCGCCGACACCCTGAAGCCCGACCCCCGCTTCAACTCGAAGCTGGTCAGCAAGTTCATTAACTGCCTGATGTGGGACGGCAAGAAGATCGCCGCCCAGACCGTCTTCTACGACGCGATGGAGATCGTCGCCAAGAAGATCACCGACGTGCCGGCCCTGGAGGTCTTCGAGCAGGCGCTGAACAACGTCAAGCCGTACGTCGAGGTTCGCTCCAAGCGCGTCGGCGGTGCCAACTACCAGGTGCCGATGCAGGTGAACAAGCGCCGCCAGCAGTCCCTGGCCATCCGCTGGATCGTGGACGCCTGCCGCAGCCAGTCCGGCCGCCCGATGTCCCAGCGCCTCGCCACCGAGCTCATGGCCGCCTTCAACAAGGAAGGCAACGCCGTCAACAAGCGTGAGCAGACCCACCGCATGGCCGACGCGAACAAGGCCTTCGCCCACTTCGCGTTCTAAAGCCGTCGGCATCCGGTCGGGCAGCAACCCTTCCCCCTGACGAAGCAAAATCGCCGACGAACCAAGGCCCGAAGGCCGCGCTCCTGTCCGACAGGGTCGCGGCCTTCGGGCTTTTGGCCCTCGGTTCTGCCGTTGCCCCGGCCGGCCGCGCCGGCTTAACCGCGCGTTTGCCGCTTCTGCCCCGCCGCGCGCTTTGCTTGTGTCCTTACGCCGGTTACAAACGCCTCCATGCGTCACGTGATTTCCGCCCTTGTCGTCAATGAGCCCGGCGTGCTGGCCAACGTCGCCGGGATGTTCGCCGCCCGCGGGTTCAATATTGATTCCCTCGTCGTCGGCAGAACCGAAGACCCCGTCTACAGCCGCATGACCGTCGTCGTCGACGGCGACACCAACGTCATCGACCAGGTCCGCAAGCAGTTGGCCAAGCTCGTGGCCGTGACGGAGGTCGTCGACCTGACCGAGACCGAGTTCGTCGAGCGCGACCTGATGCTGGTGCGTGTGACCGTCGGCCCGCAGGGCCGCGGCGAGGTGCTGGAGATCGTGCGGACCTTCCGCGGCAAGGTCGTGGACGTGGCACCCGAGTCGCTCGTCATCGAACTGACCGGCACGGAGCAGAAGCTGATCGCCCTGGCCGAACTGCTCAAGGGCTACGGCGTGGAGGAGCTGGCGCGGACGGGCGTGATCGGCATGCCGCGTGGCATGCAGCCGGGCAGGTCGGCCGAGGCCGTCGCCGGGAAGCGGACGCGCAGCCTCCAGGGCGTCGCCGGCGAGGCCCTTCCGCCGAGTTGAGCCGGCCTTCGCCACCCGAGACTCACCCGCCGACGGTTCGCACAGCGTGACACAGCACATGAACGACGCCGCGAGCCAGCCCGACGCTCCGCAGCGGCCGCGGGGCGAGCCGGCGGCCGGCTCACAGGCTACGCCCCTGGCCGCGGTGCGTGTGAACGTGCCGGTGTCGATCATCGTGCCGACGTACAAGGAGGCCCAGAGCCTCCCGCTGCTGCTGGCGGCGATCGACCTGGCCGCCCAGGCCGGCGGGTACGAGGTTGAGGTGCTCGTCATGGACGACCAAAGCGACGACGGCAGCGTCGAGGCGGTCGAAAGCTTCGGCAAGCCGTGGGCGAAGATCGTCGTCCGTGAGGGGGAGCGCGGGCTCAGCGCGGCCGTGGTCGACGGGCTGAAGCTCGCCACACACGACACCTGCGTCGTGATGGATGCGGACCTGTCCCACCCCCCGGCGAAGATCCCGGAGCTGCTCCTGCAGCTTTCCGACGGCTGCAAGCTGGCCATCGGCAGCCGATACCTGGCCGGCGGCAGCACCAGCCACGACTGGGGCTTTTTCCGCTACATGAACAGCCTGATCGCCACGGCCCTTGCCCGCCCGCTGACCGACTGCACCGACCCCATGGCCGGCTTCTTCGCCGTGCGGAAGCAGGACGTCATGGCCGTGGAAAATCGCCTGGACCCCGTCGGTTACAAGATCGCACTCGAACTCATCGTCAAGCTGCAGGCGCCGCACGTCGGCGAGGTGCCCATTCACTTTGAGAACCGGCGGCTGGGCCAGTCCAAGCTCGGGCTGCGCGAGCAGTGGCTCTACCTGGAGCACCTGCGTCGGCTTTACACCTACCGCTACACGGAGTGGAGCCACTTCGGGCAGTACCTGATCGTCGGCGGCATCAGCCTGTGCGTGAACCTCGGCACACTTATTGCGATGCGGCTGCTGGGGTTCGACAAGCTGACGAGCATCGGCGGGGGCATCCTGCTGAGCGTGACGTGCAGCTTCCTGTTGAACCGGCGGTTCACGTTCAGCTACGCCCGCCACCGGGACCCCAAGCCGCAGGTGCTGACGTACGCGATCGCCGCCAGCATCGGCATGCTGGTGCAGTTCGGCGCCGCCGCCGCGGCCGTGGCCGTGCTGCCCGACTGGCTGCCGACCATCTGGCCCGCGCTGATCGGCATGGTGCCCGGCACGCTGTTCACGTTTCTGGCGAGCCGGTACGTGGTCTTCCGCAAGAAGCGCCTTCGGACGAAGTCACCCGGCGAGGGTCAGTCAACGTAGATCTGGCTCGCCAGGTTCTTGAACGTCGTCGTCTTGTTGTCGAACGTCAGCTTCACGGTGCCCGTCGGGCCGTTACGCTGCTTGGCGACGATGACCTCGGCGATGTTGTCCGGCTCGAAGTCCGGCTCGCTCATGCGGTAGTAGTCCTCGCGGTGCAGGAGCATGATGACGTCCGCGTCCTGCTCGATACTGCCGGACTCGCGCAGGTCGCTCATTCTCGGGCGGTGGCCTTCGCGGCTTTCGCTGCTGCGGTTGAGCTGGCTGAGGCAGACGACCGGCACCTTCAGCTCGCGCGCCACCGCCTTGATGCCGCGTGAAATCTCCGTGATCTCCTGCTGGCGGCTGACTTCGCGCCGGCCCTTGGGGCCTTCCATCAGCTGCATGTAGTCGATCATGATCAGTTGGATGTCGTGCTGCCGCTTGAGCCGCCGGGCCTTGGCGCGAAGGTCCATGACCGTGAGCCCCGGCGTGTCGTCGACCCACACGGGGAACTTGCCCAGCTCGTTGGCGACCATCGCCAGCCGCTGAAACTCCTCGGTGCTGATGCGGCCGGTGCGAACCTTCTGCGCATCGATCTGCGCCCGGGAGCACATCATGCGCTGGGCGAGTTGCTGCCGGCTCATCTCCAGGCTGAACACGGCCGCGGGCACCTGCCGGGCGGCGACGTGCTCGACGACGTTCATGGCGAAGGCCGTTTTTCCCATACTCGGCCTGGCCGCAACGATGATCAGCTCTTCCTTCTGCAGGCCGTTGAGCATCTCGTCGAGTTCGTAGTAGTCGGTCTCGACGCCGCGACGGCCGCGGTCTTCGAGCATTTCGTAGACCTGCATCGCCACTTCGCCGAGGCTCTCGATCTGGCTGCCGACTTTCTGTTCGGCGATGTCGAAGATGAGTTTCTCGGAGCGGTCCAGTACGTCGTCGGCGTCTTCGTGGGCGCCGTAGGCGTCACGCAGGATCTCGTTGGCCGCCCCGATCATCTGCCGGAGCAACGCGGTCTCGCGGACGGTCTCGCAGTAGCGGGCGTAGTGGGCGGCCGAGGGGATCGTGCCCAGGATTTCGGCGATGTACCCCGTGCCGCCGACCTCGTCCAACTGCTGCCGCTTGCGCAGCTCGTCGCGCAGGATGACGGCGTCGACCGGGTCGTTCTTCTCGTAGAGCTTCAGCAGGATGTCGAAGATGATCTGGTGGTCGGCCAGATAGAAGGCGTCGCGGGAGACCTGCTGCACCACCTCGCCGATGCACTCGCGGTCGAGCATCATGCTGGCCAGGAGGCACTTTTCGGCGTCGATGGAGTGGGGGGGCAGACGGTCGAACGGCAGGGCGTCCCGGCCGTTGCCGCCGCGGTCCTTGAAGGAGCCGTCCTTGAAGGGCCTGTCCTTGAACGGGCGGTCGTCACCGAAAGCGGGCTGGGTCATGGTCCTTCCCTGGAGGGGCCTGTGCATCGTGCCGGGGCATCATAACAAAACAAGAACAACCGTGTCGCTGCGGCACGCGAACACCCTCTGGCCGGCCCCGGGGCCGGCCTGTGGTTTGGTGCGGCTGTCTTGTCGGCGAGTCTCTGCGCCACAGCCCGCCGGGGAAGAAACACCGCCCGCCGCGAGAGGTTCTCCACAGCCCGCCAACGTCAGCCTGTTCGAACCCGCCCGGGCACCTTCCCCCCGTCTGCCGTGCCGGGGTCGTTCGGCTACCATGCGGCCATGCGCCTGCTCGCCACGGCCGACCTGCACTACAACCACGCCAAAAGCCGCGCGACCGCAGACGAGCTCATCGCCCGCGTAAACGCCATGGCCGACGCGTTCGACGTCCTCCTCGTCGCCGGCGACGTCGCCGACGGCGATTCGGACTTCCTGGAGCGATGCCTTCGCCAGTTCACCTTCCCCGGCCCGAAGCTCTACGCCGCCGGCAACCACGACCTCTGGACACAGACCGACGACAGCCGACCGATCCTCCGCCAGAAACTCCCCGAGCGGCTCAACAAGCTCGGCTGGCACGACCTGCAGCAGGCACCCTACGTCTTCGACGACGCGGCCGTGGTCGGCACCGTCGGCTGGTACGACTACGCCTACGCCGTGAACGCCCTGGGCATCCCGCGGCGGTTCTACGAGCACAAGCTCTCCCCCGGCGCCGCCGAGGCACGCCAGAGCCACCACCACCTGCTCGGCGACGACGTCCCGGCGCACGCCCGCGGCGTCTTCGCCCGCTGGAACGACGGGCGGTTCGTCAAGCTCCACATGTCCGACGACGCATTCCTCGAACACCTGCTCGAGGAACTGCACCGGCACCTGTTCGCGGTGAGCCACAAGCGGACGGTCGTGGCCGTGAGCCACCACGTGCCGCTGAAGTGCCTCCTGCCGCCGCGGGCACCGGGCCCGCAGTGGGACTTCGCGCGGGCGTTTTTAGGCAGCCCGAAGATCGGCGAGGCGATGCTGCGGTACGAGAACGTCGGCCACATCCTGTGCGGGCACAGCCACCACGCCGTGTACGCCGAGGAACAAGGCCGGACGGCCATCAACATCGGCGGCGGCTACCGGAACAAGGAGTACGTGCTGGTGGAAGCGTGAGGAGACGTTCCTCGGGAGGGCGAAGTTCCAGCTCAGCCGGTCGTCGGAGGCGGCCCGTCTTAGCGGAGGACTTTCACGGCCACCCACTGGCGGCCCCACTGCAGGGCGACGTCGTGGTCGTCGAAGTAGACGTCCAGCTTGTGGCCCTTGATCGCGCCGCCCCGGTCGATGACCTCGACGGGCACCTCGCCGGCGTAACCGGGGATGACCAGCTTCGTGCCGAAGGGGAGCAGGCTGGTGTCGGCGGCGACGAAGCGGCCTTCGTTGTAGCTGACGTCGCGACCGCTGGCGGTGATGCCCTGGGCCTGCGGGCCGCAGCAACGCGTGCAGGGGCAGTAGGCGGTGACCTCGAACATTACGACGTCGAACGCCGGGGCGACGGGCGGGACGTAAGCGGCCAACTCGGCGGCGTCGAGGTCGGCCAGGGCCGTGTCATCATCAACGAGCAGTTCGGTGGATTCGGCGACTTCGGTGGGTTCGGCGGCGGGCGTCACGACCGCGATCCCGGAGGCCGGCACATGGTCGGTCTGCTTCTGTGCACCGACGAGGCTGAGCGTCGAGAAGAGGGCCACGACGATGACGCCGCGGGTCAGGTGGTTTGCCAGGGGGAGTCGTGTGCTCATGGTTGCCTTTCATCCTTGAGGCCGCTGACGCCGCGGCCGGCCTGAGCAGACGATGCCCCGTTCCAACGAGGCGGGCCAGATTTTCCCCTCAAGGCGGGAAGCCCGTCGGGTCGATCTGGGGTATTTGACCACATTATGCCGCCCGCCGCCCCGGCTGCAAGCCTGAAACACGCCCCCGGGCGACCGCCGCGACGCCGGCCGGCGG
>JBHJOM010000041.1:0-2376 GCA_050329715.1 Phycisphaerae bacterium
CTGCGAGCGAGCGGTAGACCAGCGGCCGGCAGGCTGCTGGATCGACCCGCGGCAAACCGGGCCGCCGCAGGTCACGCCCCGACATGGCCGCGCCATGCCGGGGCGTGACGGCCAGACGCCGCCGACCGTGATGAAGGAGGTGCCCGCCGGCAGCTTCGTTCGCGAGTGGCAGAACGACCTGACCGCCAACGCACGGGGTGAAATCGACCGCATTCACCTCCTGGGCGACAGCCTTGTGGTGATGACGGACCGCAACCAGGCTTTCGTCTTCGACACGCTCGAGGGGACCATCCGTTTTTCCCGGGCCGTCGCCCGGCCGGAGGAACAGCTCCTTCCGCCGGTACGCATCAACGATCTGTTCGGCTTCCCCCTCCGCGGCACGATCAACGTGTACAACCGCAGCGGGCAGCTGGTGAAGGAGACGACGATCGGCCGGGCGCTGAACAGCCCGCCGTTCGCGCAAGAGGAACTGTTGTTCGCCGGGACCATCACCGGCTCGCAGGGCAGGCTTTCGACGATCGCCCCGCTGAAACGCTACCGGAACATCATCAATGACGTGGCGATAGGCCTGATCGAATCGCGGCCCGTCTTCTTCGACGGCATCACCTACGCGGGAACGGTCGAAGGGCGGGTCTACGCCATCGCCTCCGGTCGGGACGCGGCCTGGGCGACTCCGGGTTACTTCCAGGCCGGCGACTCGATCCGTGCCGCACTCAAGGCCGACAGTTTCGCGCTCTACGTCGCGTCTCTCGACTCGAAGCTCTACGCGCTGGACCGTGCGACGGGCCGGATCCGATGGCAGTACTTCGGGCAGGGTGCTCTCGATACGCCGCCTTTCATTGCAGACCAGTACGTCTACCAGATGCTCAGTGGCGACCGACTCGCGGCCATTCGCAAGCGCGGGCCCAGCAACCTGCGTGAGGCCGAGTGGGAGGCGGACGGCGTGCAGCAGGTCGTCGCCGCCGGGGAGGATTACGTGTACGTCGTGCTGACGAACGGCCGGCTCGCCGGGCTGGACGTCGAGACGGGCCAGGTCGCCTTCACGACGCAACGCGAAGACCTGGTGCTGTTCGCGGAGAACGAACAGGACGACTCGATCTATGCCGTGACGCGAGACGGGCGGGTGATGTCGATTCGTCCGCAACTCAAGCGAGGCGGCTTCGGGGAGATCGTTCGGGCCGACCTGAAACCCTCGCTGCCGGTTGTACGCTGAGCGTCGATCGAACGACGAGAACCCATTGAGCCGCAGGCCGAAGGCCGCGTTTTCCCGCCGGCGGGGGAACGCGGCCTTCGGCCTGCGGCTTACTGCGCTTCGGTTTGGTTGAACTTCGGGGAGCCGGACGACCTTGAACCCGGGCCTCCGCTCAGCGTGAGGCGACGGCGACGATGGGGTCTCGGTCGGAGACGACGACGCCGCCGGGCGGTTCGACGGTCACGGCGAACAGCTTGGCCTTGCTGACGGGCAGCTTCGCCATGATGGGCACGATGGCCTCGCCGTCTGAGTTGACGTTGAAGACGCCGCCGTCCACGGGATAGGCGTCGGGGCGGGCTTCGTCGAAGATCCAGAGCTGGTAGACGTTCTGGCTCGGGTCCAGCGGCGGCAGGCCGACGAACCGCATGTACCCCGTGTCCGACTCGTCCGACCAGACGACGTCGCCCTGCACCTTCGGTGCGGTTTCCGAGGGGGGTGCCCAGGCGAGCTGGACGGCGTCGGCGGCGGAGCCGAGCAGGGCGGTGCGCTGGCTCGTAAGGTCCGGGCTGCCGGCGTCGCTCGGATCGGCCGGGTCGGACGTCAGCGGGCCGACCAGCAGCAGCACGGCCGCGGCGGCGGCGGCGGTCCAGCCGCCGAGGGTCAACAGCTTCCAGCCCAGGCCCGGGCCGGCGGGCGTCCGCTCCGGCTCCGGCCGGATGCGCATCGGCCGGTCGGCTGCCGGTTCGGCGGCTCCCGGTTCGAGGGCGGTCGGTTCGGGGGCTGCCGGAGCGGGGGCGGGGGTGGTCGTGGGTGCCGGTGCCACCGTGGCGTCGGTTCGGGCGGCCCCATCGAGGTTCAAGTCGGCCGCGGCGGCGTGCAGGCGGGCCACGAGGCTCTCGGGCATCGGTTCGGGCCGGACGGCGGCGAGGGTGACCTCGGCCGTCAGCTGCTCGAAGTCTGCCTGGAAGGCGGCGGCCTCGGCGGGCCGTTCGGCGCGGAGGCGTGCAAGCTCGGCGGCGTCGGCCTCGTCGAGGCAGCCGAGGGCTTCGTCCGCGAGCAGTTCCTCGAGACGGTCGTCCATGGGGTTGAAGGGATCACGTTCGTGGAGGCTCATGGCCGGGCCTCCCTTTGTTGTTGTTCTGGCGTTCGTGTCGCCGCACCAGGGTCGATCGGGGGCGTGCCCG
>JBHJOM010000042.1:0-29800 GCA_050329715.1 Phycisphaerae bacterium
GGGCCGCCAGAGTGATCTGGCGGCCCGCTTGCGTTGGTGACTGCCGGACTTGTGCAACGGATCCTTCTCGTCGCGTAGGAAATGGGGCAAAGCCCGACAGGCACAAACAGATTGAGCCGCAGGCCCAAGGTCGCACTCCCCCGCAGGCAGCGCGGCCTTCGGCCTGCGGCTTAACCTGAAGGGGTTCCAGGGATTGCGCTCGCGGCCGCTGCGCGGCTTCGCCCCCCCCCTGTCTACAATCTGCCGTCCCTCCGGGGCGAGACGTGATTGCTCGGGTAACGCCTTCGACTAATGGCTCGACTGGCGTCTCGCCCTCCCGACATGTGCTGTCGCAAGCCACGACACGGTTCTCCGCCTCGCTCTGTCACGGCCAACGAAAAAGGGCCGTCCTGCGAGGAGCAGGACGGCCCGGATGATTCTAACTGTCAGTCGCGAAAGCCGAAGAGCTTACTTACGGCGACGGACGAGGCCGAGACCGGCTAGGCCGAGGGCGGCCAGGCTGGTGGGCTCGGGGATGGCCGGGATGGGGAGGAACACATCGGTCGCCGTCACAACGCTGTTGACGAAGCTGGGAACGGCAGAGGCGGTGACACGAAGCACTTCACCACCGAGGCCGAGCGGTGCGCCGGGCTGTCCAGCGGCAACACCGAAAGTGCTGGCGGTAATGATCGGGGAGGGTGTGTTAATCGTGCCGGTGAACCCGCCGGCAACGGCAATGGTGTTCGTCGGATCCGGCGAGGCGACGTAGGTGTCGAACTCGAGGGCCGGAACGAAGGCGAAAAAGGCCGGGTTCGGCTCCGAGACCCCACCAGCGGCGTTCTGGTAGATCGTCCCACCATCAACCGTCGCGAAGACGTTGATGCCCTGAAAACGCTCGTCCGCGTCGAGGGCGATCTGCAGCGAGTAGGTGGTGAAACCGGCAAGGGTCGGATCGGCGGCAACGGCAGCAGCCGAGGGAGTGATCACAACCCAAGAGAGTGAAGCAGCCGAAGCGGTGGAAACAAGAGCTGCGGAAGCGGCCGCAGCGAGAACGAGTGAAGCGATACGCATTTTTGAAACCTCCAGAGACGCGGTTTAGCCAGCGGAGACGCCCGTCGGCTTTTGGATGTCCACATGATAGCCCGCCAAAATCAGAGAAGATCGGCGGCGGGTTAAAATCTCGGTAAGTCTCGGACTCCTCGTGAATAACGATAATATCCCCCGATCAGAGTGGCTGTCGTTAAGGGTTGGTTAATTGTGGATTAAGGGGCGGCCGACGGGGTCGGCCGGCCGGCCGGGGGGCCGCGCGGCGTACGTCGTTGACCGGCTTGGACTTAGCGATCCTTCACTCCCTCAATCCGGCAATTGATACAGCTTGGCGGCTCAAAGCGGCCGGATTGAGGGACCTGGGGGCTTTGCTCACAATGCTTGAACCTCGTCCGGCCCCGGCCGCCAGGTTCCCGTGCCATCGAGCACCTCCGCCGGGCTGAAGCTCGCCTTGTACGCCATCTGCCGGCAGTCTTTAACCCAGTAGCCCAGGTAGTAGTGCGGCAGCCCCAGCTCGGCTGCCCAGAGGATTTCGCGGCAGGCGCTGAAGGTGCCCAGCGTCCGCTGCCGTTGGGCCGGGTCGAAGTAGAAGTAGACGCTCGACGCCGACCGGCTGCAGACGTCCAGCACGCCCAAGCCGACCAGAACGCCGGCCGGGTCGCGCCAGCAGAGGTCCAGGGTTCTGACCGGGGAGTCGTAGAGGAACTGGCGGAAGCTTTCCGGGTCGGCCTCGTCGGGGCGGGCGTGCCAGTCCTTCACGTAGCGGGCGTAGAGGTCGAACTTCTCGGCGGTGTAGACGTTCGGCTCGATGCGGGGCGTCAGGTCTTCGTTACGCTTGAGCACCCGCCGCTGGCTTCGGCTGGGGCGGAACGTGGCCGTGGGGACGCGAAGGGGCACGCAGGCCCGGCAGCCGCGGCAGGCGGGCTGGTAGATCAGCCGGCCGCTGCGGCGGAAGCCGGCGTCCATGAAGTCGTGATAGATCTCCGGGTCGAGTTCGCCGATGAGGAATGCCCGCTCCCGCGCCTGTCGGCCAGGCAGGTAAGGGCACGGGTGCTCCGGGACGACGGTCAGCGGCACGCGGACCGGCGGCGGCCAGGCGGGGTAGTGGCAAAAGGCCGGGAGGGGTGATGGGGTGTGGGGACTCGGGTCGTTCATCGGGTGGACCCGGTGACTTGTTGCCAGGTGGGTGGCATTTCATGGCGGCTGAAGCCGCCAAGCCGGGACCTGGCGTCGGGGCGGGCTGGTTTGATCGGCGGTCAGTTCGGTTCGGCGTCCAGCCCGAAGATGCGCTCGGCGTTCTCGTGGTAGACCTTTCTCAGCACGTCGTCCGGCAGGTGAATGCCGTAGATGCGCCACTCCCCGGTCGGCGGGAACGGGTGGTCGTAGTACTTGAAGTACTCGTCGGCGGTTTCGAGGAAGCGGTAGTAGATGCGGTAGCGTGGCTGGTCCGGGCGGCCGGGGTAGCGGTCGGTGCCGAAGAGGATTCGGTCCGGGTAGTCCATAAACAGTCGCCGGGCGGAGTAGGGCTGCCGGCCCAGCTCGGCCACTCGCCCGGAGATGTCCGCCACGAGGTTCGGGTACTTTTCCAGCCGCTTCCGCAGTGCGGCCAGGTCCTCGCTGTTGTTGGCGACGTGCGCGCCGATGAAGGTCGTGCCCGGATGCCGACCCAGCACGGTGTCGCGTTGGTTGAGGACCTCTTCGCGGCTGGGGAACTGCTCGCCGTAGAAGCTCCAGCTCGGGTGGCGGTGCAGTTGGAGCCAGCGTTCGTTCTTCGCGTCGATGGGTTGAAAGAAGGCGACGGGGTCGGCGGCGTGGATGAGCACGGGGATGCCCAGCTCGCCGCACTTGGCCCAGATGGGGTCGAGCCGCGGGTCGTCTATGCGGACGAGGTTCCCTGCGTCGTCACGTGTGGTGAGGCCGAGGCTTTTGAAGATCTTCAGGCCGGCGACGCCTTTGGCGTGCATGGCCTCGATGTAGGCGGCGTTGCGGGGGCCGAAGTCGGGCTCGTTGATGTTCTCCCAGGGGAGGTTCATGAGGATGAGGAGCCTGCCCGGTGCGGCGTCGTGGTAGCGGGCGAGCATGGCCTCGAGCTTGGGGCCGTAGCCGCCGGAGAGGTTGACGGCCGCCTTGACGCCCAGGTCGTCCATGCTTTGCAGGAGGAAGTCCGGCGAGACTTCGGGGCCCCAGTGGCAGTGAACGTCGATGACGGGGAACTTGGGCTTCTGGACGAGGTTCTGCGGGACGACGAGTGCGGGTTCGGGGTCGTAAGGTTTGAGCAGTTCGTCGCCGATGTAGAGGGCCTGTCCGAGGCCAGGGTCGGCGGGGTCGGCGGGGTCGGCGGTGACGGCGGGGGCGGCAGGGTTGGCGGGGTCGTCGGTGGCGGTTGGGTTATCGGGCGTTGTTTTGGTCGGTGGTTGTGCTGTTGCATGCATGCTCGTAACGAGCAGGCAGGTCGATACAAAGGTTACGAGCGAAACGACCGATACTCTGAACGGGTGTTCTGTCGCCATGCGAAAGAGTGTGGCGGCGTCGGGCGGTGGCCGCAACCATTGTCTGTCGGGTTGTAAGGACTTTGCCGGCAAGCCGGGAAATGCTTTCAAGGCCGGCGGGAATGGCTACGATGCCACCGCAGCGGCCGGGCCCGCTGGTGCAGGCCCGACTATCCGCCGTTTGCAGTACGCCTTGTAACCCGGCTCGCCGACGTCCGGCCGGCCTTAATTTGCCTTCTCCCTTAGGGCTTTTTGTCATGTCCGACAGCCGCTCAATCGCTTATTTTTCCATGGAAATCGGGCTGGAGGCGGCGATCCCGACCTACTCCGGCGGGCTCGGCGTTCTCGCCGGCGACACCATCCGCGCCGCCGCCGACGTGGGGCTCCCCGTCGTCGCCGTTACCCTCTGCTATCGCAAGGGGTACTTTTTTCAGCGCATCGACAACACCGGCTGGCAGCAGGAAGCGGCGGTGGAGTGGAAGCTGGAGGACCGCCTGACCGAATTGCCGGGCCGCTGCTCCGTCAACATCGAAGGGCGTGAAGTCCACCTGCGGGCCTGGAAGCTGGACGTCGACGGTGCCCGCGGGCAGCACGTGCCGATCCTCTTCCTCGACGCCGACCTGGAAGAGAACGCCGAACGTGACCGTCGGCTCACCCACCACCTGTACGGCGGCGACAACCGCTACCGCCTGGCGCAGGAGATCATCCTGGGCATCGGCGGCGTGCGGATGCTGCGCGCCCAGGGCTACGACAAGCTCCGCCGCTTTCACATGAACGAAGGCCACGCCTGCCTGCTTACGGTGGAGCTCGTAAAGGAGCGTCTTTGCGACGCCGGCCGGACCGAGCCCGACGAAACCGACTACGCCGCCGTGAAGCAAAAGTGCGTCTTCACCACGCACACCCCCGTTGCCGCCGGCCACGACAAGTTCGACATGAAGCTGGTCGACGAAGTCCTGGGTGACCCGCTGGTCCACGCGATGAGCGACAAGTGCCTGCACGACGGCGTCTTCAATACGACGTACCTGGCCCTGAATCTCTCGCGGTATGCCAACGGCGTCGCCAAGCGGCACGGTGAGGTCAGCCGAACCATGTTCGGCGGGTACACCATCGACTCGATCACCAACGGCATCCACTGCGGGACGTTCGCCGCCCCGGAGTTCGCCAAGCTGTTCGACAAGCATCTCCCCGACTGGCGCAAGGAGAACTACGAGCTGCGTAACGCCGCCAAGATTCCCACGGAGGAGATCTGGGCCGCCCACGAGACGGCCAAGCTGCGTTTCATCAATGCGACCAACCGCATTGCCAACGTCGGGATGTCGCCGGAGGTGCTCACGATCGTGTTCGCACGTCGGGCGGCACCGTACAAGCGGCCTGACCTGATTTTCCACGACCTGGAGCGGCTGCGAAAAATCGTCAGCAAGGACCGGCCGGTGCAGATCGTATTCGCCGGCAAGGCCCACCCGCGCGACCACGAAGGCAAGTTGTGCATCCAGGCCGTGGTGCGGGCCGCCGAGGAACTGCAGGACAGCGGCGTGGTCGTTGCCTACCTGCCGAACTACGACATGGGGCTGGCCAAACTCATGGTCGCCGGGGCCGACGTCTGGCTGAACAACCCCGTACCACCGTTGGAAGCCAGCGGCACCAGCGGCATGAAGGCGGCCCTCAACGGCGTGCCTTCGCTCTCCACGCTCGACGGCTGGTGGATCGAAGGGCACATCGAAGGCGTTACCGGCTGGGCGATCGGCAAGGACGTGCACCAGACCAGCCCCGACATCAAGGACCACGAAGCCGCCCGCCGCCGCGACGCCGACTCCCTCTATGGCAAACTCGGCGACGCGGTCATCCCCTGCTTCTACGGCGACCGGGCCAAGTGGCTGGACATCATGCGGAACTGCATCGCCCTCAACGGCAGCTACTTCAGCACGCAACGCATGGTCAAGCAGTACGCCGTTCGGGCCTACCTGGACTAGGGCCCGACGGCTCGCCGTCGGAAGCTCGTGCGGCTACAAACATCGCGTGGCGTTCAACCTCGAGCACGCTTTCCTTCGCCTCGTCGCCGGTCAGTCGCCCGGTGCCGCGGCGGCGGCGGCCAGGGGTTTGCTCGGCCTGGCCGAGGCCGGCTACGCCGCCGCCGTCCGCCGCCGCAACACCCGCTTCGACGCCGACCAGGCCCGAAGCCGGCAGTTGCCTCGCCCTGTCGTAAGTGTCGGCAACCTCACCACCGGCGGCACGGGCAAGACGCCCGTCGTCCGGTGGCTTGCTGCCCGGCTCATCGAGCGGGGTCATCGCCCGGCGGTTCTCACCCGCGGCTACAAGTCGGCCGACGGCGTCTCGGACGAGGCCGCCCTTCTCGCCCGCCCGCTGCCGGGTTTCGGTGCCGCACCGCACGTCGTGGTGGACCCGAACCGCATCGCCGGGGCCGGGCGCGCACTGGCCGAGCAACCCGAGACGACTTGCTTCCTACTGGACGACGGCTTCCAGCACCGCCGCGTGCGACGGGATCTGGACATCGTGCTGATCGACGCGACGCAGCCGTTCGGCTTCGGTCGGCTGCTGCCGCGTGGGCTCCTGCGGGAGCCGACGACGTCGCTGGCGCGGGCGGACGTCGTGATGATCACCCGCCGGCAACTTGTGGACGCGACCGCGCTGGAACGGCTTACGCGCCAGCTGGCCGGAATGACGGCCGCGCCGGTCATGGCGATCGGCGACGAACTGAGCGGGTTCGAGCCACTGACGAATGCCCCCGGCAAGCCTGACGGAGAGGTACAGGCCGGGCCGGTGTTAGCCGGGCCGGTGCTGGCGGCATGCGGCATCGGCAACCCGGAGGCGTTCGCCGCCTCGTTGAGGCGTGTCCTGACCGGACCGGTTAGCCTGCTTCCCTTGCCGGACCACGCGAGATTCGGTGAGGCAGAGCTTGACCGAATCGCCGGTGCTGCTGCGCGCGTCGGTGCCCGGGCGGTGGTGGTAACGGAGAAAGACGCGGTGAAGCTGGGTGCGTCGGCCGAGCGGCGGCTGGGGTTGCCACTGCTTTGGGCAAGGCAGTCATTGGTTATCGGCGATGGAGACGTCGGGCGGCTTCTGGGGCTTGTGGAGGGTGCGATGGTGAGGTATTCGGGCAAATGTCGGGTCGGGAGTGCCGGAAATCCGGGTCGGTCGGGAAGATAAGGGTTGCAAAATAGCCAGCTGCGGACGAAAAAGAGGCCGCACGGCGGAGGGTAAGGTCCGTGCGGCCTGGCGGAGGAGGAAACGAGGGTTTTGATCCGGCGGCCATCGCTACCGTTTTGCTCTCTATGTCTTCGCCACTTCTCGGCGGCGACGGGAGAGACTTAGCGAAGGTTGTGCCAGATCGAAAACTGCCTGTTCGAGGCAGGCAGTGTTTGTGGCCTGGTGTCGAGGAAACGCAGCCTGCGGGCTGCCAAATGGGTTGGGAAGAAATTTCCTAACCCATTTTTAACATTCACGGCCGTGACGTGGGAAGCCACAGGGCAAACACTGCCGACGAAGAACCGTGCATTAGCACCCGCAGTGCTTAAAATGCATGCACCATGCCGCCTGAGTTGTACCCCATGCCGCGATCTTTGCTGCTTGTTTGTGTCGCACTTTTAAGCACGTGCGGTCTCGTGGCCGGTTGTGGCGGGACTGCGGACGCTCCGCCGGCCTCGGGGGGGCGTGCAACAGGCCGCGCGGCCGCCGCCGGCCAGCCGGCCCTCGTCCAACTCGAAGCCCTCGACGCAACCTTCGAGTCCGCCGCCGAGCCCACCCGACTCGTCGTCGCCGCCGCCCAGAACGAAACCGTCGGCCTGCAGATGGCCGTGAGGCCTCGCGTCGGCTCCACCGTCCCGCTCATCGAAGCGGCCGGCTCGGCCCGCGTCCGCCTCGAGCCGCTCCGTCGCCTCGAGGGAGACGCCGTCATCCCCGCCTCGGGCCTGAAGCTCTACCAGGTCGTCGATATGCCGGTGGACGTGAACCGCGCCGGCTACCTCCGCCAGACCGGGCAGGAAGCCGGCGAACGCCTGCTGCCCCGGGCGCTGGTCCCGCTGGACCGCCTCGGCGGGCGAATGCGGCCGATGAACCGCCCCGCCGGCTTCGAAGATAGCCGGGCACAGCATGTCTCTGCCGAGGAACCTGAGCGCCTGCTCATCTGGCTGGACGTGACGGTGCCCCCCACCGCCGAGCCGGGCCGCTACCTGGGCAAGGTGCTCCTGGAGACCGAGGCCGGCCTGCCGCTGGCCGAGATTCCGCTGGTGCTCCAGGTGCGGGATTTCGTACTCCCGGCCCGTCGTAGCGTGACCATGAGCGGCGACGTGCCGTGGCAGCGGCTCGAGGCTCTCTGGCCGGAGCGGTTCGAGGGCATCACCCCGCGCCTGATGAACCGCCGGGAGGACGCCTACCGTGCCGCCGTCGAAACGCTCGACGACTTGATGTCCCTGGCCGACGCCCACCGGGTGCAGCTGACGTTCGACGCCCTGCAGCCGACGGTGAAATGGCCGGCCGGCCAACCCCCGCAGATCGACTGGAGCGACTACCGCGACGTGGTCGCGCCGTGGCTTTCGGGCACGGGCATGGCCGGCGGGCTGCCGGTGCAGTACTGGCCGCTGCCGCAGATTCGCTTCCTGGAGAACTACCCGCAGTCGGCCCGGCTGGAGTACGTGCGTGCCGCCGCCGCCTGGTTCGACCAGCAGGACTGGCTCTCGGTCGCGCCGCTTCGCATTCAGCAGTCCGAGACCGGCCGGGCGACACTGGCCACGCGGCTCGAGCTTTCGGCGTTGGCCGGCACCTTCCTGACCGCCTACGGCCGGCTCGACGTGATGCTGCCGCTGGAGGGCGACCAGCTGGCGTTCTCCAACGACACCAACCCCCGCCTGCTGCCCCGCAACCTGACGGACCGCCTGTACGTCGCCAGCCCGGGGCTCGTCGGCGTGACCGGCGCGGACCGCTGGCCGAGTGACCTGCCCCGACCGCGCCGTTGGCTCCGACTGGACCGCCCCTCGGACATGCCCGCCTTCGGCCTCGGCGGCGAGGCCACCGACGTACGCACCTGGGCGTGGCTCGCCTTCCTCCGCGGTGCCGACCTGATCACCCTGCCCAACCCGCTGCCGGCCGTCGATAACCGCCACAAGCTCGCCGACCCGCAGGAGCTCGTCTGGTTCTACCCGGGCAAGTGGTTCGGCCTGGAGGAGCCGGTCCCCAGCGTGCAACTCAAGTGGCTCCGTCGGGCACAACAGGACTTTGAGTACCTGAACCTCGCCCGGCAGCGCGGCGAAGTCATCAACGCCCGCCTCATGAGCCGCCTGATGACCAAGCCCGTCGAGATCCTCCCGACCCAGTCGGCGGACCCGGCTTACGTGCTCCTCTCTGGCACCACGGACCTGGCCCGCTGGGAAGGCGCGATGGAACTGCTCACCCGAACCATCCTCCTGCGCGAGCCCGGCGTGCAGGTGAGCGACGGCCAACGCACCCGATTGAATCTGGAAACATTGCAATGGATGGAGCCTCAGGAGCGCAGCCTGCTCGTGGCACGCGAGGCCGCCTGGAGCCTCTCGCCACGCGACGACCGCCCCGGCGACTACTGGCTCCACTGCCGCCTGGGCATCGACATCTACAACGCCAGCGACGAACGCCCCGACCAGAACACACTCCGATGGACCGACGTGCCAGAAGCCTGGCAGATCGAACCCCGGCCGATCGTCATCCCGTCCCTGGCCACCTACCAGGTCCGCCGCGTCATCACCCATGCACGCGTGGACCTGTCGCGGCTTAAGCGGCCGGTCTCCGGCTACGTGCCGCCTGTCGCCGAGGTGACGTTCCTCCGCGGCTTCAACAACCAGGCGACGCCGCTGCAGATGGCGCTGCCGGTGAGCCTCTCGGAGCGCCGCCTGCGCCCGCTGGAGATCGACGGCAGCCTCGAAGACTGGAGCGGCGAGGACGCACTGATCGAAGGGCCGCTCGTGAAGATGCTCGAACGCCCCGCGGTGCAGCAACAGGAGCTGCCCCGCGCCACGACGACCTCGGCCGTCTACAGTGGGTGGAGCGACAGCCACTTCTACGTCGGCTTCCGCGTCGAGGGGCTCAGCGAGCAGTCGATCCACTCGACGAAAAACTTCGTAACGTACGACCTGGGCCGGGCCTGGGGCGAGGACCTGGTGCAGATGGTCGTGCAGGCCCTCTACGCCGACGGCAGCCAAGGGCCGCTGCTGCATGTAGTCTGCAAGCCCAACGGCCATTGGGTGGAGCGCAAGGTGGACGACCCGATGCAGGTCAGTGCGTGGCAGCCGTTCCAGGCCGGTATTCGCTATGCGGGTACGGTGCACGAGAGCACCTGGCGCGGCGAGGTGGCCGTGCCGTTCAGCACGCTTACCCGCGGCAGCGACATGCCGGTAGCGCTGAAGTTCAACTTCGTGCAGCACAAGGAGGCGACGGGCGAATCGGCCAGCTGGGCCGGCCCGCTGGACGCCGGGCGGGACGAGCCGATCACCGGCGCGATCATCCTGCGGGACACCGACCAGCTTGGCATGTAGCGCTCAGAGCTTCAGCTGCCCGAGTTCCTCTTCACTGGCCTCGCCGGCGACGAAGCGGCGGAGCGTGTCGTCGCTGCTGCGGCGGGCCTCATCGGGCGTGCCGTCGAAGATGATCTTGCCGTGGTGGAGCATCACCAGCCTGTCGCCGACCTTGAACGCGCTGTTCATGTCGTGCGTCACGACGACGCTGGTGATACCAAGCTCCCGCTGCAGCTTCAGGACGAGTTCGTTGATGACGTCGGACCGAATCGGGTCCAGGCCGGTGGTCGGCTCGTCGTAGAGGATGCACTCGGGTTCGAGCGCGATCGCGCGGGCCAGTGCGACGCGCTTCCGCTGCCCGCCGGAAAGCTCGCCGGGCATCTTCAGGCCGACGTCCGGCAGGCCGACGAGGGTCAGGCACCGCTTCACCGCGTCGTCGATCTCCTGGCGTGACTTGCTCGTGTGCTCCACCAGCGGGAAGGCGACGTTCTCGTGGTTCGTCAGGCTGTCGAAGAGCGCCCCCATCTGGAACAGGAAGCCGAAGCGGCGGCGCATCTGCATCAGGTAATACTCGGGCTTGTCATCGATGCGCTCGCCGTGCACGAAGACCTCACCGGCGTCCGGCTTCAATAGCCCGACGATGTGCTTGAGCATGACGCTCTTGCCGCTGCCGGATGCGCCCAGGATCACGAGCGTTTCGCCCTCGTTGACGTCGAGGCTCACGCCGTCGAGCACCACGAGGCGGCCGAACCGCTTGTGGACGTTGGTGAGGCGGATGGTCGGCTGCGGCTTGTCGGTGGCGTCGGGCATGCTGTTCTGGCAAGTGTACGCACGGTGCGGCCTGGCCGTAGCGATGTGCGGGGTGAATCTCTCAATCGGCACTAAACGACCGACCGCTCGTAGACCATGCCCGGGTCGCCGCGGTAGAGGTTCTCCATCGTCGCGACGTGGTGGAATGCGTGGGACGTGAAGAAGCTGCGGGCGTGGATCTGCTCCTTTTGCTTCACGACGACCCAAAGCCGACGGTACGGCAACCCGTGGCGAACGTGCCAGGCACGGGCCTGTTCGTTCACGGCCGCCAGCAGTTGCCCGCCGACGCCCTGCCGGCGAACGTCGGGCTCGACGTACAACTCCAGCACCTGCACGGCCTGCCCCCCGGCCGTATGCCACCGGGCCCGGCCCAGCACCCGCCCGTCCTGCTTGACCACGACCTCCTGGAGGAAAGGCCCCGGCACGGACGCCTCCACCGACGGCTTTACGCTCACACGCGGCATCGCCAGAAGCATGCCGATGCCGCCGGGCGCGTCAATGCCGGCCGAGGCGACACGATGCGCCGTGCTTACCGCGTGGTGATGGCGTACGGGCTCATCAGCACCACCGGCCTACGCTGCAGGAGCTGCGCGAGCGTCAACTGACGCTGCAGTAGCTCGCGCTCGGCCTGCGGCAGCAGCGCCAGGATCGGCGGCAGAGCCTGGCCCAACGCGGCGGCCTGCACCGTCGGCCTGAACGGCATGGTCGCGCCGATCTCCTCGCCGCGGATCAGATCGGCCAGCGTCTTGGGCTCCGGCATGAGCTGCACGCGGAAGTCCTCCGGGTCGAGCCCGCCCCGCTCGGCGGCGTGGGCCAGGGCGGCGTTCAGCCCGCCGAGTTCGTCGATCATGCCGAGTTCGACTGCGTCGGCCGCCAGGAAGATTCGGCCACGGGCGACCTTGTCGATGTCCGTGATCTTCTGGCCGCGGGTGGTCATGATGCGGTCGGTGAACTGGTCGTACGTCCGCTGCATCCACCGGCGGACGAGGTCCTGCTGCTTCTCGTCGAACCGCTCGGAGCTGCTGAACAGGTCGGCGTTTTGGCCCTTGGTGAAGCTGGTGGTGGTCAGGCCGAGCTTGCCGTAAAGGTCAGAAAGCACGAACTTCCCGCCGACAACGCCGATGGAGCCGACGATCGCCACCGGGTCCGCGAAGATGTACTCCCCGGCCGACGCCAGGTAGTAGCCGCCCGAGGCGGCCATGCCGCCGATGCTGATGATGACCGGCTTCTCCTCGGCGACGCGGCGGGCCGCCTGCCACATCACCTCGCTGGCAAGAGCGCTGCCGCCGGGGCTGTCGATGCGGATGACCACGGCCTTCACCCGGTCGTCGCGCAGGGCCTTGCGGAAGATCTCGCGCATCGACTCTGAACCGACGCTCGAGCCCTGTGCCAGCAGCCCGGCCTCGCCGCTGCCGTCGACGATGGTCCCCTCCGCGTAGATGAGTGCCACGGCCGGCCCGGTCTCCTCCTCCTTGGGCTGGTTCAGGCTCGAGAGCATGGCAAACGGGTTCGAGAAGTCGAGCTTCGGTGCGTCGGGCGAGCCGTAGTCGCTCAGCAGGTCCACCTCTCGGCCGAGCTGGTCTTCCATGAGCCCCCGCAGGCCGTCCTGGTCGAGCAGGTGGTCGACGAAGCCCCTCTCCTTGGCTGCGACGCCGCCGAGCATGACGCCGTCAATCATTGTGCGAACCTCGGCCGGCTCGAGCGCGCGTGCCTCGCTGATCGTCGTAACGACCTGCTCGTACAGCCCGTGTGCCAGGCGGTCCAGCTCGCCGCGGAGTTCCTCGGTCGGCTCGGTGCGGGTGAAGGGCTCCTGCGCACCCTTGTACTCGCCCACCTGCACGTAGTCGGCATGCACGCCGACCTTCTGGAACATGCCGGCGTAGAACATCGTCTCCAACCCGATACCGGGGATGAAGATTTCGCCGCCTTCGAGCAGCGCAATGTCCGATGCGCCCGTCGCCAGCACGTAGCTGACGGTGTCATAGGTGTCGGCGTAGATGAACACCCGCTTGTCCGCCTCACGCAGGGCCTGCATCGCCTCGCGAAGCTCCTGGGCCTGGGCCAGGCTCACGCCCGCGCCGGCGCCGAGCGTAATGAGCACGGCCTCGACCTCTTCGTCCTGGCGGGCTTCCCGCATGCGGTTGATCAGGTCTCGGGCGGTCAGCGGCTGGTCGATCTCGAAGAAGCTGAAGTCCGCCGGCTTCTCGGCGAGCGGCTCGGTCAAGTCAAAATGGGCCACCTGAAGCAGCTGCTTACGCTCGTCCTGCTTCTGCTTCATCCGCTTGATGAGCTCGGCGGGCGAGGGGAACTCGGCCTCGAGGGCGTCGGCGGCGTCTTCTGCGGCATCCTCGACCGGGTCGGGCAGGTCGGGGCGGGTGGGCTCGCGGCCGTCATCCGGGTCGGCGGGCTTGTCGCCCACAGGCGGCGCGTCGGGCGTCCGAGCCTGCTCCTGGGCAACTTCGGCGAACGCCACCGGGGCGACGGAAGCGCCTCCGACGAGCAGGCTGCCGGTCAGCAGCGTCACGAACAGGGTCTTGAGCAGGCTGGACATATGCATTTCACCTTGTGATTGACTCGATTCAGGCCTCCGGACGCGAGCCGGACGCCCCGGAAGTTAACGCAGCATAGACCGCGAAGTTTCACGCACAAAGCACTATTTGCCCGCCGGGCTCAGCGCAAAGGCCAGCTGCTGCAGCGCGATCGACGTATTGACGTTCCCTTCAAGCAGCTGCTCGCACCGCACGATCGCGTCGATAGCGAGGCAGGCGGCCTCGGCGGCGTCGGGGTCGTTCAGGCCCGGCAGCCGCTTGCGGTATCGGTCCGCCGCGATTCGGAGGTAGACCGACAAACCCGTTCGCGTCGACTGGTCCTTGCTCGAGAGCGGGTCGCGCACGAGTTGCCGCTCGGCGTAGGCGTCGGCGTGCGTCTTGAAGAAGGTGGGCAGCGCGTTTGGGTCCCGGCCGGCGTCGATCTGATCCAGCAGGCGGTAAAGCTCCTTCGCCCCGCCGATCACACCGTCCTCGATCCACTGCATCGCCTGGCCCGGCGCGCCGTCTGCCAGCCGCACGGCGGCGGCGGCCTGCTTCGGCTCCAGCCCGCCGGCCGTGAGAATGCCCGTCGCCGCCTCGTCCGACAGCCGGCCGAAACGGACCGTCTGGCACCGGCTGCGGATCGTCGGCAGCAGGCCCTCCAGCTGGTCGGTCAGCAGGATGATCAGCGTGCGGCCGTGGGGTTCTTCCAGCGTCTTGAGGATGCCGTTCTGGGCGGCGGTGTTCATCGTCTCGGCCTCCTCGATGACGAAGACCTTGCCGACGCCGGCGGCGCTCTTCCGCCCGGCCGGCTCGATCAGCTCCGGGCGGAGCACCTGGATCGACAGGTCGATTCCCTTGCTTTTGCCGGTTTTGTCATGGAAGCGGATGAGCTGCCGGCTCACCACGTGAAAGTCCGGGTGGTTGCCCGTCTCGACGAGGTGGGCCACGTGTGCCTGCTGCTGCTCGTCTTCGGGGGCGAGGAACAGCTTGGCCATCGCTCGGGCGGTGGTGAACTTCCCGACGCCGCGCGGCCCGGAGAAGATCAGCCCGTGCGGCAGCCGACCGGCCGCCAGCGCGTGGCTCAGCATGCCGATCGGCTCGTCATGCCCGATGATGTCGGCGAAACACGGATGCACCCAAGCCAGCTTAAGCGGTCAGTCGGCGATTGCCATCAAGACCTCACGCACGCGGGCCGCCACGACCTCGATGCCCGGCCGGGCGTCCAGAACGCGGTAGCCTTCGGGGAAATCCTGGGCCTGCTTGAGGTAGTTGTCGCGCACCTGGCGGTGGTAGCTCTCGGGGCGTTGCTCGATGCGGTCCTTACCCAGGTCCTGTGCGCCGTCGAACAGCACGGCGAACTTGGGCCGCATGCGCACCAGGCTCTCTTCCACCGGCAGGTCGAAGAGGAGCGTCAGGTCCGGCAGTCGGCCGCGGAGCGCGACGGCGGCGACCTGGCGTATCTCATGGCCGCTGAGCCCGTCGCCGCCGAGCTGGTAGGCGAGGGTGCTGGAGACGAACCGGTCGCAGATGACGCACTTGCCGTCGGCCAGGGCCGGGGCGATGCGTTCGGCGTTCATCTGAGCTCTGGCGGCCATGAACAGGAGCATTTCACAGCGGGCGGCCATGTCTTCGCTTGCCGGGTCGAGCAGGATGTGCCGGACCTTCTCGCCGATGGCGGTCGTTCCCGGGTCGCGGATGAGTTCGGTGCAGACGCCGACGGCTTCGAGGTCGTCGCGGAGGCGGCGGGCCTGGGTGCTCTTGCCGCAGCCCTCGGGGCCGTCGAAGACGATGAATTTGCCGGCCAGGTGGTGCACGGCCGGGAGTATACGGATTTGCCCGCCCGGCGTTGAGGCGCCGGCCCGGACACCAGGCAACTAAGGCCGTAGCGGCTACGGTTCGCTCGGCGAGCGGGCCGGCGGGCTGCGGACCGGCCCGTTCTGCAACGGCACGCCCGGGGAGGACGGCATGGCGGCGTCGGCCGCCCTGGCCGCGGCGGCGTTGCGGGCGTCGGCGGGCAGCTCTGCGGTGAGTTTCGCGATGCGGTCCGGCGCGCGAAGCAGCCGGCCGACGCCGTCCAACGAGAGCCGCTGCACCGTGCCCGCCCCGGCCGGCGACTGTCGGGTGAGCGTCACGTCGTTGATCCGCAGGCGGGCGACCTGGTTCTGTGCCCGGAAATCGACCATGCCCGACCCGCTGTAGTGCAGCACGCCCCCCTCCCCAGGGAACGGGCTGGTGAAGACGTACCAGTCGACCCACGCGTTGCTCACCGGCGGCGGCGCGGGGTTGCTGACGGGCAGCTCGCCCAACGGCCGACGGACAATCTGCACGTGCAGCACCTGCCGCAACGGCGTCCGGGCGGAGGGTTGCAGCGGCGCGGCGGGGTCGGGTTCATCTGGCAGGTCGGTGCCGTCGGAGACGAGCACGGCCTCGGCCAGGAGGTTGTCGTCGGTGGTGGCGAAGTAGCCGGTTTCAAAGCGGGCCAGGTACTGCCCTCGGCCGAGGGGTTGCACCACCAGTTCGCCGCCGGGCTGCGGAGCCCGGCAGCCGACCGCGGACGCCATGACCAGCAGCAGTAACGCAAGTGATCGGGTTGGCATGCGACCCATGGTGTACAGCAAACGCCCATGAGCCGCGAGACGGAGGGAGGCACGAAACAACGACGCGACGGTCTGTACCTGCCGGTTCATCAGGCCCGGATCAGCCCGGCGGTGTCGCAGCCTTCAGGCAACTGGCGAAGCGACCAGCACGGCGCATTGTGCAAGCCCGCAGACCGAAACCACGTGACTCAGACCCGTCCGGCTGAAGCAGACTTAGTTGCCGGCGCCGAAATCGCTTCGCTGGCTGGGGGCCGTCATGTAGCTCGGCGAACTGCGGAATTGGTACGAGCCCGAGTCGTTCGAACGGTTGTAGCCGGTACCGCCGTCGCTGGCGCACCCGAGGAGGACCACGCAGGGCAGGAGAAGGGCCGCCGCGGCAGCCACACGCAGTAAAGATGAGGCTTTCATGCGGTTTAAGGTGCGCACTACTTGCCGAAGTTAGCAACAAAAAACCGGCCGCCGATGCAGTGATGTTCCGCCCGAGTTCAGGCGAGCCCCAGCAGCGTGAGCGTGTCGCGCTCCACGATGCCCCGCAACGCCTCACGCGGCACGACGGGCAGGTTGGTGCCCTGGGCCATCTGATTGAGGCTGTAGAGGCCCTCGATGCAGTCGGCGGCGCGGGTGTACGGGAAGTCCGAGCCGAAGAGCAGCTTGTCGATCACGCCGTACTCGTTCGCGGCGACGAGCGCGTTGTACGCCTGCCACGGCCGCTGCAGCAGGCCCGAGACGTCCGCGTACACCTTGTGGTGTTTGCCGAGGAGGACGACGGTTTCGTCAATCCACGGTTGGCCGAGCTGGGCGACGATGATGGGCAGGCGCGGGAATGCCCGGCAGACCTCGTCCAGCAGGTAAGGCCGGCCGTACTCGAGCTTGCTCTGGTCCGTGAAGTTGCCGCCGGGGTGGAAGAGCACCGGCATGCCCAGCCGCTCGGCATGGGCGTAGACGGCCATGGCGCGGGTGTCGGCCGGGTGAAAATCCTGGTTGGCGGGGCTGACGGTGAACCCGCGGAAGCCCATGTCGCCGTGGGCGGCCAGGAGTTCTTCGACGGCACCGTCCTCGCTCGGGTCGATGCCGGCGAAGCCGATGAGGCGGTTGGGGTCCCGGCTCACGTAGTCGGCGACGTAGCGGTTGGGGACCTCGGCGCGGAGGTAGCGGCTCTTGAAGCCCAGAACGAAGACCTTGTCCACGGAGGCCGTCTGCTGCCAGTGGTCCTCGGGGGCGGCCTGCGGAATGGTCCGCCAGATGGCCCGGCCCGCGGGGCTGAGGCGCAGTTTCTGGCGGCGCACGCCGCGAGGCAGTTCGCCTAGATCGACGGATCCGAGTTGATCCGGCGATTCCCAGATATGGGTATGACAGTCGACGATCATGTTGGGTGAACTTCGACAGCCGTTGCCGGCTCGAATTACCGCAGAGTGTAAGCCCGTTAACGCGGGAGTCAAAGGTTTCGTGACCCGGGGGTACAACCCGCACCACGACAGCGCGAAAACAACCCGCCAAAGCCTGCCCGACGCCACAGTCTGGCCTGCCATTGTCTTATCGGACACCCGACAAAGCAAAGCCCAGCCGAAAGTATTGTGTGCGGCCGGTTGCCACGCGAGCCCCCCGCCACGAAACCCGCCCCACGAAGCCGAACGCCCCATGGAAGCCGAGTCCGTCCAGCAAGATGCGTCAAATCAGGCCGTCGCGACGTCCAATTGCCCCTCGGCGGCCGGCTCGCTCTCGTACGCCTGGCGGCGGACGGCGCTCTTCGTGTTCGTCGTCACCACGGTCTCCCACAGGTCCAGCGTGCGGAGCTTGAAGCGGTAATCGACCTCGATGCCCGTCTTCTCCACCACCTCCGAGAGCGCCAGATCGCTCCGCCAGCCCAGCTTCGTGCACAGCGGGCAAAGCCACCCTTCCACCAGCCCGACCATGCGGTTGTCGCTCTTAAAATGGTTGAGGATCACGATGCGCGCCCCCTCCCGAGCCACCCGCTGCGCCTCGCGGACGAGCTTGAACGGGTCCGACACAACGGTGATCACGTGGCTGATGAAGACGTGGTCGAAGCTGTCCGTCTCGAACGGAAGGACCATCGCGTCGGCCCGGACGATGGCGGCGTTGCCCCGGCCGGTCTCGACGACCTTCTTGCGTGCCTCACGGAGCATGCCGGCGGATAGATCGACGCCGACGACCTTGCCGCAGTCCGTCGGGTAGTAGTTCAGGCTCGTCCCCGTGCCGATGCCGATGTCCAGGACGCGGTCGTCCTTCTCGAGCGGCAGGTGCTGCAACGCCGTCTTGATGCGTCGGCTCACGAGTCGGCCGAAGGTCGCGTCGTAGATGTAGCTCTGCACGTCGTAAATCTTCTGCGTGCTGGCTTCATACATCTGGCGGTGGCTTCTGGCGGGGGCGTCTTGAGTCATGCCGGGGCGTCCTTCGTTTTGCGCTGCTATATTCGGGATTTGCGACGGTTCGTTGCACAACGTAGCACCAGCCGTTCCGCGGCACAATTGCCGATCGGTCAGAGGCCGGCGTGTCGCGGCCGGTGGGGCATCAGTCGAGTTTCGACGCCGCCGCCGCGTCCAGCAGGAACGTCAGGTGCTTGGTCTTGGGCTGGATCAACTGGATCGGCAGCTTGTCCGGGTCAGGGTCCCCCTGGAGGACCTGCTTGAGCGTATCGGCCTTTTCTTCGCCGGTGCAGATCACCAGCACATGCCGGGACTTGTTCAGGAACGGCGGCGTCATCGTGATGCGCGGCTTGCCGTCGGCCGTGTGGTTGGCCACGACCGCGCGGCTCGTCTCCTTCAGGGCCGCCGTGTTCGGAAACAGGCTGGCCGTGTGGCCGTCCGTGCCCATGCCCAGGATGCAGACGTCCAGCCCCTCGTGCGGCTGGAACTTCTCGGCCAGCAGGTCGCAGTACTCGGCGGCGGCGGCTTCGGGGTCCATCTCCCCCTGGATCCGAAAGACGTTGTCCTCCGGAATCTTCACGCGGCCCAGAAGGTTCTCCCGCGCCATGCGGTAGTTGCTCTCCTCAGACTCCGGCGGAACGCATCGCTCGTCGCCGAAGTAGACCTCGACCGACTCCCAGTCGATCTGGTCCCGGTCCGGCGGCGTCGAAAGCACCTGGTAACTCACCCGCGGCGTGCCGCCCCCGGCCAGACACATCGTGCAGTAACCCTTCTGGTTGATCGCATCGACCGCGGCCATCATCACCATGCTCGCCACCTCGGCGGCAACCATGGACTCGTTGTCGAACACCTCAATCCGGGGGGATGGCACGGACGTCTCCTTCAGTTCCTGACTTGATTCTTACTCCGCCTGATTGCTTCAACCTGCGGCCCTGTTTTAAGCGGTGGGCGCAGCTTATCAAGGTAGCGTTAACCCACGCGAGCACCAATTTCGCCCCCCGTACCACCCAGCGACGCAATTTGCTCCGTCACATGCCCCACCGCCGACACCCACAGCCCCGTCACGTCGCCCGTCTGGTCGATCGGTCTGGGCACGAACCGCTTGTTCACGCTGTGGAAGTGGTCGCACTCCCAGTCGGCAAGGTGCCGGCCCCACGTGCTGCTGGCGACGCTCACCCAGCCGTCGTTGGGCCCTTCAACCGACCGGATCATCCGCCAGCTCGGCACGAGGATCGGCGTCAACTGGTACCAGTTGCTCCGAAAACAACTGACCGAAAAATATGCCACGTCCGGGTGGTCGGGCACCTCGCGGTTGAAGCCGGCCATCGCCTCCACCCTCACGTCCTGCAGGCTGCCGATGTCCAGCCCGAGCCGAGCGGCGGTCTGGTTCGCGTGCAGCTTCTGGCCGAGGTTCCCCGCCATCCAGTCGGCGAACACGCTGCCGTGGTGCGGCGTCGTGACCGTCAGCAACGCCGAGGCATACGCGTGCAGGCCCAGGTGTCGAATCGCGTAGCGGCAGTCGAGCCCGCCCAGCGAATGGCCGACGAAAATCACCTTCCGCCCCAGCTTTTCGAGTTGCGGCAGCACTGCGTCGCGCAGTTCCGTCGCCCGCCGCACCACGCCGCCCAACGGGTGCACCCTCGGCCGAAGGATGATGTGCCCCCGCCGTGCCAACGCCGTGTCGATGTGCCGAAAGTAGCTGTACCGCAGCTTCCCGACGCCAACGTCGCCGAAGCCGAGCATCCCGTGGACCAGAACCAGGGGAGGCAGATCATTCGCGGGGTTGGACACGGACTGCATTGGCATCGAAGATACCCGGCCGAACCGCCAGACCAACGCCTGGCACCTGCAACACCCGACCAAAGACCCAAACCCTCATGCCCCGACGCGACGACATCCACACCATCCTGATCATCGGCTCCGGTCCCATCGTCATCGGGCAGGGGTGCGAGTTTGACTACTCCGGCACACAAGCCTGCCAGGCCCTCAAGGCCGAGGGGTACCGCGTCGTGCTCGTCAACTCCAACCCCGCCACCATCATGACCGACCCGGGCATGGCCGACGCGACCTACGTCGAGCCGATCCTCCCGGAGACCATCGAAAAGATCATCGAGCGCGAAAAAGCCCAGGGCATGCCCATCGACGCCGTGCTGCCCACCCTCGGCGGACAGACGGCCCTCAACACCGCCATGAACTGCTTCGACCAGGGCATCTTCACGAAGCACGGCGTGAGAATGATCGGTGCCGACCGCGACGCCATCTTCAAGGGCGAGGACAGACAGGTCTTCAAGGAGCTGATGCTCAAAATAGGGCTCGACGTCCCCCTCTCCGAGACCGTCCACAACATGGACGAGGGACTGGCCGTGGCCAAAAACCTGGGCCTGCCCCTGATCCTCCGCCCCGCCTTCACCCTCGGCGGCACCGGCGGCGGCATCGCCTACAACATCGAGGAGTTCCGCGAAATCCTCGAACGCGGCCTCGACGCCTCCCCCGTCTCCGAGGTCCTCGTCGAACAGTCCGTCCTCGGCTGGAAAGAGTTCGAGCTGGAAGTCGTCCGCGACCACAAGGACAACTGCATCGTCATCTGCTCGATCGAGAACATCGACGCCATGGGCGTGCACACCGGCGACTCCGTCACCGTCGCGCCGATTCAGACGCTGACCGACAAGGAATACCAACGCATGCGGGATGCGGCCTTCGCCGTGATCCGCGCCGTCGGCGTGGAGACGGGCGGGAGCAACATCCAGTTCGCCGTGGACCCGGCGACCGGCCGGCAGGTCGTCGTGGAGATGAACCCCCGCGTCAGCCGGTCCTCGGCGCTGGCGTCCAAGGCGACGGGTTACCCGATCGCCAAAATCGCCGCGAAGCTGGCGGTCGGGTACACGCTCGACGAGCTGCCGAACGACATCACCGGCAACACCGTCGCCAGCTTCGAGCCGACGATCGACTACGTGGTCATCAAGTTCCCGCGGTGGACGTTCGAAAAGTTCCCCGACGCCGACGAGACGCTCACCACGCAGATGAAGAGCGTCGGCGAGGCCATGGCCATCGGACGGACGTTCAAGGAGGCGTTGCAGAAGGGCATCCGCTCGCTGGAAGTCAAGCGGTTCGGCTTCGGGCTGGACCGGTATGACAAGTGGCTCGGTTCGAGGGAGCGAGGGTTCGAGGGATCGAGGGATCAAGGGTCGTCGGAGGCCGACGGCGTCTCGGCTGCTGGCCGTCGGCCGGCGGGGGCTGGTGAGCACGCTGCGTCGCCGCTGGCCGAGGAGAAGACCGCGCACGGGGAGAGCCTCGACGGCGAGTGGCCCATCCCCGAGGCCAAGCTCCGCCGCAAGCTGGCCGTGCCGAGCCAGGGGCGGCTCTACTACGTGCGGTACGCCTTCAAGATGGGCTGGACGGTCGAGCAGGTGCACGATCTGACGCACATCGACCCGTGGTTCCTGGCGCAGATGAAGGAGCTGGAAGACTTCGAGGGAACGCCCGAGGAGGCGGCCCGGCACTGGGCCTACCGCAACGAGAAGCCCGACGTGTTCCGCGACGTGATCCGCGCTGCCAAGCAACGCGGCTACAGCGACGTGCAGTTAGCCCACATCTGGCAGACGACGCCCGACGACGTGCGCGCCGCACGCAAGGCCGCGGGAGTGGAGCCGGTCTACAAACTCGTCGACACGTGTGCCGCGGAGTTCGAGGCGAGCACGCCGTACTACTACAGCACCTACGAGCAGCCGTTCGAGGTCTTGGGCGGCGACCCGCCGTCAGAAACCGAAACTTCACCACCCTCCGTGCCTTCGTGCCTTCGTGCCTCCGTGCCTTCTTCCGAAGACGAAATCCGCGTTACCGACAAGCCGAAGGTCATCATCATCGGCGGCGGGCCCAACCGCATCGGCCAGGGCATCGAGTTCGACTACTGCTGCGTGCAGGCGGCCTACGCCATGAAGGCCCTCGGCTACGAGTCGGTCATGATCAACTCGAACCCCGAAACCGTCAGTACCGACTACGACACGTCCGACCTGCTCTTTTTCGAGCCCCTGACGCACGAAGACGTGCTGAACATTTGCGAGCGCCTCAACGGCGGACCGTTCCAGAGGCACGAAGGGAAAGACGCCGGTCCTGAGCGCAGCGATGGGCCGGGTCTCGTCAAAGGCGTCATCGTCCAGTTCGGCGGCCAGACCCCCCTGAACCTTGCGAAAGCATTGGAAGCAGCCGGCGTCCCGATCCTGGGCACCCCCGTCGACGCCATCGACCGCGCCGGCGACCGCGAGCGCTTCCGCGACCTGCTGAAGGAGCTGGGCCTTAAGCAGCCCGCCAACGGCATCGCCCGCAACGCAGAGGAGGCGAAGAAGATCGCTACGGAGATCGGCTACCCCGTGCTCGTCCGCCCCAGCTTCGTCCTGGGCGGCCGGGCGATGGAAATCGTCTCCGACGAGGAGCAGCTCGACCACTACATGAAGTACGCCGTCGAAGCCGCCGACCGGCAGGCGATCCTCGTCGACAGGTTCCTCGACGGGGCGACGGAGGTGGATGTCGACTGCGTCGCGGATTTCAAAGGGATCGAGGGATCGAGGGATCAAGGGATCAAGGGGCGCGGCCGGGCCGTGGTTTGCGGCGTGATGGAGCACATCGAGGAGGCGGGCATTCACTCCGGTGACTCGGCCTGCTCACTGCCGCCCTACTCCCTTTCGGCGGAGGTTGTGGAGGAGCTGAAACGGCAGACGCGACTGCTCGCCGAGGCGCTTGGTGTCTGCGGCCTCATGAACGTGCAGTATGCTGTCCGCAAGAGAGGGATCGCGGGATCAAGGGATCAAGGGATCAAGGGCAAAGATAGTTCCGGCACTTCCCTTTATCCCTCGATGCCTCCCTCCCTCGATCCCTCCTCCCACGACATCTTCGTCATCGAAGTAAACCCCCGCGCCTCCCGCACCGTGCCGTTCGTCGGCAAGGCCACCGGCGTCGGCTGGGCGAACATCGCGGCACAGGTCATGGCCGGCAAAACGCTCGACGAACTGAACGTTCACGAGATCGCCGACACCAAGCACGTCGCCGTGAAGGAGTCCGTCTTCCCCTTCAGCAAGTTCCCTGGCGTCGACATCATCCTGGGCCCCGAGATGCGCTCCACCGGCGAGGTCATGGGCATCGACGCCACGTTCCCCCTGGCCTACCTCAAGAGCCAGCTGGCCGAGGGCATGCGCGTGCCAACCGGCGGCACGGCGTTCGTCTCCGTCCGGGCCGAGGACAAGGACGCCATCGTGCCCATCGCCCGCGACCTGCACCGCATCGGCTTCAAGCTCATCAGCTCCAGCGGCACGGCCAAGGCCCTCAACGACGCCGGCGTCCCGGCCGAGACGATCTTCAAGCTCGCCGAGGGCCGGCCCAACCTGCGCGACTTCATCGCCAACAAGCAGGTGCAGCTGATCGTGAACACCGCGACGCGCAAGGGCCCCAAGACCGACGAAGGCCGCATCCGCGCCCTGGCCCTGACGCACCGCGTGCCGATCGTCACGACGCTGACCGGCGCCTCGGCCACCGTCCGCGCCATCGAGGCGCTCAAGCCGGGGGACTGGTCCGTCAAGCCGCTGCAGGCCTGGCACGCGCAGTAACAGCCGCCGACGATGCCTCGGCCGCTTGTGCCTACCCCGCCGGCGGCGGGGCGTCTACACTGGCCCGATGCGAACGACCGGACAACTCCACACCGCCGGCACCTGGCTCGACGGCCACGGCCGGCCGCTCGTCTCCGCCTCGCCGTACGACGGCGACACCGTCTGGATGGGCAAACAGGCCACCGAACTGCAGGTGCACGAAGCCTGTGCCGCGGCCTGCGCCTTCTTCAACGCCACCTGGAGCCGTACGACCGAGCGCGACTGCATCGCCATCGTCGAACGCTTCGGCCGGACGCTCGAACACCACGCCCCGCTGCTCAAAAAGAAGATCAGCGAAGAAGCCGGCAAGCCCCTTTGGGAAGCCGCAACAGAAGTCGCAGCGACCATTGCGAAAATCGAAATCTCCATCAAAAGCCTCCGCGAGCGACGCCGCCCGACGCTCACGGAGGACAAGGGGCTGGTCTCCCGCACCCGATACAAGCCGCACGGCGTGCTGGCGGTGCTCGGGCCGTTCAACTTCCCCAGCCACCTGCCCAACGGGCACATCGTCCCGGCGGTGCTGGGGGGCAACTGCGTGGTCTTCAAGCCGAGTGAACTGACCCCCGGCGTCGGTGAGGTGCTGGTGCGCTGCTGGCTGGAGGCCGGCCTGCCCGCCGGGGCCATGACGCTCCTGCAGGGCGACGCCGCCGTCGGCAAGGCACTGGCCTCCGAGGACGCTGTCGACGGCGTGCTTTTCACCGGCTCCTCGGCCGCCGGCCGGGAACTGGCCCGCACGCTCGCCGACCGCCCGGACCGCATCCTGGCGTTGGAGATGGGCGGGAACAACCCGATCGTGGTGGACGAAGTCGCCGACGTCCGGGCGGCCGTGGCACTGGTGCTGCAGTCGGCGTTCCTCTCGGCCGGGCAGCGGTGCACGTGTGCCCGGCGGCTCATCGTGCCGGAAGCCACGGCCGCGACGCTCCTGCCGGCACTCGTTTCCGCCGCCGGGCAGTTGCGCGTGGGCAAGCCGGACGCCTCGCCACAGCCGTTCTTCGGCCCGGTCATCAGCCGCCGTGCCGCCGAGCGCGTGCTGGCGGCGCAGGAGGCCCTGCTGGCCGGGGGCGGGGTTAGCCTGCTGGAGATGCGTCGGCTGGACGACGGCTGCCTGCTTTCGCCGGGGATCGTGGACGTGACGGGCGTCATCAACCGGCAGGACGAGGAGGTCTTCGGGCCGCTGCTGCAGGTCGTGCGGGTGCCGGACTTTGATGCGGCACTCATCGAGGCGAACGCCACGCGGTTCGGCCTGGCGGCCGCGTTGGTCTCGGACGACCTGGTGCGGTGGGACAGCTTCCAGCGGGTGATCCGCGCCGGCGTGGTGAACTGGAACCAGCCGACCACCGGCGCCAGCAGCCGGCTGCCGTTCGGCGGCGTGGGGGCCAGCGGCAACCACCGGCCCAGCGGGTACTTCGCGATCGACTACTGCAACATGCCCGTTGCCGGGCTGGAGCGAGAAAAGGCCGCCGTGCCCAACGACCTGCCGCCGGGGCTCGTCGTCTGACTCTGGCCGCCGGACGCGGGCCGCTTGAACCATGGCGATGCGCGAACTCAACCTAGACGGCCTCGTCGGCCCGAGCCACAACTACGCCGGGCTTTCGAAGGGCAACATCGCCTCCATGTCGTCCGCGGCGAGCGTGGCGCACCCGCTGGCCGCGGCCGTGCAGGGGCTGGCCAAGATGCGTCGCGTGGCGTCCGTGGGCAGCCCGCAGGGCGTGCTGCCGCCCCACCCCCGCCCGGACCTGCCCTTCCTCCGCCGCGTGCTGAGCGAGCCGAACCTCGACCCCGGCCGGCTGCTGAAACGCGCCCACGACGCCGACCCGACGCTGCTCGCCGCCGCCTGGAGCGCCAGCGCCATGTGGACCGCCAACGCCGCGACCGTGAGCCCCGCCCCCGACACCGCCGACGGCCGCTGCCACCTCACCGTGGCCAACCTGCTGACCCAGCGCCACCGCGCGCTGGAGCCGGGCGCGACGGAACAGATGCTCCGGACTGTATTCAGTGATTCTGCTCATTTTGCCATACACGCCGCCCTCCCGGCCGAGCCGGCACTGGCGGACGAGGGGGCCGCCAACCACACACGCCTCTGCGGCGACCTCGGCGAGCGTGGCTTGGAGATCTTCACCTTCGGCCGGGACGACGACACGCCCGGCGACCTCGCGCCCAAGCGCTTCCCCGCCCGCCAGACGCTGGCCGCCTGCCGACGCATCGCCGAATTGCACGGCCTCTCGCCGGACCGCACGTTGTTCGTCCGCCAGGACCCTGAGGCGATCGACGCCGGGGTGTTTCACAACGACGTCGCCTGCGTCGGCACGCGCGACACCCTGCTGATCCACGAACGGGCCTGGGCCGAGCAACCCGCCCGGCTCGCCGAGATCGGCGATAAGTTCAGAGCGCTCACCGGCCGGGCGTTGCACGTGCTGGAGGTGTCGGACGACGAACTGCCGCTGGACCTTGCCGTGAGCAGCTACCTGTTCAACAGCCAGTTGCTTCCGCGGGACGACGGCCGGCTGACGCTGGTGCACCCGCTGGAGGTTGAGGAGTCGTCCGCCGCCCGCGCCGTGGTGGAGCGACTGCTGGCCGGGGAGAACCCGATCGACCAGGCCGTCGGCATGGACGTTCGCCAGAGCATGAAGAACGGTGGCGGCCCGGCGTGCCTTCGCCTGCGGATGGTGGTGCCTGAGGAAGCCCTTTTGACCCTCGGCGGCCGGGTGTTGCTCGACGACACGCTGTACGAACGCCTGCTCGCCGTGGTTGAGCAGCACTACCGGGCGGACGTCACGCCGGCCGACCTGCAGGACGAGCGGCTCGTGGACGCATGTGCCCGCGCGACCGCCGGGGTGTACGAGGCGCTGGAACTGCCGATGCCGGGTTAAGGGGGTGTCCTGTTCGCAGGCAGTTTTTGAGCGTCTGCCGCGGGACTGCGCAGCCTCTCTGAACCAGAACGCAACGGCGACCCTTGATCTCTTAACACAAACGCGGTTTCTGGCTGACTATGCACAGTCAGAAGGAAAATCAAATTCTACTTTTATCGGGCCCGGATTTTGATAATATGCGTGCGTGGTCGTCGCGGTGACGACCACGGGAAGGACCCCTCGGAAGGCCTTCCCGGAAATCATGGAGCGCGGTTGGTTCCCACGGGCAGTGTCGGCCGGATTCGTCCGGCCGACACCTGACCTGGGGGTCTGATGCGGGGCCAGGTCCCCACCGAAGGCAGCCTTCGGCTTGCAGGCTTTCTCAACCCCATGTTATCCAGCGGTGCCCGCCTGAACCCTCTGGCACCTTACCGCAATCTGCCTATCTCGGTTTTCGCAAACACCACCCGCATGCCTCGGGTGGTTTTTGCTTCCACTGCACCAACACGAAATCCTGCCGTCACGCCGGTTACAATCCGGCGATGCCCCTCATCCGCGCCGGCTTTTACGCCAAAACCCTCGCCAAGGACGTCGAACTTACCGCCCTCCTGCCCGACGGGCCCGGGCCGCACCCGGTCCTCTACCTCCTGCACGGCCTGTCGGACGACCACACCGGCTGGCTCCGCCGCACCACCGTCGAACGCATGGCCTCGGCCCGGAAGCTCGCCGTCGTCATGCCGGACGGCGGCCGGGGCTTCTACACCAACCACGATGCCGGGCCCGCCTGGGCCGACCACATGCTCGACGACGTCGTCACCTTCGTCGAGCAGACGCTGCCCGTCGCACGTGAGCCGGCCCGGCGGTTCGTCGGCGGGCTCTCCATGGGCGGGTACGGCGCGCTGCGGCTCGCTTTGGCCCGGCCGGGCATGTTCGCCAGCGCCCACAGCCACTCCGGCGCTGTGATGCACGGCAGCCGGCCCAGCGCCGACAGCCGCTCGGCACTGAAGGATTACGAATTGCTCCAGATTTTCGGCCAAGACCCCACCGGCACGCCCCACGACCTGCTGCACCTGGCCCGACAGGCCCACGCCGCCGGCAAGCTGCCGCGCCTCCGCCTCGACTGCGGCCGGGCCGACTTCCTACTGAATGACAACAACGCCTTCCACGACGCCCTCACCCAGGCGGCCGTCCCCCACGAATACCACCTCCTCGACGGTGCCCACGACTGGGACTACTGGCAGCAAAACCTCCCCGCCGCCTTGGACTGGCACCTGAACCGCTGATGCCAAATCGCTAATCGCTAATCGCTGATTCCTAATCGCTTCCCCCACCCTCACGCCGCCGCCAGCCGCAGCTTCGGCAGGCCGGTGTACTCGGGCACGGCGTCGCACAGGGCCTGCTTCACCACGTCGCCGGGGGCGTCGGCCACCTGGCGGAGAGTCTCCAGGCTTCGCGCCACCGCGGCAGGGTCGGCCACGGGCAACTGCCAGACGTGAATCTTCGCGTGCGCCGTCGGCCGAGTCGCTTCGGTCGCCCCGGCCAGTTCCTCGTACAGCTTTTCCCCGGGCCGGATGCCGCTGAACTTGATGTCGATGTCGTCGCGGCCGCTGCGGCGGATCATCTCGCGCGCCAGGTCGACGACCTTCACCGGCTCGCCCATGTCCAGCACGAAGATCTCCCCGCCGGCACCGATCGCCCCGGCCTGCATCACGAGTTGGCTGGCCTCGGGGATCGTCATGAAAAACCGCTGCATGTCCGGGTGGGTCACCGTCACCGGGCCGCCGGCGGCGATCTGCTTCGCCCAGATCGGCACGACACTCCCGCTGCTGCCCAGCACGTTCCCGAACCGCACCGCCACGAACCGCGTCCGGCCGCGCCCGGTCCGCTTCGCCTCGTTCAACGACTGGCAGTAAACCTCCGCCACACGCTTCGTCGCCCCCATCACGCTCGTCGGGTTGACCGCCTTGTCCGTGCTGATGAGCACGAACGCCCGGCACCCGGCGGCCAGCGCGGCGTCGGCGACCATCTTCGTGCCGAACACGTTGTTCTTCACCGCCTCGCCGGCGTTGTGCTCCATCATCGGCACGTGCTTGTGGGCCGCGGCGTGGAAGACGACGTGCGGGCGGTGCTCGGCGAAGATCCGCTCGATCCGTCGGCCGTCGGTGATGTCCGCCAGCAACGGCACCAGCCGGGCACCGACCCACCGCTCGCGCAGCTCCCGGTCGATCTCAAACAGTGCTCCCTCGCTCCGCTCCACGAGGCAAAGCCGCTCGGGCAAAAACCGCATGATCTGCCGACAGATTTCCGAGCCGATGCTCCCGCCGGCGCCCGTCACAAGCACCCGCTTCGTCGAGACGAACCGCTGCAGCTCCGGCGTGTCCAAGTCGATCGCGGACCGGCCCAGCAGCTCGGCAAGGTCCGTCGGCAATGCGGGCGGGCTGGAAGACGCGGGCGTCACTAACCCATCATCGGCCCCTCGGCGGCTTCGGCTTGATACATCGACGGACGGTCGGCGCGGCCGGGCACCGGAGTCGGGCAACTTCACGCAGCCTCGTGTCCCGGCGGCGGGGTCGGGGTGTCGAAGATGCTGGCGAGCATCGGCGGCAGCACCGCCTGCGGGGAGAGGTACGCCCGGGCCACCTCCAACGCCGCGGCCCGGTGCCGAGCAGGGTCAGCCGCGACGGCCTCGAGGCCGGCGAGGGCTTCTTCCAGTGTTGAAAACGCGATCAACCCGCTGCCCGAGGGCAGGTAGCGGCTCCAGCCGGTGTCCTGCACCACCGCCGGTCGGCCGGCGGCCAGGTAGCAGGCCGTGCGGCAGCTGAACCACCCCGTCCGCGGCGCGACGTACACGTGCTTGGCGACCGACCACTCCCCCGCCGACCGGCCGATGTACTGCCGGTACGCCTCGGCACTTGCACTGAGCTTCGCCGCGTCCGCCAGCAGCCAGCCGTCGGCCACCAGCCGCTCGTCGGGGCGGGTGT
>JBHJOM010000043.1:0-11510 GCA_050329715.1 Phycisphaerae bacterium
CCGAGCCGCCGGTGGTCTGGGTGAGCGTCAGCCGGGCCAGGCCGTCGCCGCCGGTGTGACGGGGGGGGATACCCAGCCGCACGCCCGCGGCCTGGACCGGGCTGCTAAGCGTCAGGTCGATCAGGTTGCTGGAGGCCGCGCCGTTGTTCCCGGCCAGCCGCTCGCACGTCGCCCGGACGTGCCCGAGCCGTTCGAGGCGGCCGCAGACTACGCCTGGCACACGCTCTGGCACCACCGTGTCTCGGCCGAGGGCCACTTCAAGCAGCCGGCGATCATCATGGGCCGTTTGTGGATGAACATGACCTGACCGCGGAAGTCGCCGGCCGCTTCTGCCGCACCGTTGCCGCTGGGCCCGGCATGTACGAAGAATACATCGCCAGCACCGGCCGCGGCCTTCGCTGCCCGACTTACGCCGGAACTGCCGCCGTCTTAATTCGCATGGCCGAGTGGCTGCAGGCACAACAGAGAAACAAGCCGAAGCGGCCGCGGGCTATGGCAGAGGCGTGATGAACATCGTCCTGATCACGACGGACCAGCACCGCTGAAACTTTTTTGACAATCAATACGTGCCGGCGCTTCGCACGCCCTCGCTTGACCGACTCCGCCGCGAGGGCACCACGCTCAGCCATGGGTTTGCCAACTGCCCGATCTGCATGCCCGCCCGCTTCACCTGGTTCTTCGGGCTCTACCCGAGCCAGGTCGCAGCGCGACTGCTCACAAACGCCCACGACTGGCCCCAGGGCCTGCCGAGCTTTACACAGCGCCTTCAGCAGGCGGGCTACCGGACGGCGCTCGTCGGCAAGCTCCACTCTCACGCGGGGCTCTATCGTTGCGACCTGCGTGACAGGGCCGCGGAGGTTCTCGGCCGTGGCTTCGACGACGTCGTCGAGGTAAGCGGCAAGAGCCTGGCGAACTGGTTCGACTGCGACTGGACGGAGCACCTCCGGCAGCGCGGATTGCTGGATCAATACCGCGACGAACTGAAGTGGCGAGGCGAGCTGACCGGCGGCATCGGGCCGCACGCGCCGACGTTCCTGAAGACCGCCGACACCGCCGACGGCTTCATCGCGGAGCAGGCGACGGCATGGCTCCAGCAGCGTGAACCGAATCGGCCCTTCTTTCTGCACGTCTCCTTCTGCGGCCCGCACTTCCCGGTCGATCCGCCCAAAGCCTTCTTCGACCGTTACGACCCTCGCGACATGCCGGCCCCGGAAGGCCATGTGGACCCGGCCCGCATCGACGGCTTTCGCAAGCGACGGGCCGCCTACTGCGGGCTCGTCGAGCAGATCGACCAACACGTCGGCGAGCTGCTGGACACCCTCGCACGGCAGGATGCGCTGGAGAACACCGCCGTCATCTTCACAACGGACCACGGCGACATGCTCGGGCATCACGGCCGAACGGACAAAGCGCGCCCCGAGGACACCTCCTGCCGTACACCCGTCATCATCCGCTACCCCCGGGCCGTTCCGCCCGGCCGCACGCTGGACGGGATGGTCGAAGCCGTGGACTTGCCCTGCACGATTCTCGACGCCGCCGGCGCGTGGACGCCCGACGCCCTGCCGGGCACCCCGGGCCGATCGTTCTGGCCGTACGTGCAAGGTCGCCGGGAGGAACACCGCAACCACGTCTACAGCGAGTGCGGCCTGCCGCCCAGTGGCTGGCGGATGTGCCGCTCACGCGACTGGAAGTACGTCATCTGGGATGAGGGCGGACAAACGCTGTTTTCGATGGGCAATGACCCGTGGGAGCAGCAGAACCTCGCCGAGCAGGACGACCAGCAAGCAAGACCCGCCGAGATGAGGTACCAGATGCTTCATTCCCACCGCATGGCAATCGCACCCAATCGCGACGCAGGTCCTCCAAGTGTCGAGCGTTGACCGAAACCGTGCCGTCCCCAGGCTCGAGAAGCCGCATGCTTCTTTCTCACGTCACCGGGTGGCAACCACCTGCTGGTCGAACGCACCACGGCATGGCAACGTCCGGGCCGCGTCCTTCGAGGCGCGGGTCACGGGCCGAGCATGGCGTTGAGCCGGTTCAGGTCGTCCAGCAACACCACGGCGATGTCCGGCCGGGTGATCAGCCGGCCGGTGACGCGGGTGTAACGCTCGTTCACCGCCGTGAGCCGCCCGGCGAAGCGGGCTTGCACCTCGGCGACCTCCCCAGGCGTAAGCTCAGGCATCTCCTCCCGGGCGGCGGCGTAGGCGTCAATCGCCGCCCGCAACTCGGGCAGCTTCTGCTTCGCCTCCTCGGCGGTCGAGCCGTCGCCGGTCATCGATTCCACCGTCGCCAGGGCCGCCTCGAGTGCCGAGATCTGACGCTCCGTGACGGCCGAGGCCTGCTCCACGGCACCTGGCCCGCAGCCGGCGATGACGAGAAGGATCAGCAGTAAAAGTCGTTTCATCGCAGTCTCCCGGCCGGCATGATGAAGGGGCCCGGCTGCTCGAGCAGCCCGGCCGGCGGGTCGGGCAGGTGGCGGTACGTGTTGTAGAAGCGGCGAAGCTCGCCGGGCCAGACGACGATCAACGCGTCGGCCGGGACCTCATCGACAGGCCGGCCGAGCCACGCAGGCCAGAAGGCGTCCCCCGTTGCGTCGTCGCCGGCGATGTCGAACACGGTGCGGTAGTGCAGCCGGTCCGACGGGACGTCCGTGTACCAGAAGGCCTTGGCGTCCCCCACCAGAAACACCTCGCCCCGGTGGCGCTGCAACGTCGCGACGTCCGACGCGGGCAGCATGGCGTAGACCAACTCCTGCAGCGATGTAACGCCGAGGAACGGGCGGAGGTCTTTCACCTGCGGCCAGGCGTTCACCACGCCCACGACGGCGCACACCCCGGCGGTTGCGGCGACTACGCCAGGCCACCACCGCCAGTTGACCCGCCCCGCCGCAAGGAGCAACGCCGGCACCGCCGGCACGAAGAACCGGCCCTGCAGGTGCGTGGCCGACATCCAGAAGATCGTCAGTAAAAGCAACCAGACGAGCAGCACGCGTCGGCCCGCGTCGGCGAAGCCGGCGGCGACGGCCGCGAGGCCAAGCGGGATGAAGACGAAGCCGTACCGCCAGTCGGAAAGCACCTGGTGCCACAGGGCGACGGGTGCGGTCACCTCGCCGGTGGCGGCGTGGGCGGTCGTCCAACGCTGTGCCTGCTCGGACGTGAAGGGGCCGGGGCCGAAGAGTGCAGTGGCCTGCGGGAAGACCGGGTTCCCGCCGGACCAAACGGCCGTGCGCACGAGCCACGGCCCGGCCGCCACCAGCCCCACCAGCACGAACGCCGCGAGCGGCAGCAGCACGGCCCGGCCCGGCCGACGCGGCAGGGTGCCCAGCAGCAACGCCGCCGGCAGCCCGGCCAGCAGGAGCGGGAAGGCTGTGAGCTTCGTGCCGCAGGCAAAGCCCGCGGCCGCCCCGGCCAGCAGCCACGGCCGGACGCCCGCCCCCGCCGCAAGCCCGCGCAGCGCCCAAGCGAGTGCGAGCGTGGTGAACAGCAGCAGCCCCGGCTCGTTGTAAGCCACGGTGCCCAGCAGGAGCACGTACGGCACGCCCGCGGCCAGCAGGGCCACACCTGAAGCCGCCAGCCGCCCCGCCGGGCGGACGGCCGCCCACACCGCCCAGACGAACGCCGCCGCGTGCGACAGGTGCATGAGCTGCCCGAGGTACATGCCGGCCACGGCCGAGCCGCGAAGGTGGAAGGCCAGCAAATCATGCATTTCCAGTAGAAGCGGAAAGTAGCCGTAGACGTTGTTCGTCGGCCGGGTGATGGCGCCGGCGGCGAACCACTGGGCCGGCAGCTGCAGGTGGTAGCTCACCACGTCATACCCGTGCGGCTCGTCGCGCCAGAGGAGCCCCGGCGGCACGAACACGGCGACCATAGCAAACCCGAGCAAGCCCGCGACGGGCAGCAGCAGCCAGTTGCCCCCGGCCGGCACGGCCAGCAACCGGGTAAGCCGGTCGCCGCCTCGCCCGGCCAGCGGCAGCAGCGATGCGCACCCGCCGGCCACCAGCAGCCACGCCGAAACGCCGTTGAGCAGCCCCGCCGACCCGAGCGCCAGCACGGCCAGCCCGAGCAGCCCCAGGCCCACGGCCAAGGCGGTCACGGGCAGGAGCGGGTCGGCCGCGACCCCGTCGGCCGGCAGCGGTTGTGAGGGCGGCGCGTCGGCCGCCGGCTGTGACGCCGGCGGACTCAACAGCCCGCAGAGGCGCAGCGTGCCCCACCCGATGCCCCCGGCGGCCGCCAGCCAGAGCAGGCACAGCAGCCCGTCGGCCAGCAGCCCGTATAGCAGCCCGCCCAGCCCCGGCCCCGCCGCCGCGAGTGCTACGAGCAGTGCAAGAGCCGCAAAAACAGCCAAGAGCGTCGATCGTGAAGCGCGCGTGCCGCCCGGCGGGGGTTGCCTGCGGGCCTGCGGGGTTTGTGGGGTCACGCGCGGTGCTCCGCCGGCGTGTCGTTCTCGGCCTCGGCACGGCGGGCGACGCCGACCGCGTCGTCCTCGGCGTCCAGCGAGTCCAGGGCGTCACCAAGCCCGAAGAGTTTCTCCACGGCGTGCTGGTACGGCTGGCGGGTGTGCGGTTCGCCGTCGCGCATCGCCTTCACGGGGCCGTGCAGCACCTTGTTGACGATTCGCCGGGCGAGCTCATCAAGCTGGCGGCGTTCGAGGTCCGTCATGTCCGGCAGGCGGTTGGCGGTGCGGGCCACCTCGGACTGGGCGATGTCGTAGCAGCGGCGGTAGAGTTGGTCGATGGTCGGGCCCATCGCACGCTGGCGGTGCCAGGCGGTGTAGCGGGCGGTTTCGTCCTCCACCAGAGCGGTGGCGGCGGCGAGTTGCTCGGTGCGGCTGGCAAGCGTCTGGCTCACCACCTGCTGCAGGTCGTCCAGGTTGTAGAGGTAGACGTTCTCGTACCGCCCCACTTCCGGCTCCACGTCACGCGGCACCGCGATGTCGATCAGGAACAACGGCCGGTACCGCCGACGCTTCATCACCTGCCCGAAGCCCTCCGCCAGGATCACGGCCTTGCTGCTGGCCGTGCTGGTCACCACCACGTCGGCCGTGGCCAGTTCGTCGGGGAGCGTCTCCCACGGGCGGGCCTCACCGGCGAACTGCTCGGCCAGCGCCTTGCCACGCAGCGCGTCGCGGTTGCAGACGGTCAGCTTGCGCCACCCGGCCGACTGAAAGCTGGCAAGCACCAGCTGCGCCATCTCCCCGGCACCCACGCAGAGCACGGCCTTGTCCGACAGGCGGTCGAAGATCTGCTGCGCGTAATCCACGGCCACGCTGGCCACGCTCATGCGGCCCTCGGCCAGGCCCGTCTGCGTCATCACCTTCTTGGCGACGGCCAGGGCCTTCTGGAAGAGCGGGTGCATCAGGCCGCCGGCGGCCTGCTCATCGCGGGCCAGCTCGTACGCGTGTCGGACCTGCCCCAGGATCTGCGTCTCGCCGAGCACCATCGAATCGAGGCTGGCCGTCACCCGGAACAGGTGCCCCACCGCCTGCGGGCCGGCGTGGCTGTAGACGTGCCCGGCGAGTGTGCCGGCCGACAGGTCGTGGCTTTCTTCGAGGAAGCGGCAGAGCATCGCGGCGTCTGGAGCGCCCTCGCCGGCGGCGTAAAGCTCCACGCGGTTGCAGGTGCTCACCAGCACGAACTCCGCCCCCGGGTAACGCGCCATCAGCAGCTGCAACGCCGACCGCTGCTGCTGGCGGTTGAACGCCACCCGTTCGCGCACGGCCAGCGAGGCGGTTTGGTGGTTCAGTCCCAGGAGCGTCAGTCGGTGCATGAAAGCCGGTTGCGGAGTTACGAGTCGGGCATGAACTGGACGGCGACGAGCGTGCCCACCATGAGCACGAAACCCAGGACCGAGAGCGTCGCCGTCTTGCGGCCGCGGAGCCGCGGGGTGATCGGCGCGTGCAGCACCACCGCGTAGACGAGCCAGACGCACGCGGCCAGCAGCACCTTGGGGCTCAGCAGCCAGGCGTCGCCCATGACGGTGCCGCCGTCGGCATCGAGCGCGCGGGCGACGCCGGTGACCAGGCCGACGGTCATGAGTGCGAAGCCGAGTGTGACCGAGAGGCGTGTGATGCGTTCAAGCCGCTCGAGGTTGCCCATGCGCGTGCCGGGCGGGGCCTTCTTGCGGCGGAGCCTGGCGGAGATGATCAGGTACGCCCCGCCGACGGCCCCAGCGACGCAGAAGAGCGCCGCCCCGGCGTAGGTCGTCGCGCGGTGGGTCCAGTGCCAGAGGCTCTGGCCGTGGTACTCGGTGGGTGCCCAGCGGCCGAATCCGATGGCGGCGGCCAGCAGCAGGACGACGGTGGGCATGAGGAAGAGATCCACGCCGTCGATGGGCCGCGTGACGCGGAGGTAGAGCGCCACGCCGCCGAGCATCAGCCCGATCCAGGCGAGGGAGTCGAAGTTGTTGTCCAGCGGGAGCCAGTTGCCGCGGTCGATGTCGTGCCAGAGCAGTGCGCCCAGCCCGACGACGAGGCCGGCGGCCTGGAGTACGACCAGTGCCGGCTGTGTCCAGCCTCGGTCCGCGGCGAGGCGCACCAGCGCGACGCCGCCGGCGGCGGCGAAGAGTGCGGCCGAGGCCGCCAGCAGCAGAATGTGGTGTATCGCCGGAAAGTCGGACATCGGGTTTACTTCGTTTGCAAGGGTAGCAGGCCCGGGTGGCGTTCGGTGAGCCAGCACCACAAGGCATCTTCGCCGCCGGCGGCCAGCACGTCCAACGCGGCGTCGGTCGCCAGGTCGCGGAAGACGGCCCGCCGCGTCGCCTCGTCCGGCTCGTCGGCGTGGATCAGACGGGTCCGCAGGTCCCGGGCGAAGGCGGCCAGCCGAGGCCAGTCCTCGCCCAGGTGGGCCAGCAGCCGGTCACGCGTCGCGACCGACATCGCCGCCGACCCGGCCGAGACGGCAACGAGCACCGGCCCCCGCTCGCCGGCGGCGAGGTTCGTAAAGTCCCCCGGGACGTGACCGGCCGTGGGGTCCACGCGGCTGGCGAGTACGCCACGCTCCCCGGCGGCTTGCAGGACGGCGTCGTTCACCGCGGCGTCGTTCGTCGCGGCCACCACGAGGCCCACGCCAACCAGGTGCCCCGGCGTGAACAGCCCGGCGAGGTGTTCCACCCCGGCCGGGAGGTTCGGCGGGTACTCCGGGCTCAGCAACCGAACACGCAACGCGCCGGCGTCCAGCAGCTGCGCCGCCTTGCGCACGCCGACCGCCCCGCCGCCGACGACGAGGCAGGTCCGGCCGGACAGGTTCAGGAGGATAGACAGGCCCGGGTATGCCACCGGGTCATTGTAGGGTCGGCGGACGAACTGACTCGCCGTCGGGATTTGCAAAAGTGGTGTCGGCAGTGGAGGTTGGCGAGGACGAGCCTCGGGCCGCCCGCCGGGCAGGCCGGCTCGGTTTTTTTTCGGGGTGGACGCTCGTGCCGTTGGGTCAGGCGGTTTCAGGTCGGTACAAGGGCCGGCTCGCCGTGGTGCTGGCAGGGGTGGCCGGCTACGTGAACGTGGTGACACTCGTCTACCTGGGCGCGATGACGAGCCACCTCTCCGGCACGGTCACGCACCTGGGGCAGTCGCTCGTGCAGACGGTGGAGGGGCAGCCCGCCTGGCTGCTGGCGTACTGGGTCTTGCTGGTGGTGGCGTTCTTCGTGGGTGCGATGACGTCGGCGTGCATCACGGAGACGACGGCGGGCCGCCGGCGGATCGTCCGGGCGGTGGGCCTCGAGGCCGGCGTGCTGGCGCTGGTGGCGTTGGGCATGACCTTCCCCGGGCCCGCCGCCGCCGAGACGCTGACGACGCTGCCCGTCGCGATGACCCTGGCCGCCTCCTTCGCGATGGGCCTGCAGAATGCCACGATCACGCGTGTGAGCCGGGCCGTCGTGCGGACGACGCACGTCACCGGCATCGTAACGGACATGGGCATCGAGGCCGGGGCGTTCCTCACCTGGGCCGCCCGGCGCCACCCGTTGCGGGAGACAGGCTGGCACCCGGTGCGGCTCGTGAAGCTGCTGCGCGCCCAGGAGGCGTTCCGGCGATTCGCACTGCACGGGCGGCTGCTGCTGGGGTTCTTCGTGGGGGCCATCGGCGGGACGCTGGGGCTACAGCTTTCGCCCGGCGGCTGCCTGTGGCTGCCGGTGGCCGTGCTGGCGGCCGTGGCCTGCCGCGAGGCCCTGCTGCACCGGCACGACGCGCCCGTCGACACAAACGCAGACGTCAAAGCAAAAGCCCGGGGCTGAGGCCGGCCCCGGGCTTGTTGCGAATGTTGTGGACGCGGCAAACCTCAGTCCAGGTTCATGCTCATCAGGAACTGGGCGTTGCTGCCGGCCTTCTCCAGGCGGCCCTTGAGCAGTTCCACGGCCTCGACCGGGTTCATGTCCGACAGCACGCGGCGGAGGCGGTAGACCAGTTCCATCTCCTTCGGGTCCAGCAGCAGTTCCTCGCGGCGGGTGCCGGAGCTGTTGATGTCGATCGCCGGGTAGACGCGCTTGTCCACCAGGCGGCGGTCCAGGTGCAACTCCGCGTTGCCGGTGCCCTTGAACTCCTCGAAAATGACCTCGTCCATCTTGCTGCCGGTGTCGACGAGTGCCGTGGCGAGGATGGTCAGGCTGCCGCCGCTTTCGATGGCGCGGGCGGCGCCGAAGAAGCGCTTGGGCTTCTGCAGGGCGTTGGCGTCCACGCCGCCGGTGAGGATCTTGCCCGAGTGCGGCACTTCGGTGTTGTAGGCGCGTGCCAGGCGGGTGATGGAGTCGAGCAGGATGACCACGTCACGCCCGAACTCGACGTAGCGTTTGGCCTTCTCGATGACCATCTCCGCGACCTGCACGTGCCGGCTGGCCGGCTCGTCGAAGGTGCTGGAGACGACCTCGGCGGTGGTGTTCCGCTGGAAGTCGGTCACTTCCTCGGGGCGTTCGTCGATGAGCACGACCATCGTGTAGACGTCCGGGTGGTTCGTCGTGATGGCGTTGGTGATCTTCTGCAGCAGGACCGTCTTGCCGGTACGCGGCGGCGCGACGATGAGCATGCGCTGCCCCATGCCGATGGGCGTCACCAGATCGACCACCCGCATGTTGATCTCTTTGGGGTCGGTCTCCATGATCAGCCGCTTGTTGGGGTGCAGCGGCGTCAGGTCTTCGAAGTTGGTGATCTCGGTGATGCGCTCCGGGTCCTCGCCGTTGATCGCCTCGACGCGCAGGAGCGCGAAGTAGCGTTCGGATTCCTTGGGCGGGCGGATCTGCCCCTGCACGACGTGGCCGTTGCGCAGGCCGAAGCGGCGGATCTGGCTCGGGCTGATGTAGATGTCGTCCGGGCAGGGCAGGTAGTTGTATTCCGGGCTGCGGAGGAAGCCGAAGCCGTCCGGCAGGATCTCCAGCACGCCTTCGCCGAACATCAGCCCGTTCTGGCGGACGCGGCTGCGGAGGATCTGAAAGATCAGGTCCTGCTTCTTGAGGCCCAGGTAGTCCTGGATGCCCTCCTCCTTGGCCATGACGTGGAGGTCGTCCACGTTCATCTGCTGGAGGTCCTTGATGTAGAGCTTGCCGGTCTTGACCTGCTCGTACTTGGCGTTGGTTTCGGCGTCGAAATCGGCGACCTCGTTGTCCGCCCCGGAGGCCTCGTTGGGCTCCTCCGTCGCGGTGGCGCCGCCGGCCTGTTGGGGCTCGACGTCTTTGTCATTGCTTCTGCGGCGTGAACGACTGCTGGACTTCGCCATCTGGCTTAGCCTCCGAAAGGATCGTGGAAGGTGGGAAAAGGTGTGAAGGTCGATTGAAGCCGTCGCCCGCTTGAACGGCGGGCACCGACGGGGTGTGCCCGGTGGAACAGGGCAGGTTCGGTCATTTACTGATTGTCGTGATGGTCGTGATACGAGCTTTCGACTGGTGCCGTAAAGGCCGGTGGATGCGAATACGGCAAATGCGAATACGGCGGCGGCGGATACGGCGGATACGAACGGCCTGTGGTGAAGACCCGCGAACAACGTCCCTGGCCCGTCACCCGACATACAAGGCGGCCCGGCCGACTCTTCCGCGGGGTTCGTCCTGGGCGGCAAAACGTGGGCGAGGGGGCTAGGTAGCGAGCGAGCGGGAGAGGACTTCGCCAAGCACGTCCCGGCACGCGGACGCGAGGTCCGCCGCCGACAACGTCCCGGCCACGGAATAATCCGCCTTCTCTTGCTTCTTGTCTAGTGGCATCTGCACTTTTTCTCGCCGGGGCAGTTCCTCCGCCCCCCAGCCACGCCGTTTGGCGCGTTCCTGCCGGACCTCCAACGGCGTCTTTACAAACACCAACGCATCACACTGGGCGTTCAGCCCGGTCTCCATCAAGAGCGGCGTGTCCAGCACGTACGCCACCACCGACGCGTCGTCGCCGACACGCGCCATCGCCGCCCGGCGGAGCGCCTCGACGCGCGGGTGGACGATCGCCTCCAGCTTTTGCCGGGCCGCGGCGTCGTCAAAAATCCGGGCGGCAAGTGCCCGGCGGTTCACGCCGTCGTCGGACATCAGGCCCGGGCCCAGCGCCTCGGCCACATGTCGTCGCACGGCCGGGTCGGCGTAGACGTCCCGCACCAGCGCATCGGCATCGATTACGCAGCAGCCGAGCCGGCCGAAGGCCCGTGCCACCTGGCTCTTGCCGCTGGCGATGCCCCCCGTGACGCCCAGCACCGGCTTGTTCGCGTACACGCCGTCCTCCGGGTCAACTGACCTGCCTCGAATCCCGCACGGCCAGCCAGTTCCCGGCCGGGTCGCGCAGGGTCACGACCTCCTCGCCGGGGGCCAGCCCCTGGTCGAACACGAACGGAATCTCCCGCTCCCGCAGCTTCTCCTGCAACGCCGACAATGACGGCACGATGACGCCGGTCGCCCGCATCTCCGGCGGCGCTTCCCGCACGGGCTTGAGGTCGATGACCAGGTCCGCGTTCTGCGCCCGGAACGTGAGGCGATGCTTCTGTTCGTGGCCGTCGTCGGCGTTCAGTCGCCAGAAGCCCAGCAGGCCCGTGTAGAAGGCGACGAGCGCACCGGCCGCTTCCGCCGGGGCGGCCGTGCGGACGTCGTCGATGCCCGCCAGCCGCACCGGCGGCGGCTCGGGGACGTTCGGCCGGGTGTCGGCACGAAAAACGAAATCCGGGTTGCCGGGCTCGAGTTCCATCGCCGCATTCTACGCCCGCAACGACCGGTCGCCGAGCCGGTCGCACCGGCGACGCATCCTTTGCAGAGATCAACCCGTACGGCTTCACCCGGGCCACATCACGCCTCACGCGGGCCGCATCACGCCTCACGCGGTCCGCGTCACGCCTCACGCGGGTCGCGTCACCGGTTACGCGGGCCGCGTCACGCCTCACGCGGGCCGCGTCACCGGTTACGCGGGCCGCGTCATGCCTCACGCGGGTCGCGTGACGGCTCACGCGTTACGCGTAAGCCCGTACACGTCGTCCATACGCGCGAACGGAAGGGGCGTGCGCCCGTATGCGTCCCACGTGCGCCGCCCCCGGCCAGCTATTCCCGGCGGCCTGTTACCGGACTGCCCCC
>JBHJOM010000044.1:0-14902 GCA_050329715.1 Phycisphaerae bacterium
CGCTGAACCTCACCCCCGCCCCCAGCCCCGGGCCAAGCGGGCCGTCGGTGCCGGTCAGGGCGCGGGTCTCGTAGGTGATCGCCGTCGACGCCAGCGCGGCCGACGGCCCGCCCGCCAACCCCAGCCCGACACCGGCCGCCGCGGCCAACACCGGTGCGGCATACAACGGGGCGAACCGGGAACCGGTTCGGGTGACAACAGTCTTCAGTGCGTGTGCCATGACAACTCTTTCTGCCCCCCTCGGGGCTGCGTGCATGTGTTGCGTGTGTAAAAAGACGCCCCGATCCGGCCCCGGAGGCAAAGCGCCCCGCAGCGCTTCCCCTATTGACCGCCACAAGATGTCGAATCAATGTTTGGATTGGATTAACGGAAGGTGAAGCGACCCGGATCGAGCCGCGGGCGTTCCGTCCCGGCGGCGCAACCGGCCGGCAGCGGGCCGCCGAGGCGTCCGGGCGTCGCCTTCAGGCTTCCCATGGGTTGATCAACTCGACGCCGGTCGCCTGGAAGTCGGACGTGTTGCGGGTCATCACGGCGAAGCCGTGCCGCAGCGCCGTCGCGGCGATCAGGCCGTCGATGGCCGGCAGCGGGCGGCCGCGGGCTTCGGCGGCGATTGTCAGGCGCCCCCATTGTTCGGCGACGGCCAGGTCCACCGGCAGGATGCGGCCGGCGTTGTCTTCAAGGATCGAGTCGAGCCAGACCTCCAACTCGCGTCGGCGTCGGCCGGCCGCGAGCTTCGCAATCCCCTTGCGCAGCTCGCCGACCGTCAGCACGCTCAGGTAGAGATCCTGCTCCGGCAGCGCTGCCAAGCGGGCTCGCACGGCCGGGTTGCCGCGCGGATGCTGAACCTCGCGCAGCACGCACGTGTCGACGAGAACGCTCACAGCTCGGCGTCCCGCGCGGGCGAGCGGTCACGCTCCAGGTCGACGCCCTCCAGGCTGGGGCCGTTGAGGATGCGGTCCTTCAGGGTGGCACCCTGGCCGAGCCCGGCCATTGCCTGGTGGGCCTTGGCCCGGGCTGCGTCGGCGACGAACTTCGACAGGTCGCCCTTGCGGCCGCCGGCCAGCGCCACGCTCGTCCGCACGGCCCGGTCGGTCTCGTCATCCACGGTGATGGTCCACTTTGGCATGATGTTCTCTTTTTAGTCTATCCATCCAGACTCGCACCGTCTCGTCGCGTTCCCGGCGAGGTGGACCACGGCAAACGTCCCGGCGGTGAGCCGAGGTTGCGGATCGGCCGGTCCGATGGCTTCCGACGGGTCATGCCGGTCGCGTGCTGGCGGAACAGAAAGAAAAGATGAATGAAGCGATTGGTTCACACCGGCAATGGGTGGTAAGATGTGTTGCGGCATCGAGGATGCCCATGTCCCATCTTCTGCTGGTTAACACGTCCTTCAACACGAGGTCCCCATGGAAACACCTTCTGCAGACGGCGTTCAATCCATGAGCCGAAGCACCCGGGCCGCCCGCGGGTGGCATGGCGGCTTTACGCTCGTCGAGTTGCTCGTCGTCATCGGGATCATCACGGTGCTCATCGCGATCCTTCTGCCGGTGCTCGGCAGGGCGCGCGAGGCGGCGGTCATGACCAACTGCCTGTCGAACCAGCGGCAGATCATGATCTGCTTCCAGTTCTACGCGAACGAGTTTTCCGGGGCGATCGTCCCGCAGCGGCAGGAAGGTTTTGCCGGCGGTCGACGGGAGTGGTACTCCGACGAGTTGCTTGGCCGGTACACGTCGGAGAAACGCAACAACGTCACGACGAACAACCACGCCATGATCCAGTTATGCCCGGCCTTCAAACAGAGTACGGACTATGACCGCCTGGGCATCGGGATGAACGCCGCTTGGAACAACGGCTTTCTGGTCACGAATGTCACCGGAAAGTTCAAGAGGGTTATCCAGATCGTTGATGCTTCCCGCATGCTGATGTTCGTCGACGTGCGGCGGGACAACAGTGGCAACGCCTTCCTGTTCGAGCAGTTCTTCGTCGGCGACACCAACGGCCGCAGTTGGTCCGGCTCCAGGCGGCAGGTTGAGTACCGCCACGGCAGCCAGACGGTGGTTGCGTTCGCCGACGGCCACGCCGGCTCCTTCCGGGTCGATAACCCGGAAGGAAACTACCAGGACGACGGCATCCACGCCGCGTTGAAGGCCGGGCAGTTGAAGTACAAGCTGAAGAACTGACACGACCCGCGCTGTTCCGGCCGGTTCGGGTGCGTGAGGGTGCAGCTCCTGCCGACGATGACCGGCCGGGCGTCCGACCCGCCACCGGCCTTCGGGGCGAGTTTCCCGGCCCAGCATTTGCTCTGTGGTCTCCCCATCTCCGCGCCTCTGTGCTTCAAACCCGTCCGGCCGGGCGGCGGGGTGGGTGCCTACTGTTGCGGCGTGCAGGAGACCGACACACGCGTAGCGCTCGTCACCGGCGGGAATGGTGGCATCGGGCTGGAGACGGCGCGGGGGCTTGCCCGGGCGGGGTTCGCCGTGGTGATTCACGGGCGGAACGAGGCCAAGACGCGCGAGGCGGCGTCGGTGGTTGCAAAAGATACGAATGCGACAGTCGATACGCTCACGGCGGACCTTGCGGACTTTGCGCAGGTGCGGGCGATGGCCGCGGCGTTCCGGCAGAGGTTCGGCCGGCTTGATGTGCTGGTGAACAATGCCGGGCTCTTCAACCGCACCTACCACGAGACGGCCGACGGGATTGAGCACACGTTCGCCGTGAACCACCTGGGGCACTTCGTGCTGACGCACGAGTTGCTCGACCTGATGACGCCGAGAAAGGGGACGGAGCCGGGGGTGGGGACGGGCGTGGGGACGGGGCGGATCGTGAACGTGTCGAGCCGGGCGCACGAGCGGTCGCCGCGGGTGGACTTTGAGGACTTGAACCTTCGCAACCGCTACGGCCTGTGGCGGGCTTACGGGCAGAGCAAGCTGTTCAACATCTGGTTCACGCGGGAGCTTTCGCGTCGGCTGGCGGGCACGGGGTTGACGACCCACGCGGTGCACCCGGGGGTGATCGCGACGGACATTGTGCGGGACACGCCGGGGGTGGTGCGGTGGATCTGGGGTAAGCTGGCCAAGTCGGTGGAGGAGGGGGCGCGGACGTCGCTGGAGGTGGCGCTGGGCGAGCGGGCCGGGCGGGAGTCGGGCGGGTACTGGCGCGACGAGAAGCCGGCGACGCCGAGCAAGCAGGCGCGCGACGACGAGGGGGCGGCCAGGCTGTGGGCCGAGAGCGAGAAATTGACAGGCGCGACGGGTTGGGACGGGAAAATCGCGTCGCTCCGGATGGTGGTGGACGGCGGCGTGGTTTGAGTGGACATGGGTAACGAAAAACTGGACTTGCAGATGACGACACATAGCTATTCGGTGGACATTGACGCGACTCTGGAGGACGTTTGGGCGTTTCATGAGGACATAGAACGCGCGCTGCCGGTGATGTCGCCGCCGGAGGCCGATGCGCGGGTGGAGTCGATCGAGGGGTACCCGCCGGCGGGGGTTGGGACGGCGGTGACGCTGACGGTAAAGGGCCCGGTCGGGCGGATGCGGTGGCAGGCGCGGTACGCCGAGCACCGCCCCCCGCACGCGGACGGCGCGGGCCGGGTCGCGTGGTTCGTGGACGAGCAGGTGAAAGGCCCCTTCAAGCAATGGCGGCACCGCCACGAGATGCGCGAGCTGCCCGGGGGAAAGTGCCGGCTGACGGAGACGGTCTGGTACGACATGCCCGGCGGGCTGGTGGGCCGGACGCTGGGCGGGGGGCTGGTAAGGCGGCAGATCGAGGGGATGTTCGAGCACCGCAAGACGGCGGTGAAAGAGGCTGTGGAAGCGGGGCGGTGAGGCCCGGGCGGAGTGCGAAAATGAGCGAAAACGCCTTAATTTTCGCTTGAATCGGGTGACGGTGAAGGTCTGCTGGAGGACATCGTCGTCGAGGCGGTAGGTGAGGATGAGGCGCATGGTGCCTGGGCCGTCGAAGCGCCAGTAGTCGTCGAAGGTGCGGGGTTGGTCGTCGTACTGGGCGACGTCGAAGAGGCCCGGCTCGTGTACGTCGCCGACGCCACCGACGCCGCCGACGGAGCCGGCCCCGGCCGAGCCGATGCGTGTGCCGAAGCCGATGCCGAAGGTGCTCCGCGGGCCGTAGTAGCCGGCGTCGGGCCGGTTGGGCGGGATGATGAGCTTGACGAACGCGCCCGGGGGGATGGGGCGGGTCTGCAGGCCGTGGGCCTGGCCGTCGGGCCCTACGACGCTGGAACGCTTGCCCAGCAAGGCGATTTGCGATTCGGCGTCGTTACGGATGTGGACGAGGAGCTTGCCCTCGACGTCCTGGACGGCGTAGCTGAGGGGCGGGCGGTCGAGGGTGCGGAACTGGCCCTCGGGCACGGGCCCGGCGAAGGGGGGCGGGGCGTCGATGCGGTAGTCGTAGTTCGTGCAGCCGGGCAACAGCAGCACGAGGAGGGCCAAAAGCGTGTGCGGCAAGGGGTTTCGTAGCGGGCGAGGCATGGCCGGAGCATACCCGAGGCGGCGGGGCGTGCGGAACGTGCCAACGGTGGGCGTGTTATCGTCCGCCGGCTTCGGCTTCTGTCGGGTGGCGGCGGGCCTTTTGCGGGGTATGGTGTGGGCATGATCCACCCCTGGCACGACGTCACCCCCGGCGAGGATATGCCGCAGGAGTTCAACGCGGTCATCGAGATTCCCACCGGTTCCAGCGTGAAATACGAGCTGGACAAGGCCTCCGGGCTCATCAAGCTCGACCGGATTTTGTTCTCCGCCGCGTATTACCCGGCCAACTACGGCTTCGTCCCGCAGACGCTTGCCGAGGACGACGACCCGCTGGACGTGCTGGTCTTCTGCAAGGAGACGGTGGTGCCGCTGACGCTGATGCGTGCCCGGACGATCGGTCTGATGACGATGGTGGACGAGGGGGCGAAGGACCACAAGATCATCGCGGTGGCCGCCCACGACCCAGAGTACAACTTCTACCAGGAAGCCGCCGAGATGCCCCCGCACCGCATCAAGCAGCTGAAGCGGTTTTTCCAGGATTACAAGCAAATGGAAGGAAAACAGGTGGAAGTGGACGAGATCATGCCGGCGCGGGAAGCCTACCCGGTGATCGAGGATGCGCTGGCGCGGTACAGCCGGCAGCGTCGCAAGGGGTTCCGGTTCTACGGTGCGGGGGCGTAGAAGCGGAGGTATACTCGCGTCATGTCAGACCTTCTGCTGAAGCTCCCGCCAGACGTCGCCCAGATCGCCCGCCGACGGGTGGAAGAGCTCGGGATGAAGGACGTCGAGGCGTACGTTGCGACACTCATCCGCAACGAGGGAGAGGCCGTGCCATTGGACCCGGATCTTGAGGCGGAACTCCTCGCTGCGCTGGTTTCGATGCCTATTCCGGCGGACGACGCGTACTGGGATGCCAAGCGTCGTCGCCTTGAGTCCAAACATCGGCCGAGTACCTGATGGATCGCCGGCCTTACGTTGTCTCGCCCGAGGCGGACGCGGACATGGACGCGATTAGCGACTCCATCGCCGAGCGCAGCGTTGATGTAGCGATCGACTTCTACACGGCTTGTCGTGAGCATTTCGAACTAATCGCGGACCTGCCTGGTATCGGAACGGCACGGTCGACGCATGATCCGCTGCTCCGCGGTTTGCGAAGCGTGCCGATGAAGCGATTCAGCAGCCACGTCATCTTTTTCCTTCCGCGAGAGGACGACGTCCTCATCGTCCGTATCCTCCACGGCGCACGTGACCTCGGCTTCATCGTCAAGGACGCGTAACACCTGAGTTCACAACTGCTCCGGGTGCTCGATCCCCAGCAAGTCCAGCCCGGTCGCCAGGGTTCGCCCGGCGAGGGCGCACAGCGTCAGGCGAGTCGTTCGCACCGGCTCTTCGCTCTTTAATACCGGGCAACTCTCATAGAAACCGCTGAACTGCGTCGCCAATTCGTAGAGGTAGCTGCACAGCACGTGCGGCTTCAGGTCGTTCGCCACGGCCGAGAGGGTGTCGCCGAACTTCAGCAGGTGCTTGGCCAGTTGCAGTTCGTGGACCTCCGTGAGCGTTGCCACGTGCGGCGTGAAGTCGTCGGGCAACTCCGCCCGGCGGAAGATGCTGCGGATGCGGGCGTGGGCGTACTGCAGGTACGGGGCCGTATTGCCGTCGAGGCTCAGCATCGCGTCGAATGAAAAGACGTAGTCGCTCGTGCGGTCCTTGGAGAGGTCGAAGTACTTGATGCCGCCGATGCCCACCGCCCGCGCGAGGTCCTGCGCGCCCTCGGCGGAGAGGTCCGGGTTGCGGGCTTTGACGACGGCCAGGGCGCGCTGCTCGGCCTCGTCGAGCAGGTCCGAGAGCTTTACCGTGCCGCCGGCCCGGGTCTTGAAGGGCTTGCCGTCCTCACCCAGGATGCTGCCGAAGCTCGCGTGCTCGAACCGGGTGTTCTGTACGCCCCAGCCGGCCTTTTGCCCCGCTGCCTCCACCGTGGCGAACACCTGCTTGAAGTGCAGCGCCTGCCGCGCGTCCACGAAGTAAATGACCCGTCCGGCGGCAAGCTCCTCGGCGCGGAACCTGGCCGCGGCCAGGTCCGTCGTGCCGTAGCCGTACCCGCCGTCGGACTTGCGGACCATCAGCGGTGCCTTGAACCCGCCGGCGAAGCTGACGACGGCCCCCTCGCTCGCCTCGGCCACGCCGGCCGCCTGGAGTTCGTCGGTAATCGTCGGGAGCCGGTCGTTGTAGGCGCTTTCGCCGCGTTCGAACGGCTGGTCCTGGTTGGCGTTCTTCTCAACGTCCGGCTCGCCCAACTGCACGTTCAGCCTGCGGTAGATCGGGGCGAAGTGCCGCTTGGACTCCTCGACGATCTTCTGCCAGTAACCCAGCTCTTCGGCCTCATGCGCCTGGAAGCGGACGACGGTCTTTCGGGCCTCCTCGGCGAAGACAGGGTCGGCATCGAACCGCTGCTTCGCCCGCCGGTAAAAGTCCTCCAGGTCGGCAATCTTCAGGTCCTCGCCCTTCGTGCCTTCGTGCCTTCGTGCCTTCGTGCCTTCCTCCTTCAAAAGAGCAATCAACATCCCGAACTGCGTCCCCCAATCGCCGATGTGGTTCTGCCGGATGACCTTGTGGCCGAGGAACGCCAGCAGGCGGGCGGCGGCGTCGCCCAGGATGGTGCTGCGGATGTGGCCGACGTGCATCTCCTTGGCGACGTTCGGGCTGGAGTATTCGACGACGACGGTCTGCGGCTGGGCCGCGGTGGGGACGCCCAGGCGGGGGTCGGCGGCGGCTTCGTTCAGCAGGCCGGCGAGCCAGTCGGGGGAGAGGCGCACGTTGATGAATCCCGGCCCGGCGATGCTGACGTCGGCGGCCATGTCGCCCAGGGCGAGCTTGGCGACGATCTGTGAGGCCAGGTCGCGCGGGTTGGCTTTCTGGCCGGTGGCCTCGGCGAGGCGTTTGGCCAGTGGCATGGCGGCGTTGCACTGGTAGTCGCCGAACTGCGGGTTGGCGGCCGGGGCGACGGCGGGGTCGGCGTCCAGGCCTGTGGCGTCGTGGATGGCTTTCTGGAACGCCTGGGCGAGTTGTGTCGTAATGCTGGTCATGGAGGAGGTCGAAGAGTGGGAGGGCGGCGTAAGGGTGCAACCTTCGTGGTCCCCGGTCGTTTAGTTGGGTAGCCGCTGGGTCCGCGGCTTATCGGTCTGCTGGTGTCCGGTTCGGTCCGGGAATGTTTTTGACCCTACGGCCCGGACGGGTGTAAAGATATGTCAGGTGGCCTGTGTCTGCGAATGCAGGCGCGCGAACGCAGCGTTCGCTTCGGGGCCACGCCCGCCGGTCTGCTTTTAGAAAACCTCAGCGACGTGCCCCAGACGCGTCAGGAACGAGTCGCATGAACATGAAGTTGAAGCCGCTGCTGTTGAGCTGCGTCCTTGCCACATGCGCAACGATGCCCGCGACGCTTTTCGCCGGGGAACCCGGGCAGCCGACCGCGACCGCGCGTGTCGAGGCCCGTGAGCTGACCGCCGAGGCATTCGAGGCGCTTAAGATCGGCAATTTCGACCGCACCGCCGAGCTGATCGAGCGGGCCCGCAGCCGGGCCGACGACCCGACGCTGGCGCAGGTCGCCGACTGGATCGACGCGTTCGAGACCCAGCGGGCCGAGTTCCGTGCCGAGCGCCAGAAGGCATACGAGGAGCAGGTGGCGGACGTGAACCTGCTGCTGGCCGAGCAGAAACCGGATTACGCGATCGACGCCGCCGCCCGGGCCTTCTCCTACGCAGAGGACAAGGACGCGTTTCACGCCGAAGCCTGGGTTCAGGACCTGATCGCGGAGGTTACAGAACTGGCCGCCGGGTTCGAGGCCGACGAGCAGTGGCTCAAGGCGCTGCGGGTCTACAGCGACCTGTCGGGCATCGAGCCGCAGAACGGCCAGTGGCGCCAGAAGCTCAAGGACACCACCCGCCGGCTCCGACTGCTGAACGTTTACGCACCGGACCACCTGAAGGAGATGCGTGACGAGGAAATTGCCGCGGCCGACAAGGTGCGCATCCTCCTCGACCCCGAAGCCGAGCCCACCACCCGCCCGACGGACATGCAGCCCGAGGAGCTGACCTTCCGCCTGGACTGGCACGACAAACTCGACGGCATCAAGGGGGACATGCTCAAGGAAGCACTGGCCGACGCACTGAGCCACTACCACACCGACGTGAGCATGCGGAAGATGCTGGGCGGCGGGCTTCGGGCCGTGGAAGCCCTCACGACCACCACCGGCCTGGAAGCCGCCTTCCCGACGCTCGAAAACCTGGACGACCGTGCCGCCTTCGTCCTGGGCCTTGGCCGCCTGCAGGAGATCGTGGAGCGCAGCGGCGCCCCCGACCGACGACTGATCAACGACGTGCTGGACGAGCTTCGCCGGCTCAACAGCCGCACGCTTCGGATTCAGGAGGAGGCCATCATTTCGGAGTTCGCCGACGGTGCCTTCGGCGAGCTGGACGACTTCACCGCGATGATCTGGCCGTACGACCTGGCGGAGTTCGAAAAGAGCACGCAGGGCGAGTTCATGGGCGTCGGCATCCAGATTCGCAACTCGGACGCCGGGTTCCTCGAGGTGGTCAGCCCGCTGGAGGATTCGCCGGCGTACCGCGCGGGCATCAAGCCGGGCAGCATCATCACCGCCATCGACGGCAAGAGCGCCAAGGGCATCACCACCAATGACGCGGTGCGGTTCATCACCGGGCCGCGCGGCACGCCCGTCACACTCACCATTCAGGAGCCCGAAGGCGACGAGAAGGACTACACCCTCACCCGCGAACGCATCCGCGTGCAGAGCATCAAAGGTTGGATGCACCTGCCCGGCGGCGGCTGGGAATACCTGCTCGACGAGGAGCAGAAGATCGCCTACATCCGCCTGACAAGCTTCACGCGCGAAACCGCCGACGAACTGCGACAGGCCCTCGACGGCGTGACCACCGGCGGCGTACGCGGCGTCATCCTCGACCTGCGGTACAACCCCGGCGGCCTGCTTCAGAGCGCAACCGAGGTCGCCGACGCATTCCTCGACGGCGGAAAAATCGTCTCCACCCGCTCGCAGCGGCGGCCGCAGGACGAAAGCAGCATGCTCGCCCGTGCCGACCGCAACGACCTGAAGGTGCCTGTCGTCGTGCTGGTGAACCAGTTCTCGGCCTCGGCGTCGGAAATCGTGTCGGGCGCGCTGAAGGACCAGGCCCGGGCCGTCGTGGTCGGCGAGCGGACGTTCGGCAAGGGGAGCGTGCAGATGCTCTTCCCGCTGGACCGCCGCCAGGCCTACCTGAAGCTGACGACGAGCCACTACTACCTGCCCTCGGGCCGCAGCATCCACAAGGACGAAGGCGACACCGAGTGGGGCGTCGACCCGCACCTTAAAATCGAGATGACCCCCGAGCAGATGACCAACGCCCTCAAGGCCCGCCAGGAGCTGGACATTCTCCGGTTCGAAGCACTCGAACCAGGCACGGAGAATTTCGAGGAAGCCCGCGAGCAACTGCTGGCCAACGACCCGCAGCTCTCGGCGGCTATGCTCCTGCTACGGCTCCAACTCGCCGGGGAGCAGGTCGTCGCTCAGCGATAGGCGCGGGCACCAGCACCCCGCAAAGCCCCGCGGCCGCGGGCGGTACGTCGGGCCAGGCCCGACCGCCGCCGGCGGCCGCCTCGCATTGATGCACGGCCACCGCTCGCCGACCAGCCCGCTGACCCCGCCCGCTGACTCCGCCCCGACCCCGCCTGCACGTCGCCCGTCGCCTTCCCGACGGAGCCTTTCGCGGCTCGGCAACGCATTCGCCGTCGAAGCGGGCGGGAAGGTCGGAACGTCTGACCGTGGCGATAGGGAAGCCATTCGTGCGGGCTGGGCCGGTCGGACGGGCGCAGGGCCGGCAGGCGGGCGGCAGGCGGCTGGTGAGTGTGGAGGGTTTACGGCGCTTCCACGACTTTCATATCCTTCGAAACCTTCCGACTCAATGCGGCGCATATCGGGCGACGCATCTATAGTTACGCGAGATGCCGATAAAGCCCGCAACCCAGGTGCCTGCCGCCTCCGACCTGCTTTCCCTTCTCTCGGCCGTTGAGCCGGAGCTGAAGCAGGTCGTTGCGGCGTTCGAGGCGGAGGTCCGCAGCGACCTGCCGTGCGTCAACCAGCTCGTGCAGCATGTCGAGCGGTTCCGCGGCAAGATGCTCCGGCCCGTGCTGCTCCTGCTGGCCGGAAAAGCCTGCGGCCAGCTCACGCCCGCGCACATCACCCTCGGCGCAGTCGTCGAGATGGTGCACATGGCAACCCTCGTTCACGACGACGTGCTCGACGAGGCCGAGGTCCGCCGAAAGGGTGCGACGCTCAACCACCTGCGCGGCAACGAGGCGGCCGTGCTTTTGGGGGACTACCTTATCAGCCACAGCTACCACCTGTGCAGCAGCCTGGCGGGTCAGGGAGCGGCCCGGCTCATTGGTGCGACGACCAACGCCGTGTGCGAAGGCGAACTGCTGCAGATCAACAACCGGAACAACCTGGACCTCGACGAGCCGACGTATTACGAGATCATCAAGCGCAAGACGGCGATGCTCGTCTCGACCAGCTGCCGGCTCGGTGCCGAGTACGCCGGCGCCACGCCCGAGCAGGTCGAGGCGATGGCGGAGTACGGCCTGCGGCTGGGCATCGCCTTCCAGATACAGGACGACGTGCTCGACCTGCTCGGCGAGGAGACGACCGTCGGCAAGACGCTGGGCATCGACGTGGAGAAGCAGAAGCTGACGCTCCCGCTGATTCACTTCCTCAGGACCGCCCCGGCCGAGCATCGCAGCCTGCTGCGGGCGCTCCTGCGTGGCCAGGACGGCGAGCGTGCCGAGAAGGTACGGGACCTGATCCTGCCGTCTGGGAGTCTCGATTTTGCCCGGCAGGCCGCCCAGGGGGAGGTGGCCAAGGCACTGGCATGCCTTCAGATGCTGCCGAGAAGCCCGTGGCGTGACGCATTGGAAACGGCCGGCGCATTCGTGGTGGTACGGGGCGTTTAGGTGAAAGAAGCTGTAAACTTGGCGCTTGGCTAAGGGTGAGTCGAAGGCTATTTTGCTTGTTGGGGCACCCCTTACCGGAGCGCTCGACACATGCAGGAACAGCAAACCGCCGAAACGATTCAGTTCGACGACTTCGCACGCCTGGACCTTCGCATCGCGAAGATCGTCGGCTGCGAGCCGCACCCCAACGCCGACAGGCTGCTCAAGATCCAGCTTGACATGGGCAACGGCCAGACCCGGCAGATCTGCGCCGGCCTGCGCCAGCACTACCAGCCCGACGACCTCATCGGCAAGCTCGTCGTCGTGGTCGCGAATCTGGCACCCCGCACCATGCGCGGCGAGCGGAGCGAGGGCATGATGCTCGCCGCCCGCGCACAGGGGGACGAACGCGTGATCTTCATCGCGCCTTCCGAGGAGATCGCGCCGGGCGCGGAAGTCAGCTAGCGCCAGCACGCCCAGTCAAGGGGCAGCATCTGCCGTCACCAGGCCGTGCGATTGCGGCTATCATCGGCCAGCACGGATGCTCAAGGAACTTCATATCCAGAACCTGGCGGTCATCGCCGACGCACGCATTGAGCTGCTGCCGGGCCTCAACTGCTTTACCGGCGCGACGGGTGCGGGCAAGAGCCTGGTGATCGGTGCGATCAACGTGTTGCTCGGCCTGCGGTCCGCCGGGGAGCTGCTCCGGAGCGGTGCCGAGGAAGGGCGGGTGACCGGGCTGTTCGAGCTGCGCGACGGGCCGCTGCTGGCCGAGCTTTCACGCGAGCTGGACATGCCCCTGCAGCAGGAGGGGGGCGAGGTGCTGCTGGTGCGGCGGCTGTTCGCCTCCGGCCGGACGAGCGTGAGCCTCAACGGCCAGCCGATCACACTCGCGATGCTCAAGCGGGTGGGGGAGTTGCTCGTGGACGTGCACGGGCAGCACGACCACCAGTTCCTGTTGAAGCCGCAGAACCAGTTGGAGACGCTCGACGCCTTCGCCGGCCTGGCCGAAGCCCGGGCCGCCTTCGGCCGAACCTATGCGCAGTTGCGCGAAGCCCACGACCGCCTCGCCGAGCTGACGGCCGGCCGGAACCTGCGCGACCAGCAGCTGGACCTGCTGCGGTTCCAGGCGGACGAGATCGACGCCGCCGAGCTGGACGCCGCGGAGTTTGCAGAACTCGAAGCCCGGTCCAGCGTGCTGGAGAACCTTGAAAAGCTGAAGAAGGACGCCGGCAGCGTGCACTCGGCGATTTACGAGGCGGACGGGAGCATTCTGGAGCGGATGAAAATGGCCGCGGCCATTCTCTCCGAACTGGCCGAGCTGGACCCGTCGTTGAAAGAGACGGCGCAGAACGTGCACGGCGCGACACTGCAACTGGAGGACGCCGCGTACGACATCGGCCGGTACGTGGACCGCCTGGACCTGGACCCCGAAGAACTCGCCGAGGTGACCGAGCGGCTGAATACGATCAACCGGGTGCTCCGCAAATATGGCAATGACATCGAAAGCACGCTGTCGTTCCGGCGTGACGTCGGCCGGCAGATGCAGGAACTGCAGCGGGCGACGGAAGACTTCTCCGGGCTGCAGGCGCAGATCGAACCGTTGGCAAACTCACTGGCGAAGCAGGGGCGCGAGCTGACGACGGCCCGGCGTGCCGCGGCCGCGAAACTTGGCCCGCTGATCCAGTCGCAACTGGCCGAGCTGGGCATGGGCAAGGCGACTTTCGCCGTGCAGCTTTCGACGGGCGAGTACGACTGGCGGCACGCCACGCCGGCCGGGTTCGACCAGGTGGAGTTCGTCGCGAAGACCAACCCCGGCCTGCCGGAGCAGCCGCTGCGGCGGATCGCTTCGGGCGGGGAGATGAGCCGCATCATGCTGGCGCTCAAGGGCACTTTGGCCGCGGGCGACCGCGTGAGTGTGCTTGTGTTTGATGAGATCGACGCGAACGTTGGCGGGCGGCTGGGGTCGGTCATCGGTGACAAGCTGCGGGGGCTGGCCAGATACCATCAGGTGCTGTGCATCACGCACCTGCCGCAGATCGCCGCGTACGCCGAGCGGCACCTGACCGTCCGCAAGGAGCAGGACGAGGCGACGACCACGAGCGTACGGCAGATGCTGGGCGAGGACCGCGTGCAGGAGATCGCCGAGATGATCGGCGGGCAGCGCGTGACGGCCACGACGCTCGCGCAGGCGAAGGAGCTGCTGGAGACGGCCTCGGCCGGGCAGGGCGAGGCGGCGGAGACGGCGTCGGTCGGCGAGGCGGCCGGTGCGAAGAAGAAGCCGCGAACCGGCCGGGCGCGGGCCAAACGGTAGGTAACGCCGCCGGGGCCGATCGCTTATGCTGCCTCACTCTGGAACGGTAAACCAACGGAGGAAGCACATGTCGCAAGAGGAGAACCTGGTTTCGTCGATGGTCGAGCTGCGCCGCTTTGAGCCGCCGGCGGACTTTGCCGAGCAGGCCCACATCGGCTCGATGGACGACTACCGCCGCATGTGGCAGCGGAGCATCGACGACCCGGAGGGCTTCTGGGGCGAGGTGGCAGAGCAGTTCCACTGGTTCAAGCAGCCGGGCAAGGTGCTGGAGTTCACGCCGCCGGACGCGAAGTGGTTCGTCGGCGGGCAGACGAACCTGGCCTACAACTGCCTGGACCGCATCATCGAAGCGGGAAGGGGGCAGACGACGGCGATCGTGTACGAGGGCGAGGCCGTCCGCGAAGACGGTACCCCCGAAACGACCGAGCGCATCACTTACAACCAGTTGCTGGCGCGTGTCTGCCGGTTCGCCAACGCGCTCAAGGGGCTGGGTGTGAAGAAGGGGGACGTCGTCACGATCTACATGCCGATGGTGCCCGACGCCGCAGTGGCCATGCTGGCGTGCGCGCGCATCGGCGCGCCGCACAGCGTGATTTTCGGCGGGTTTTCCAGCCAGGCGATCGCCGACCGGGTGAATGACGCCAACAGCCGCATCATCGTCACGGCCGACGGCGGCAGCCGTCGCGGCCGCGTGCTGGACCTGAAGAAGACCGTCGACGAAGCCTGCAAACTCACCGACAAGGTGCAGAAGGTCGTCGTCCTGAAGCACGCCGGCAACGAGGTAACCTGGCACGACGCCCGCGACGCCTGGTGGCACGAATTGACCGCCGACCAGCCGGCCACCTGCCCGGCCGAGCCGATGGACAGCGAGGACCTGGCCTTCGTCCTCTACACCTCCGGCAGCACGGGCAAGCCCAAGGGCGTTGTGCACACCACCGGCGGCTATCTCGTCTACGCCTCGATGACGCACCAGTACGTGTTCGACTATCAGCCCGGCGAGGTCTACTGGTGCACGGCCGACGTGGGCTGGGTCACGGGGCACAGCTACATCGTCTACGGCCCGCTGGCGAACGGCGCGACCACGGTGATGTTCGAGGGCGTGCCG
>JBHJOM010000045.1:0-32864 GCA_050329715.1 Phycisphaerae bacterium
CCGGGCATCGCCGCGTTCAGCTTCGTGGCGGCGGCCACCTGCGCGTCACTCAGGTAACGAACCTCCCCCAACGCCGACGCTTTAATAATGGTTTTGGCGGTAAATTCCAGTGTTTCGAACCGGCCGAACGCCTCGGCCATGTCCGTCCCGCCGATCACCACGCCGTGGTTCTCCAGAATCACCGCGTTGAAGCCCGCCTTGAACTGCTCGGCGATCTTCTCGCCCAGCTCCGCACTGCCGGGCAGCTCGTATGCGGCGTAGCCCACCCGCCCGATGACGTGCGCCGCCAGCGGCAGCAGGTTGGTGTCCGGCGTCTTGCGGCAGATGGAAAACGCCACCAGCGACTGCGGGTGCGCGTGCACGATGGCCCCAAGGTCCGGCCGGCACTGGTAGATGGCCTGGTGGAACGGCAACTCACTGCTTGGCGCGTGCGGCCCGACCTGCCGCCCGTCGCCCGTCAGGCAGGCAATGTCCCGCGCGGTGAGCGTCCCCTTGTCGATGCCGGCCGGCGTGATCCACACGGCCGCCTCGTCGTCCCGAATGGAAAGGTTCCCGCCGGAGGTGGTGGTCATCCGGTGGCGGTAAATTCGGCCGATGCTCTCGACAATCTCGTCGCGTGGGTGGGTGAAGGCGTTGGGCTGCAAAGGGTCGCTCCTGGTTGAAGGCCGTCGGGAGCGTAAGGGGAACACGGGGGCGGACCAACTGCGACAGCGCCCCGGCGAAGGCGGCCGCCGCCAACCGGCTCGGGTGCAGACGGTGATGCGTAGGCCGAAGCCGAACCTGAGCGACGCGCCGAGCAACCAGTCTCAGGCCGGCAAGAAGATATAAATGATGTTGCATCTGCCGACCTGAGACACGAAACTGAAGGTGCTGTCGGCGAAGTTCGCCGCGGCGGCGGTCGCGTGTACGTACGAAGCAGAAAGGGAGTCACCTTCATGACGGCTTTCTCAATCCTGAGCGTCGTAATAAGCGTCGCCGTCGGAGGCGACGGAGCCCCGCTCCATGACGCCGGTGGCAAGGGTATGGCGATGCCGCCTGCGAACTTCAATGAGGATGGCCAGGCAAATCATGAGTCACTCGGGCACGGGTACTCGCGACGCGGCAATTACATCTACTTCGATGGTTTGCGAATCGACCAGGCGGGTCGCGAGACGCTTGAGCGTTTCCAGCGGCCGATGGGCCGTGAACTCGTTCTCGCCCACGACGTGGACGCCGCCAGCTTCGTCCCGCTGAGCCCGGACTACACGAGGGACAAGCAGACCGTCTACTACAAGTGGATCAGCCCCGGCCGGTTCTGGGTCGTCGAGATTCCGAACGCGGATGCGGCGACCTTCGAGGTTCTCGACTTCAACCTGGCCCGCGATGCCACGCGCGTCTGGCAGATGGATGAGCCGGTCCGAGGCGCCGATGCCGCGACGGCACGCGTGCTCCACCCCGGGTGGGTCTGGAGGGACGCCGATTCGGTCTACTACAAGGCCGCCCGCATCGACGGGGCCGATCCGGAGACGTTCAGGCACCTGGACCAGGCGTTCTACGCGGACGCCGGCCACGTCTACTGGAGTGACACCCGACTCAACGGAGCCGACGTGCCGACCTTCCGGACGTTCGGGAACGACACGCCCTACGCCGTCGACAAGCAACACGTCTGGATTGCCACGAACCGGCTCGTGCACGTCGACGCGGCGAGCTTCCGACTCCTGCACAACCACGTCTTCGCGGACAAGAACGGCGTCTACGTCAGCGTGCGTGTCCTGCCGGTCCTCGACGCCGACACGACGACGTTTCACAAAGTGGCCGAGCTTGAATCGTGGGCCTTTGTTCTGTTCAGCGACGCACGGCACGCCTACCTCTTCGACCCGGGCTACGGCGAGATGTACCAGCTGAGCCTGAAGGAAGACGCCGTCGAGATCACCAAGCCCGTGTGGCTCGCCGGGGCGGCCGGGCGCGACCGCTACGCCGCGACGGTCACGGCGACCTGGCGCGACGGCGCGCTCTCCCGGCCCGTCATCCGGATGCGGCCGGGGTTCGAAGGCTCGCCGGAGCCGACGTTCGAACTCGACAAGATGCAGCGGATGACCGACGCGATCCCCGAAGCGATGACTCTGCTTGCAAAGGAGCCCGCGGCGGACTGAAACGCCGCCGACCGCCGGGCGGGGATTGGCAAAGGTCAATTCGACGAGGGGGAAGCTAAAGGGGACGTACCCCTTTTCCTCTTCGCCCTTTTCCTCTGTTGCCGTCGCCTGCGAACGCGCGGGCGTGTGCGGATTGGCGGGCGGGTGGGTTCGCGCCGGGGCCGGAGGCAGGGTCGATGGTGGGGTCTGGCCTTGCACGCCGCCGGCCGCCGGGCGATGCTTCGGGGGTCGATACGGCGGCCTGGTTGACCGCTCCGCAGCAGACCCCGCGGCCGCGTGGCCGCGTGGCCGCCCGGGATCGGACGGCACGGCGACGACCGTGTGAAAACGGCGCGGAAAAGGGGTACGTCCCCTTTAGTTCGCCCCCTATAGTTCGCCCGCTGATCGGCCGGTCCGGTCTTCTCCGGCTGCCCGTCGGCGGATGGTTTTTGGGTTCAATCGGCTTCAGGGAACAGTTCGGGCTCCTCGGGCTGTTCTTCGGAGCGTTGGACCGCATCCAGCACGGGTCGGGCAGCCCAGACTCTGCCCCAGCGTTGGCCGGTGACCTCTTGAAGCAAGCCGATACGCTCGAGCGTCCGAATGCTGTTTGTGGCCGTAGGCGAGGTTACACCGAGCCACTCGGTGGCCCGCTTGACGTCCACATACGGGGTCGCGAAGACATGATCGATGAGCGCCAGTGACCGGTGCTTCTGGTGGACCATGCCCCGGTAATGCTCCCGGAGTGCGAGCAGGTGCTGGCTCTTGCGGACCGCTTCACGGCTTGTTTCACGCACGGCGACCAGGAAGTACCTGATCCATTCCGGCCAGGCGCAATCCGTCCGGATCGCTTGAAGAAGTTCATAGTAGTCGTGTCTTGTACGTTCGATATACGACGAGAGGTAAAGCAGCGGCTTGCTGAGTCGCTTACGTTCGATCAGAAAGAGCGTGATAAGAAGACGGCCTACGCGGCCGTTCCCGTCAAGAAAGGGGTGAATGGCCTCGAAGTGCTCGTGCATGATCGCGCACTGGATCAGTTCGGGCATTTGTTCGTGCGTGTTGACGAACTTCTCCCAGCTCGCGATGCGATCGAGCATGACGTCAGGAGGAGGCGGGACGTAGGTTGCGGTGGCGATGGTCGATCCGGGTGGGCCGATCCAGTTTTGCGACGTTCGGAACTCGCCGGGGGTCGCGTGGTCGCCACGAACGCCCCGCATGAGCACGCCATGAATCTCGCGAACCAGGCGGCTGGCGATGGGGAGCTTCTCGAGCGAGCCAATGCCATAGTTGAGTGCGGCTACATAGTTTCGAACCTCGCGAACGTCATCATGTGCGCTGGTTTGCTCGGATGCGAGTTCATCGAGAAGCAGGTCGTCAAGGTCCGCCTGTGTGCCTTCGATGCGGCTCGAAGCCACCGCTTCGCGTCGGACGTACGGCTCGATAAAAAGGCTGGGGTTCGGAAGGTACCTGCCCAGCCCGGACAACTCGCTGAGTGCGGCATCGGCCTGGGACAGCAGGAGGCTGAGCTCCCGGCTGTACTCGATCGACGGGGGCGGGGCGGCGGGAATGAATGCCCAGTAGCCTGTTCGGGTTCTGACCGTGCTTCCCGCCTGGCTGCACTTGAACGCTGAGGGGTCCATGAAAGAAGCCTCCAACAAAGTCTTTCAAAGCTCAAGTGGCTTTGAAAATTTAGGCTTCTTTTTTTCAAAGCTCGTCGAGCTTTGAAAATCGGCTTTCAAAGCGGCAGTCTCCGTCGCTCGGGCTCGGTTCGGAGGCCTCGCAACTTATCGTGAAGAAAACGGGGGACATGCGCCCGGTTTTAATGGACATCGGGCGTGGTTTGGTGGACTTGCGGTGCCTCGGCGTTGCGCATTCGTTGGACAAGTTTGTACGGTTGGTGGCATGAACGGGACGGACATCACCTTGGCGGGGTTTCAGCGGCAGATTGCCGGGCGCTATGAGGCGACGGACCGGGCGCGGGGGGTGCCGCGGACTTGGATGTGGTTTATTGAGGAGGTCGGGGAGCTCTCGGCGGCTTTGGCGGCCGTGGAGAAGGCCAGGGCGGCGGGGGAGGCGGTGCCGGAGGGGGTTCGGGCGAATGTGGCCGAGGAGTTCGCGGACGTGCTGGCGTGGCTGTGCACACTGGCGAACATTTCGGACGTGGAGCTGGCCGAGGCGGTCGCGGGGAAGTACCCGGCGGCGGGCGGGCCAGAGGGGGAGAAGTAGCGGGCGGTTGGTGCTCGCGGCGGGACACAAAGTGGGTATCCTGCGGGCCATGCGGCTGATTTTGGGGGTTCTGGCGTTGCTGTTGACGGCCTCGGGCGTGCTCGGGCAGGTGTCGGGGCGGGTGACGTCGGTCGGGTTCGACGGGGTGTACCGCAGCGGCTGCTGGACGCCCGTTCGGGTGGAAGTGGACCCCGGGGGCCGGACGGCCGAGGCGCAAATACAGATACTGCAACGGGATACGGACTTTGACACGGTGGCGTACGTTGCGGACGTGACGCTGACGGCCGGGGGGCGGCAGGTGTTCGAGATGGTGTTTTTGCCGGAGAGCGTGGCCGGCGGGCTGCCCCTGCCGGTGGACGCCGAGGCACGGGAGGCGTTGGCCGAGCGGCTGAAAGTATTTTTGCGGACGGACGACGGTGAGCTGGTCCGGCTGGCGTTGCCGGCGGGTGTTCCGCGGGATTTGGACCGGCCGGAGGAGCCGCTGGGCAGCCGGCTGTGGCTCCTCGTGGGGGACCGGCTGCCGCCCGTGCAGGCGTTGGCGGCCGGGGGTGAGTCGCTGGGGCTGCTGGAGGGCGTGACGGCCGTCCGGCTGGACGCGGGGGACCTGCCGACGGACGTACGGGCTTACGACGCCGTGGACGCGGTTTTCTGGCTCGGGGCGGACCCTGGGGGTCTTCGGCCCGCGGCCAGGGCGGCGCTGGAGCGGTACGTGAGCCACGGCGGCCACCTTGTGCTGAGCCAGCAGGTTCCGGCGGCAAGTTTCGAGGGTTTCGGGGAGCTGCTGCCGGTGACGCTCGGGCGGACGCGGACGGTGGCACTTCGAACGCCGTTGTGGAACTGGGCGAACCCGGGGGCACCGGGGAATGCGGTCAGGGGTTGGGGGCAGGTGGCCGGTCCGTTCCGGGTGACGGAGGGCAAACCCAAGCCCGGCGCAGTGGTGGATGCGACGCTTGTTGTGCCCGAAGGTAGCGTTTCCAGCCCGGAAACGCCGCTTTTGACCCTGGCGTACCTGGTGCGCAGGCCCTTCGGCAGCGGGTGTGTGACGTGGGTGGCTGAGGACCTGGCCGACGGCGTCTACGGCCCCGGCGATGCGGCCGGCTGGGCCCCGGTGCTCGAACGGGTGGCGGGCCTGGGCCAACGGGCGGTGGCCCTGCCCGATGATCGCGACCAGCAGCGGTTCAGCAGTGCCGGGGTGCGGGAGCTTGGTGCGACCCTCACCGGCACCACCGACCTGACCGCCCGCGGGACCACTCTGGTGAGCCTGGCGGTGGTGTTCTTCGTGGGGTATTGGCTTCTGGCGGGGCCGGGGCTCTGGCTGCTGCTGGCGGCTAGAAAGCGGACACATTTGAGCTGGTTCGCCTTCGGTGTGGTGGCGGTGGCGGCGGCCGGGCTGACGCTGGGGGTCGTGCGGCTGGTGCTCGGCGGGGAGGCGGAACTGCGGCACGCCAGCCTGGTACGCCAGGCGACGGGGCAGGGCACGCCGGGGCAGACTGCGGCCGGGGCGGGGCTTCGCGTAACCCGAAGCCAGTTCGGGGTTTACGTGCCGCGGGACGTCACCTGGCCGCTTAGCCTGACGGGCGGCCCGGGCACGTGGCTGGCCCCCTACAGCCCCCCGCCGGACCTGCTGGGCAACCGCCAGGGCTTCGCCCGCCCGGCGACGTGGGAGGTGCCGCTGGTATCAGGTGCTGGTGCGGGCTTGGGTGCGGGTTCGGGCATGGCTGAGGCTGAGGCGGGTGCGGAGGCGGGTGCGGGGGCGGACGGGGGCGTTTCGGAGGCAGAGGGTCCCCCGGCGGCGCGGGTTGAGGTGCCGTTTCGGAGCACGAGCAAGACCTTTTTCGCCGGGCATGCCGCCAGGGCACCGGCGGGGGTAACGGGGCGGGTTCGGCTGGTCCCGCCGGGGCTCCCGTCGGGGCTGCTGACGAACCAGTCCGGGGCGAACCTGGCGAACGTGTACCTGGCTTACCGCAGGCCTGTCGGCGGGCGGGTGTCGTACTGGGCGCTTTACCTGCCGGCGTGGCCCGACGGTGAAACCCTTGATTTAACGGAGCTTTTCGAGCGAAACGACCCGGACGACGAAGCGGCCCGCCGGCTTCCGGCACTGGTGAGCCTGCAGGACCCGCCCAGCAGCCGCCGGCGGGTCTGGGGAGAGATCGGCACCGATTGGGCGGAATACTGGTTCGCCGGGTTCCGTGACAGCCTGCTGGGTGCCCGGGATGTGGGGGACCTGTCCAATGCCGTCCCGAGAAGTATCCCAATGATCAGCTTTTTTGACCTGCTCCCTGCGATGGCCAACCGGACGGGCAACTCCCCGACGCGGAATGCGTTTTTCCGGTCCGGCGTTCGAACCTGGGACGTCTCCCCGGCGTTGCGGGCGGGGAACCTTGTCGTCCTGGCCCAGGCGAGCGCCCCCCTGCCCATGCCCCTGGCCGTCGACGGCCAAGCGGTCCCCGGCCAAGGCGTCGTGGTCTTCCAATTCGTTGTGCCGATGGAGGAGTAGGCATTAGCTGGTAGGCATTGGGCATTTGCGATTAGTGAGCCGAGGGGTTTGATCTGAAAAAACACCATGCCTGTCATCAAAACCGTCAACCTCACCAAGCGTTACGGGCAGCTCGTGGCGCTGTCCAACCTCAACCTCGAGATCGAGGAGGGGGACTGCTTCGGCTTCATCGGGCCTAACGGTGCCGGCAAGACCACGACAATCAAGATCCTGGCGACCCTCCTGCAACCCACCTGGGGCGAGGCACGGGTGTGCGATTACGTCGTCGGCTACCAGTCCCGCCAGATCCGGCCGCTGCTGGGCTACGTGCCCGACTACTTCGGGGCGTACGAGGACATGGTCGTCAAGGAGTACCTGGAGTTCTTCGCGGCCTGCTACAACATCCACGGCTCGGCCCGGGAGAAGGTCGTCGCCGAGGTCCTCGAACTCACCGACCTGGCCTACAAGTTCGACGCCCCTGTCGACGGCCTCTCCCGCGGCATGAAGCAGCGGCTTTCCATCGCCCGCGTCCTGCTGCACGACCCCAAGGTGCTCCTGCTCGACGAGCCGGCGGGGAACCTGGACCCCCGCGCCCGCATCGAGCTGCGCGAACTGCTCAAAACCCTCCGCCAGATGGGCAAAACCATCCTCATCAGCTCCCATATCCTCCCGGAACTGCAGGACTTGTGTAACACCGTCGGCATCATCGAGCAGGGGGAGTTGATCTACGCCGGCCCGTGGACGGACATCGTCAAGAAGGCCCGCACGGGGATGATGGTGCACGTCGGCGTCGCCAGCAACAGCCAGCTGGCCGCGGCGTTGCTGGCCCAGGACGAGAAGGTGCTCAAAGTCGAGCCGGTGACCGCCACGAACGGCCACAGCGCCTACCTGCAGGTGAGCATCCGCGACGGCGTGAGCGACTACAGCTTCATCCCCGAGAAACTCATCGCCGGCGGCTACAAACTCACCCTGCTCCGCGAAGAGGAAGTGAACCTGGAAACCGCCTTCATGCGGCTGACCAAGGGCATGGTGCAGTAGTTCAGCCGGCACTCGGCTAAACCGCCGGGCACCCGATTCAACTCAAGACAACCTGTCGGGCGAAGCAACGCTGTATGCAAGTTCCGCACGCAGGTGCACGGGTTCAGGCCGATGTAGTTGGCAACGATCTCCGCCTCGCTCGCACCCTCACCAAGGCTTTCGAGGATGAACTCGACGGTGATCCGCGTGCAGCGGAACACCGGCTTGCCGACCTTGACGGCCGGGTACGATGTGATGTATTCACGCCATTTCACTGTACCAGTCCAACCGCGCACGGGTCGGACTGCGTCAGAAAACCACGCCCTCGCGCGCCTCGGCCAGGTCCTGGATGCGCAGGTCCGTCGGCAGGCCGTGCAACGCCGCCAGGTGGTTCTCCAGCCGCTCCCGGATCGGCACGACGGCAATGCGGCGGGTCAGGTCCGCGGCGAAGGCGTACGTCAGCAGCCGGCGGGCTTTGGTCTGGTCCACCCCGCGGCTGTTGAGGTAGAAGACGGCCTCGTCGTCCACCGGGCCGGTGGTGCTGCCGTGGGTGCACTTCACGTCGTCGGCATAGATCTCCAGGGCCGGCTGGCTGTTCATCCCGGCGGTGTCGCTCAGCAGCAGCGTGCGGCTGTTCTGCTTGGAGTCGGTCTTCTGGGCGGCCTTGGCGACGAAGATCTTGCCCTTGAAGATGCCGGTGGACTTGTCGTCCAGCACGTGCTTGTAGAGCTCGTAGCTGGGGCAGTTGGGGGCCTGGTGGTCAAGCAGGGTGTGGTTGTCCACGTGCCGCTCGCCGATGCCAACGACCAGGCCGTTGAGCACCGCCTCGGCATATTCGCCGGCGAGGTGCACGTTCAGGTCGTTGCGGGTGATGAGGCTGCCGATCGTGGCGGACTGGCTGGCGAAGTTCGTCTGCTTGCCGATGGTGCTCTCGAACGTCGCCACGTGAAACGCCTCGGGCGATTCCTGGTTCAACTTGTAATGGTTCAGCCGGCAGTCACTCCCGGCGAAGCACTCCGTCACGGCGTTGGTGAAGTAGGTGCCGTGCTCCGGCCCGACGTAGCTTTCAACAAGGGTCGCCTCGGCGTTGTCCTCGGCGAGAATGAGCGTCCGCGGGTGGCAGACGCCCGGCTCGGCCTCCGGCGTCACGATGAAGAGCAGGTGAATCGGCTTCTCCACCACGGCCGAGCGGGCGAGCTTGATGAAGCCGCCGTCCGCGACGAAGCCGGCGTTGATCGCGACGAACGGGTTGGCTTCAATGTCTGCAAGCTTGCCAAGGCGGTCCTTCACCTCGGCGTCGTTCAGGTGGTCGGCCAGCGGGCCGACGGTGACCTTCGCGCCCACGTCCGCCAGCTTCGAAAGCTCGGGATTGAAGCGGCCGTTGACGAAGACAAGCTCCACGGCCGCGGCGTCGCCGAGTGTGAAGCGGTCGAAGACCTTCTTCGCCTCTGCGGTATCGGCCTCGCCGAGAAGCTTCCACTGGGTTTCGACGATCGGGCGGATGCGGGTGTACCGCCACGCCTCGTCGAGCTTGCCGGGGAAGCCGGCGGTGTCGAACCGGCGGATGCCCGCCTCGCGGAAGGCCGTAAGCCACGCCGGCCCCCCGGCCGAGGCGGCGAAGGCTTCATAGTTGTCCAAATGGGCTTCCATCTTCTGTTGCGGGTCGGCGAGGGTCATAGTCGGCCTTGTTTTTGTGGCATGGGCGGCTCGCCCATCGACATCATCTTCAATCAGAGAGGCGAGACGTCCATCCCAACGGTTCAGGCGGGCACCGCTTCACGCTCAAACTGGTCGTAACCTTCGGCTTCCAACTGCTCGGCCAGCTCGAAGCCGCCGGACTTGACGATCTGACCGGCGATCATCACGTGCACGTAGTCGGGCCGGATGTAGTTCAGCAGCCGCTGGTAGTGTGTGATCATCAGAATCGCCCGGTCGGGGCTACGCAGCGTGTTGGCACCCTCGGCGACGATCTTGAGCGCATCGATGTCCAGCCCGCTGTCGGTCTCGTCCATGATGGCGAAGTACGGGTCGCACACGGCCATCTGGAAGATCTCGTTCCGCTTCTTCTCGCCGCCGGAAAAACCTTCGTTCACGGCGCGGTTCATGAACGTCTGGTCCATCTTCAGAAGCTGCATCTTCTCGCGGACGAGCTTCAGAAAGCTCATCGCGTCCAGCTCCTTCTGGCCGCGGTGCTTGCGGGTCTCATTCACGGCCGCGCGGAGGAAGTAGCTCGTGGAGACGCCGGGGATTTCGACCGGGTACTGGAAACCCAGGAACATCCCCTCGCGTGCCCGCTCCTCGGTGGAGAGCTCGAGCAGGTCCTTGCCGTCGTAGGTGATGGAGCCTTCGGTGACTTCATAGTTCTCCTTGCCCATGAGCACCTGGGCCAGCGTACTCTTGCCGCTGCCGTTCTTGCCCATGATGGCGTGGACTTCACCCTTGTTGATGGTGAGGTTGACGCCGCGAAGAATCTGCCGGCTGGGAACTTCGGCGTGGAGGTTTTTGATTTCGAGAAATGCCATGTTATTGTCCTGTAGCATGGGCTTCCAGCCCATCTGCCATATTTGTCGAATGGGCTGGAAGCCCATGCCACGAATGGGTTAACCGACGCTGCCTTCAAGGCTGACCTCGAGCAGCTTCTGCGCTTCGATCGCGAACTCCATCGGCAGCTCCTTGAACACTTCCTTGCAGAAGCCGTTGACGATCATGTTGATCGCGTCGTCGAGCTCGATGCCGCGGCTGGCGCAGTAGAAGAGCTGCTCCTCGCCGATCTTGCTGGTGCTGGCCTCGTGCTCGGCGCGGGCGGTCGGGTTGCGGATCTCGATGTACGGCTCGGTGTGCGCGCCGCAGTCGTTGCCGATCAGCAGCGAGTCGCACTGGGTGAAGTTGCGGGCGTTGGCCGCCCCGGGCAGCACTTTCACCAGGCCGCGGTACGTGTTCTGACCCCGGCCGGCGGAGATCCCCTTGCTCACGATCGTCGAGCGGGTGTTCTTGCCGATGTGGATCATCTTCGTGCCGGTGTCGGCCTGCTGCTTCAGCCGACTCAGCGCGACGCTGTAGAATTCGCCGACGCTGTTATCACCCTTGAGGATGACGGACGGGTACTTCCACGTGATGGCAGCACCGGTTTCGACTTGCGTCCAGGTGATCTTCGCGTCCTCGTGGGCGATGCCACGCTTCGTCACGAAGTTATAAATGCCGCCCTTGCCCTCGGCGTCGCCGGGGTACCAGTTCTGCACGGTGCTGTACTTGATGGTGGCACCCTTGAGGGCGATGAGTTCCACCACGGCCGCGTGCAGTTGGTTTTCGTCCCGCTGCGGTGCGGTGCAGCCTTCAAGGTAGCTCACTTCCGAACCTTCGTCCGCGATAATGAGGGTCCTCTCGAACTGCCCCGTCTTCTCCGCGTTGATGCGGAAGTAAGTGCTCAACTCCATCGGGCACTTCACGCCCTTGGGGATGTAGCAGAAGCTGCCGTCGGTGAAGACTGCCGAGTTCAGCGTCGCGTAGTGATTGTCCGAGTAGGGGATGACGCTACCGAGGTACTTTTTCACCAGTTCCGGGTGGTGCTTCACGGCCTCGGAGAAGCCGCAGAAGATGATGCCCTTCTCGGCGAGTTCCTTCTGGAATGTCGTCGTCACCGACACGCTGTCAAAGACCGCATCGACCGCTACGCCGGGCATCTTCTTCTGAATATCGTCGACGGCGGCCTGCCTGTCTTCTTCCGTCTCCTCCACGCCCAGCAGCTTCTTCCGCTCGTGCAGCGGCACGCCAAGCTTTTCATAGACCGCCAGCAGTTCCGGGTCCACCTCGTCCAGGCTCTTGTACTTGGCCTTGGGGGCCGAGTAATAGACGGCATCCTGGTAGTCGATCGGCGGGTAGTGGATCTTGCCCCAGTGGTGCGGCTCCACGCTCTGAAGGAAGTGGCGGTACGCCTGCAGGCGCCATGCGAGCAGCCACTCGGGCTCTTCCTTCTTGGCGCTGATGAACTTGATCGTCTCTTCATTCAGGCCGGGCGGGGCGGTGTCGGCTTCGATGTCGGAAACGAAGCCCCACTTGTACTCTTCTTTCGCGATCTCGGCGATTTCTGCGTCACTGATGGGCATGGTGAAACCTTCTTTTTCAATAAAGCGGCGCGGAGCGCGCCGTCTGCCCGAGCGTAGCGGGTCTGTATGACGCCGGTCCGTCAAAGGTGGTGAAAACTGGCCGGCACCGTCTCAATCACGCCACGCTCGCCGAGGTGGCAGGCGCGAACCGCGCCTCAGGCCGTGAAGCTCGAGCCGCAGCCGCATGTGCTCGAGGCGTTGGGGTTCTTAAAGACGAAACCTCGGCCCATGACCTCGTCCTTGAAGTCGACTTCGGTACCCGAGAGGTACAAGAGGCTCTTGTTGTCGATCAGGATCTTCACGCCGTGACTTTCGAGTTCTTCGTCGGTTTCACCCCGCTCTTCCTCGGTGAGGTCGAGCATGTAGGTAAAGCCGCTGCAGCCGCCGCCCTTGACGCCGACACGCAGCCGCGTGTTGGCCTCGGGCAGTTCCTGCTGTTCGATGATGGATTTGATTTCCTTGGCGGCGGTTTCTGAAAGGGTGATCATGTCAATACTCCTTGATTGTCTGGCACGGCGTTAAGCCCCAACGGGTCGGGCTTGGGGTTTACTGGCCGAGTCTCTTCGCTTCTGTTTCTTCGCACCGGTGTCGGTTGCGGTTCTGGCTTCGGCGGCTTTGCCGGCCTTGTGATCGTCGTCGCAGCCGCACTTGCAGCCGACCCACTCCAGCGGCACGTCGATGCGCCGGCCCGGCAGCACCAGGTCGGCGAGGTTCACGCTCGCCATGAACCGGCTCACGCGGTACCGCAACGCGGCGGTGGCCGGGTGGGAACGCAGGCGCTCGTCGTCGGCCTCGACGGCATCAGGGCTGTCTTGCTCGCGGAGGAGGCACATCAGGTCGAGCAGCGACGCCTTCTGGACCACCGGCACCGCAGCCTCGTAGCCGCCGTTGACACCACGAACACTCCGCACCAACCCGCCCTGCTGCAGCCGCTTGAGCACCTGCATCAGCCCGGCGACGGGCACGTTGTGGGCCTCGGCGACCTCCCGCGCAGAAACCGGCCGACCCACCTCAACGAGGTGCGTCAGCGCGACGAGTGCGTGGTTGGCCCGTTTGCCGATGCGAATCATTCTCATGTAATATAGTACACCGCAGGTACGGATTTCAAGCGGACGCAGGAAAGTTTCGTCCGTCGTGTGCCTGCTCCGGTCTCATCACCCGGCTCAGTCGCGCTGCTTGACGCCCAGTTCCCTGGCGATTTCGCTCTCAAGCTCGTCGAGCTTGCCCAGCTCGGCCCGCTCGGCGGCCAGCACGTCCGCCTCGATCATCCGGTCGATCTCCTCGTCCGCCACCGCCTCTGAGGCACCCGCCGAGACGCCCCCGGCCGACTCCATCGTGTCCAGGAACAGGTCCATCCGCTCTTCCATCGTCTGGGCCTGGTTGACGGCCCGCTCCCAGTCGGCCTGGGTGTTGGTCAGGTCCAGCTCGCCGAAGGTCTTGCCGATCTCCCGGGCGATCGTCCTCATGCTCTCGGCGAAGACGGCACTGGCCGAGGCCTGCTTCTGGATGAGCTGTGCGTTCTTGATGCTCAAAAGCTGCCGCTCGAGCATCTTCTTCACGGTCGCCGTCTTCTTCAGCGCCCCGCGGATGAACTGGTACTGCTGCTCGTCGCCGATACGGCGGGCGTGCTGGGCGTTCTTGATGAAGTCCTCGGCGAACTTCTCCTGCTCGCGGATCGACTTTTCAATCTGCTTCACGCCCCGGCGGATTTTCATCTCGCGCTCGATGCGTCGCTCTTCCTTGCTCTTGAACAGGCCCATGCCGGTGTTGTACCACGTCGGCAACCTGCCGGGGAGATAACCTGCCGGCCGAAGGGCACCGGGCTCCGGCCTAATCGCCGGTCACGTCCAGCGCCGGCTCGGCCCGCACGGGGTCCTGGAAGTCTGTCACCAGTTGGTCCGTCGCGTGGACTTCGACTCTGCGGTTCATCGCCCGCCCGGCGTCGGAGTAGACACGTTGCGCGATCGGCTCGAACGTGCCGCATCCCTGCACGCGGAGAATGTCCCGCTCGACCCCCAACTCGGCGAGGTAGGCGGCGACGGCCTGGCCGCGGCGGATGGAGAGGTCTAAAAACGCGTCCGGGTCGGCGTTCTCCGGCAGGTCGTCGAGGCTCGCATGCCCCTTGATGAGCACCACGTTGCGGTGCCCGCGGATCACGTCGGCAATGCGGGCCAGGGCGGCGCGATGGGTGTCGTCAAGCTCCCACGCGGCAGCGTCGTACACGAGCCGCCCGCCGATGACCGACTGGTTCCCCTGGCGAATCGTGGTGACGTCGTGGTCGATGCCTTCGTCGCCCTGGGCGCGTCGCTGGTTCATGCCGGCCTCGCCGTCGCCGCCGCGGAGGCGGGTCTTCTGCATGTTTTTCAAAATCAGGTGCATGTCGATCGGGTCGCCGCTGCTGGCGTCTGGCACGTAGCCGAACGCCGAGCGAATGGCACCCAGCACTTCGATCTCATGTTCGGTCATTTCCGAGCCCGTCGAGCCCGCCTCCGGCTGCGGGTCCCCGCCGGGCTTGAGCACCCACAGGATGACGAACAGCCCCATCATGCACATGAGCAGGTCCGCCAGCGTGAAGATCCACTCGGGGCACTCTTCACAAAGCTCCGTCAGGTCGCAGTTGTCTTTGGCCATGGGATGCGGGGGGTTGAGGTTCGGGTCAGGCCGTGGGCGACAAAGCTGCCGAAGGCGAGTGCGAGCGGGAAAGGACGGGAAGCAGGCGTGCGGGTCAGGCGGCCTTCATCAGCCCGGCCTGCTTGCTGGCGGCGATGAAGCTCAGCAGCTGCATTTCCACCACCCGCGGGTTGTTCCCCGCCTGGATCGAGAGCACCCCCGCCATGATGATCTCCTTCTCGAACACCTCTTCCTTGCTGAACAACCCGAGCTTCTCGGCGATCGGCCCGGCAATGACGTTCTGGATCAGCGCCCCGTACAGCGTGCCGACGAGCGCGACCGACAACGCCGCCCCGATGGTCGCGGCGTCGCCGTTGAGGTTCTTGAACATGGCGATCTGACCCACGAGGCAGGCGATGAGCCCGCAGCCGGGTCCGAACTTGGCCAGCGAGTGCCAGAAGTGCTTGCCGTGCTTGTGCCGTTCGATCATCGCCTCGATCTCGACGCGCATGATCCGCTCGATGACCTCCGGGTCGGTGCCGTCGATGGTCAGCTGCAGGCCACGCTTCAGGAACGGGTCCTTGGCGGTCTTGGCGACGGTTTCGAGGGCCAGGACGCCGTCGCGGCGTGCGGTCTCGGCGTACTCGACGATCTCGGTGATCGTCTTCTCCACGTGCGCCGGCTTGTTGAAGAGCATCTTCTTCAGGCTGCCGAAGGCCCCCAGGGTGGCGTGAAAGGGCATGCCGGCGACGGTGGCACCCAGTGCCAGCCCGCCGACGAGCAGCACCTCCATCGGCTTCATGAAGCCGCCCACGTCGCCGTGGGTAATGTGCCACATGCCGAAGATCAGAGAGCCCCAGGCGATGAGGTATCCGAGGATGGTTCCGAGTTCCATGGGCGTTTTGACCGTTGAAGGTGCGGTACGGATGAGCCGGCGCCGGGCAGCGTCGGGCTACAGGCGTGTTATCGGTCGTAGGCCCCCCGAGGATAAAGCCGGCTGCACAACGGCCCGCCGGGGCGCAGTTTCCGCGCCGCCGAAGCGCATAACCTGCCGGGCGAACACTCGCTTACTTGCTCATCAGCGACGCATCACGCCGGCGGATTCTGGAGCACCTTGATCTGCCCCGGCTCGCGGATCACGATCTCGATGCGGTCCCGAACGCCGTTGACAGGCCCCCGGAACGTCTTCACAGGCCCGCTCACCTCGATCAGCTTCCCCTGCAGGAAGGTCGCAAGGCTGCCGCCGAACGCCTCGTCCAACTCGGCCCGCTGCCTCGCGAACGTCGAGACCATGAACCGGCTATCCTCATTCCCCTCGAACTCCACGTTCATGACCTTGCCACTTTCGCTCCACTCGGCCTGGCGGACGGTGCCCCAGACGCGCGCGTCCTTGCCCACCGCTTCCTTCAACGCCGCCTCATCGGTCGCGGCGATCAGCGGCAGCGCCTCGGCGTCGGCCGGCTGCGTCGCAGGGGGCGTATCCTGCCCGTAAACGAAGTGGGCTGCGCCGGGGGCAAGCACGACGGGTGCGACGACGAAAAGCGTGGCGAGCAGGCGGTTCATGCCCGTTTTTGTAGCCGCCCGACGTCCGCCGGCCAAGTGCCAACCGGCTCACGCACGACCCGACGTCGCCGCGAAGCCTACGCTAAGGCGATGGCCGCCACCGAAACCGCCCAGACCCCAGGCCCGCGCCTCGCCGAATGGCTGCACCGGCACGAGGTGCCCGCCTGGCTCAGCCCGCACGTCGCGGCGGTGGTGCTGGCGATGCCCTCGGCCGCCCGGGACGACCTGCTCGACGACGACGACTTCCGCCTCACCGAGTACGACCCCACCCAGGCCAGCACCGTGCCGATCTCCGCCCCCTCGCGTCGCGGCCCGGCCCGGGCTGTCGCCCTGAAGCGCACCCTCCGCAGCCGACCCCCGGCGTTCGTACAGTGGGTGGTGGCGCATGAGCTGGCGCACGTCTACCTCCGCAACGGCGGGCGGACGCCCGGGGAAGACCCGGAACTCGCCGCCGACGCCCTGGCCGAAGCCTGGGGCTTCCCCCGCCCGGCCCGGTGATTCCCCTCCTGCCTCCGCAGGTTAAGCCAGAACGGCGTCACGCCGATGACACCGGGGAGGGCCGCCGCGCCCCCGCCCGAGCCCTCGCCAGAGCCCTCGCCGATGACCGCCCCGACCCTGATCAACCGCTCGCAGACCACCGTCTGGGCCCGTGCCAGCCGCGGGCGGGTGCTGCTGAACATGAAGCGGTTTGACGAGGCGGCCCACGAGTTTGACCAGCTGCTCCGCCGCGAGCCGAAGCTGGCCTGGGCGCTGGCTGGCCTGGCCCACTGCCACCGCGCCGCCGGGCGGGACCGGGCTGCCCTGGCCGCGGCCCTGCGGGCGACCCGCATCGCCGACGCCGACGCCGCCTGCTGGCACACGCTGGCCGAGACGGCGTTGAAGCTGGACCGGCTGGACCGCGCCTCGGCCGCCGCCGCCCGGATGCTGGCGCTGGATCCGGACGATTCCGCCGCCCGTGAGCTTGCAGGACGAATCCAGGACGCGGTGGACGCCGAGGCGTTGCACGCCGCCGAGCTGGCCCGCGGGGAAGACCCTCCGGCCGAGCCGGAAGCGACCGAGGAAGCTGACGACGGGAAGGCCGCCGTGACCGAGCCGGCCGACGCCGAGCCGGTCGGCCCCCGTCGCCTGCTGGGCGTGCTAGGCCGCAAGTTCGGCCGCGACCGTCGTAACGACGCGAGCTGAAGCCCCCATAAGCCGCAGGCCGAAGGCCGCGCTACCCCCCCCGGGCCGCCGCCTGGATCCCGTCGAAGGTGGCTGTCGCGTCGGGACTGGTTGTCTTTCATGAGTTTAGCTTGAAGCAGCGTCGGGTTTTCAATACCTTTCGCGCGACCCTTGGCTCGTCGGCGGCCGTCAGGTTCGGCCGCCGGGCCAGTTTGCAGGTACACCCAGCGTTTCCCCCTTATTGGAGTCAGATGATGCCCAACGTGCGTCAGCAGGCCATTCGCGACATCGCCTCGGCCAAGTACGAGTTGAACCGTATCGACTACAAGTCGGTGAACCCAAAGGAGTTCTTCGCCAAGAACGTCTTCACCACCGACGAACAGCGAGACCGCCTTCCCAAGCCGATTTTCAAGGCGCTGCAGAACACCATCAAGTACGGCGTGCCGCTGGAGGCCCTCCACGCCGACAGCATCGCCACCGCCGTCAAGGACTGGGCGATGGAGCACGGCTGCACCCACTTCAGCCACCTCTTCCAGCCCATGACCGGCCAGACGGCCGAGAAGCACGACAGCTTCTTCTCCCCCGATTCCGACGGGCGGACGCTGGCGGAGTTCTCCGGCAAGAGCCTCATCAAGGGTGAGCCCGACGCCAGCAGCTTCCCCTCGGGCGGCCTGCGCGCCACCTTCGAGGCCCGCGGCTACACCGCCTGGGACCCGTCGAGCCCCATCTTCATCCAGGAGAACCCCAACGGCGCGACCCTGGTCATCCCCACCGCCTTCCTGAGCTACACCGGCGAGGCGCTGGACAAGAAGACCCCCCTGCTCCGCTCGATGGACGCCCTCTCCAAGCAGGCCTGCCGCCTCCTCAAGCTCTTCGGGAAGGACGTGCAGCGCGTGCACACCACCGTCGGGCCCGAGCAGGAGTACTTCCTGATCGACAAGCACTTTTACGGGCTCCGCCCGGACCTGGTGAACTGCAGCCGCACCCTCTTCGGCGCCAAGCCCCCCAAGGGCCAGGAGCTTGAGGACCAGTACTTCGGTGCCATCCCCCAGCGCGTGCTGGCGTGCATGGCCGAGGTCGAGATGGAGTGCTACAAGCTGGGCATCCCGGTCAAAACCCGCCACAACGAAGTGGCCCCGGGCCAGTACGAAATCGCCCCGATCTTCGAGAACAGCAACGTTGCCACCGACCACCAGATGATGGTCATGCAGTTGCTGAAGCTCACGGCCGAGAAGTACGGCATGTGTGCCCTGCTGCACGAGAAGCCGTTCGCCGGCGTGAACGGCAGCGGCAAGCACAACAACTGGTCCATCAGCACGGACTCGGAAAACCTCCTCGAGCCGGGCGAAACCCCGCACGACAACGCGCAGTTCCTGGCCTTCTGCACCGGCGTCATGCGGGCCGTGCACAAGTACGGCGACGTGCTCCGCATGAGCATCGCCTCGGCCGGCAATGACCACCGCCTGGGCGCGAACGAAGCCCCGCCGGCGATCATCAGCATCTTCCTGGGCGAACAGCTTGCCGACGTGTTCGAGCAGATCGAAAAGGGCAAGGCCAGCAGCTCCAAGGCCGGCGGCATGTTCAAGACGGGTGTTTCCGTCCTGCCGGAACTGCCCAAGGAGCCGGGCGACCGCAACCGCACCAGCCCGTTCGCCTTCACGGGCAACAAGTTCGAGTTCCGCGCCGTGGGCGGGAACCACAACATCGCCGGGCCGAACACCGTGCTGAACGCCATGGTCGCCGACAGCCTGAGGTTCATGGCCGACCGCCTGGAGAAGGACGTCAAGGGCGGCAAGGATTTCAACGACGCCCTCCAGTCGCTCATCAGTGAGATCGTCAAGGAGTGCAAGCCGGTCATCTTCAACGGCGACAACTACTCCGAGGAGTGGCACAAGGAGGCCGAGAAACGCGGCCTGCCGAACCTCAAGACCACCGTCGACTGCCTGCCGGTCATCCTGCAGAAGTCGACCCTCGAGCTGCTCAACGGCACCGGCGTCTACACCGAGCGGGAACTCAAGAGCCGCTACAACATCCTCGCCGAGCAGTACACCAAGACCATCAACATCGAAGGTGAAACGATGGTCATGATGGCCCAGACCATGATCCTCCCGGCCGCCATGCGGTACCAGTCCGACGTGGCTTCGACCATCGAGGACCTCAAGGAGATCAAGGCCAGCGCCAAGGCCGCCGAAGGCCTGCTCACCAAGCTCTGCACGGCCACCGACAAGCTCGCCGAGTTCACGATGAAGCTCGACGAAGCCCTCGAACACGAGCCGGAAAGCGTTGACGCCCTGGAGCACGCCAAGTACATGCAGGAGAAGGTCATCCCACTCATGCTCGAAGTGCGCGACGCGGGCGATACCCTCGAAACCCTCGTCGCCGACGACTACTGGCCCCTGCCGACCTACCGCGAGATGCTCTTCATCAAGTAACCTCGCCCGGCATAACAACCCGCGCAAAGCCCAGGCCCCCGGCCTGGGCTTTGCCGTTTACGGCCACGCCCGCTGCGACGCCGCACCGCGCCTCACCTAGACTTGCTTCACCGCATGCGTGTTCGCCTCCACAGCTCAGACCCCAGCCTCAGGCCCGCCTGGGACCTCGACGCCACCGCCACACGCCTGCTGCGCCACGACCCGGCCACCGGCCTGACGCACCTGTTCCACGGTCCGGCCGTCCTGCAGACCTGGCAGGACCCGCTGGCCGCCCTCGCCTGGCTCGACGGCCAACGCCACGGCACCCGCCCGTGGGCCGGCTACCTCAGCTACGAACTGGGCACCCTGTTCGAGCCGACCTGCCACAGCAGGACGCCCGTTCCGCACCGGCCCGAAGAACAACTCCCGCTGTTCGCCTTCGGCGAGATTCCGCCGGGCGACCCGCTGGCCGACCTAACGCCCGCCGACTTGCCGCCGGCCGCCCCGCCCGCAGAAGATCCCCCGGCAACGGGCTTTCGCACCTGCGTCACCCGCGCCGCGTACCTCCGGGCCGTCACCCGTTGCGTCGACTACATTCGCGCAGGAGACATCTTCCAGGTGAACCTCTCGCAGCAGTTCACCGTCACGACTGATGAGCCTGCCGCGAGGCTGTACGACCGCCTCCGGCACCGCTTCCCCGCGGCCTACGGCGGCCTGCTGGACTTCGGCGACTTCGCACTCCTTAGCAACTCCCCCGAGCTGTTCCTGCGCGTCGAGCCGGACGGCCGCGTCGTCACCCGGCCGATCAAGGGCACGCGCCCCAACCGACCGGGCATGCGGCAGGAACTCACCGCCAGTGAGAAGGACGCCGCCGAGCTGAACATGATCGTCGACCTGGAGCGCAACGACCTCGGCCGCGTCTGCCGCATCGGGAGCGTCCGCGTGACGCAACCCCGCACCGTCGAGGAGCACCCGACTGTGTTTCATGGCGTCGCGACAGTCGAAGGGCAGCTCAACCCGGGTGTCGGGCTGGTGGAGCTTCTGGCCGCCACGTTCCCCGGCGGGAGCATCACCGGCGCGCCCAAGATCCGGGCGATGCAGATCATCGACGAGCTTGAACCCCACCGCCGCGGGGCGTACTGCGGCAGCCAGGGCGTCCTCTGGCCGGACGGCGGGCTGACCCTCAGCGTCGCCATTCGCACCATGACGGCCCGCGGCGGCGCGGTGCACGTCCCGGCCGGCGGGGGCATCGTGGCCGACTCCCTTCCCGAGGCGGAGTACGAAGAAACCCTCGTCAAAGCCCGCGCCATGCTCGAAACGCTCGGCGTGCCGCCGGCTGATATACTCGCCGCCACCGCTTAAAGCCCCGGAACCCGTCATGCCCGTAGCCTGGATCAACCCCACCTTCGTCGACGCCGCCGAGGCGAGCGTCTCGCTGAAGGACGCCGGGCTGCTCCACGCGGCCGGTTGCTTCACCACCATGCGGGCGCACCACGGCCGCGTCTTCCGACTGGCGGACAACCTGCAGCGCCTCCGCGACTCCTGCGAGGCACTCATGGTCCCCCTCCCGGCCGACGACGCGACGCTGAGCAACGCCCTGCACGAACTGCTCCGTCGCAACGCGCTGCAGGACGCCCGCGTCCGCCTGACCGTAACCCGCGGCACCACCCTGGACGACCCCGACGCCGCCGACGGCAAACGCCTCACGCCCACGGCCTTCGCCACCGCCGCGGCGTTCATGCCGTACCCGGCCGAGTTCTACGAAACCGGCATGCGCGTCGTGCTGCTGACGGAGCAGAAGAAGAACCCCTACGACCTGCAGGCAGGGCACAAGACGCTCGACTACCTCTCGCAGTTCGCCGCCCTGAAGGAAGCCGCCCGCCACGGCGCCGGCGAGGCCCTCTGGTTCGACGTGCACAACTACTTGGCCTGTGCGAGCGTGGCGAACGTGTTCGTGTTCGTCGACGGCGAGTTGCTGACGCCGCCTACACCATGGGACCTGCGCGACCCGGCCGTGGCCGACGCCACGCCGTACAACCGCTCGGCCGTGCTGCCGGGCGTGACGCGAAAGGTCGCGCTGGAAGCCGCCGTCGCCGCCGGCGTGCCGGCGCGGCCCGAGGCGATCGACGTGAACCGCCTGCTGGGGGCGACCGAGGTCTTCCTCACGAACAGCGTGATGGGCGTGATGCCCGTGACCGGCATCGAGCGGCACACCGTCGGCACGGGCGGGCCGGGGCCGGTTACGCGGAAGCTGCGGGTTGAACTGGCCCGGATGATCGAAGCCGAGACGGCCGCCGGGTAGCCGCCGCCTCGCGAAGCGGTGGGCGGGGGCTTACACTCGTCTGTCGTGAAAGTCGCACAGTGCATCGACGTGCTCGAGACGATCGCCCCGACCCGCTACGCCGAGGATTGGGACAACGTCGGCCTGCTCGTAGGGCACCCGGAGCAGCCGGTGACCCGCGTCATGCTCTGCATCGACTACACCGACGCCGTCGCCGCCGAGGCGTGCGACGCCGAATGCGACGGCGTCATCGCCTACCACCCGCCGATCTTCGAGCCGATCAAACGCCTGCCGGGCACCGACCGCATCTACGACGCGGTGCGTCGCGGCGTGATGCTCTACTCGCCGCACACCGCCCTGGACGTCGCCCCCGGCGGCACGAACGACGTGCTGGCCGACGCACTCTGGCTCACCACGCGGTGGCCGTTGAAGCCGGCGATGCTCCCGGCGACGTTCGACAAGCTGGCCGTCTTCTGCCCGACGGACGCCGTTGAGAAAGTCGCCGCGGCCCTGGCCGACGCCGGCGCGGGGCAGCTTGGGGAGTACAGCCACTGCACCTTCCGCTCGGCGGGCACCGGCACGTTCATGGGCAGCGATGCCAGCAACCCGGCCGTGGGCGAACGCGGGCGGCTGGAGCGGGTCGATGAGATTCGGCTCGAGACGATCGTGCCCAAGGACCGCACGGCCGCGGTGGTGGCCGCGTTGTACGCCGCCCACCCGTACGAGGAGCCCGCCTGGGACCTGTTACAGGTCGCCGACCGCCCGGCGGCGTTCGGCATGGGCCGTGTGGGCGAGTTTGAAGGCCCCGTGCCACGGGACGTGATCTTCGCGCGCATCAAGCACGAGCTGGGCATCGACGATCTGCTGGTGGCGGGCCCGCGCGACGGCATGATCGCCCGGGCCGCCGTCTGCGCCGGCAGCTGCGGCAAGCTGCTGGACGACGCCATCCGGCAGGACGTGGGCCTGTACCTCACCGGGGAGATGCGCCACCACGACGCCCTGCGTGCCGCGGCCGCGGGCGTGACAGTCGTGTGTACGCTGCACAGCAACAGCGAGCGTGCGGCGCTGGCCCGGCTGAAAGAGAAGCTCGCCGAGGCGTTACCCGGGCTAGAATGCCTTCTAAGCCGGACGGACCGGGATCCGTTCCGGGTGGTTTAGGAGGTGGTTCATGACACAGATTGAACTCGAAGATGAAGTGGCCAAGGCGGTGGAGACCGCGGCACGCCAAACCGGGCAGAGCGTGAGCGACTACGTCGCGTCATTGCTGCTTACCGCACGCCAGACCCTCACCCCGGAGCAATCAGCGCGAGCCGATGCGGCGGCGGAAAGCCTGAAGCAGATGCGCGGCATCGTCAAGGGCGCCTCGCTCGATGAAGTGCTTCAGTGGACCCATGAGGGGCACCGTTACTGACGGCAATCTGCATTGACGCTTCGGCGATCGTACCACTGCTTCTGAGCGAAAACGGAGCTGACCGGTCACGACTTCTCATCGACCGTGTGCGAGGCGAGTCGGGCTACGTTCCCGATCTATTCTTTCTTGAGATCGCAAATATCATCATCGTCGGCGAGCGACGCGGGCGGATTGATATATCAGCCGGTGATGCTTTTCTTAACCTGCTCGACGATCTGCCACTTTATGTTGCGCAATCGGGTAAACGGGATCGGCTCCTGCAGTTGGCAATGCGCCATGGGCTTACAGCTTACGACGCGGCCTACCTTGAGCTTGCAGCCCGGCAGGGGCTACCCTTGGCCACGCTCGATCGTCAACTAGCGACGGCTGCCCTCGCCGAGGGTGTGGCGCTAATCGACTAGACAGTGTTTGGAAGTGACCTTTCGCGGGACTGACTTAAGATCAGAACAGAGGACCTACTTGGCGGAACTGAAACGAACGAATCTGGGTGTAGAACGTGAAAAGTGCGTGCTCGTCGGCGTCATCCTCCCCGGCAGCACGGCCGACCCGCGCGACCCGCTGGGCGAGCTGGCCAGCCTCGTCGCCACCGCCGGCGGGGAGGTCGCCGAGCGCATTCTGCAGAAGAAGCGCGCCGTCGACGCCGGCACCTACGTCGGCAGCGGCAAGGCCGAGGAGATCGCGCGTTCGGCCATGCGCCACAACGCCGAGTGCGTGGTCTTCGACAACGAATTGACGCCCGGGCAGATCGGCGCGCTGGAAAAGATCATCAACCAGACGGCCAACTCCCCGCGGGGCAAGGGCATCAAGGTGATCGACCGCTCGGAGCTGATCCTGGACATCTTCGCCGGCCGGGCACAGACGGCCGAGGCCAAGCTGCAGGTCGAACTGGCGCAGATGGAGTACACCTACCCGCGCCTCACCCGCATGTGGGGCCACCTCGAGCGTATTGCCGGCGGCGGAACCATCGGCATCGGCACGCGCGGCCCGGGTGAAACGCAGCTTGAAATCGACCGCCGCCTCGTCCGTAAACGCGTCGGCGACTTGAAAGCCTCCATCGCCCAGGTGCAGAACCGCAAGACGCGAACAGTCGAACGCCGCAACCGCGAGCATTACACCGTCTGCATTGTCGGCTACACCAACGCCGGCAAGAGCACGCTCTTCAACACCCTCACGGCCGCGGGCACCTACGCGGACGACAAGCTCTTCGCCACCCTCGACACCAAGACGCGCAGCTGGCGACTCGAGCGCGGGCTGGAGGTGCTGCTGTCGGACACCGTTGGCTTCGTACGCGACCTCCCGCACAACCTGGTGGCGTCGTTCAAGGCGACGCTCGAAGAAGCAACCACTGCCGACCTGCTGCTGCACGTGCTGGACATCGCCCACCCGCGGGCCGAGCAGCAGTACACCGCCGCGCGGGAGGTGCTCGACGAGATCGGCGCCGGTGACAAGCCCGAGTTGCTGCTCCTGAACAAGACGGACACGGACGAAGGCCGCGAGCAGGCCGCGTATTGGCGTGCGCTGCACGGCGAGGCGATTTCGATCAGCGCCAAGACCGGTGCCGGGCTGGCGGAGCTTCAGGAGAAGGTCTACGCCTACATCCGCGGGCAGCAGGTGGAGGTAACCTTGCGTGCGGACGTGACCGACGGCCGGCTGCTGGCATTCCTGGAGAGTCATAGCCGCGTGCAGGAGCGGCAGATCGTCGAGGGGCAGGTGGAGATGACGACGGTCATGGGCCGCCGCACGCTGCTGGACGTGAAGCGGAACGAAGCCGTGCAGATCCTGGCGGTGAAGAGTGCCGCCGAGTCCGCCGCGAGCGGGATCAAGTAGCACGGCCGCCTGTGGCACGTTCGCCGGTTGTTTTTACGCCCGATACAACGAACGGCACCCCCGCGGTTGCGGGGGTGCCGTCGGCGTTGTCACGCTTGCCTGTCCGGGTTTACCGGAGCCGGGTGGGCTCGGTTTCAATGACGGGCTTGTCGAGGAACGGGGCTGCCACCTCGATGCGGAACTGCTGCGGGCCGGCCGCCTCGGTGACGCGGGCCGTCACGTAGAAGGTTCGAACCTCACCGCCGGGCAGCGACTCGATCGCCGGGAAGTTGATCGTCTGGCCGTCGGCCTCGACGCTCTCGTCCTCGGCACCGGCAAACTCCAGACCCTGCGGCAACGTGCCGGTGATCTGAATGTTCTGTGCCTCGCCGCGCCCCTGGTTCTTCACGGAGATCTCGTAAACGGTCTCCTCGCCGACGCTCACCGGGTCGACCCGGTCGACCATCTCGACGACGAGTGCCGGAAATGCCACGGCCTCGACCTGTGCGGCACCCTCGGCGAGTGCCAGACCCAGCTCCTGGGCGGCCTCACAACGGGCGGCGGCACCGGCGGCCAGCACGATGCGACCCTGCTCGTCGGGCGTCACCTGCACCTGCAGCGTGCGGCTCTGGCCCGGCTCAATGGTGCCCAGGTCAACTACAGTTTCGCCGTCGACCTCCTGCATCTCCATGTCGCCCTGGCGACCCTCGGCCAGTTGGGCTTCGCCCGGCTCGGGCTGTTGCCGCATATTGATGGAAGCGACCGAGCCGACCTCCGGCGTTTGCAGCGCGAGCTTGGTGGCCTCGGCGGCGGCTTCGCCTTTGTTCATGATCTCGATCGTAAACGTCGCCGGCTGGCCGACCTCGATGTTGTCCTGCGGGGCCTCGACGCTCATGGTGAGTTCCGGGGCGATGACGGTCGTTTCCGTCCGGCGGCTCTGCACCTCGTCGCCACGGCTGTCGGCCCGGGCACGGCTGCCGTACTCGCCCGGCTCACTGGCGCGGGCCTGCACGGTGAGGCGACGCTCTTCGCCGGCCGGGAGGCTTTCGATCGTCTGCTCGAACGACTCGCCGCCCTCGGCGGTCATCAGGCCGTCGCCGAGGCTGTCGGTGATCCGAATGTTCTCGGCGGCACCGGTGCCGGTGTTGCGAATGATGTAGACGATCTCGATCGGGTCGCAGATGTCGACCCGGTCAGGGGCCTGCTTGGTGATCTGAATCTCCGGGTCGATCGCCGTAAGCATGGTGCAGAGGGTCGGCTCGTAGGTGACGCTGATGCAGGTTTCCATCTCGCCGGCCTGCTCGACCACGGTCGAGACCTGAATGCGTTTGGTCTCACCGGCGGGTATGGAACCCAGGTTCCAGCTTACCGTCTGGCCCTGCTGAGCCTGCTGAGCCTGCTGGCCCTGCCGCTGGTTCTGCTGGCGTTGGGCCTGCTGGTTCTGCCCCTGCTGCTGCTGCCCCTGCTGGCGTTGGGCCTGCTGCCGGTCCTGTTCGCCTTGCTGGCGGCCCTGGGCCATCTGTGCGTCGGCTTGCCGGCCCTGCTGCTGCTGGCCGCGGGGGTTCTCGCCGATCGTCCAGACCTGGTCCTGCACGCCGGCCACGTCGCCCTGTGCACCCTGCTGGCCCTGTGCGCCCTGCTGGCCTTGGCGTTCCTGCTGCTGCCTTTGTTGGTTCTGCTGGCGTTGCCCCTGTTGCTGCTGCTGTTGCTGCTGTCCCTGCTGCATGCGTGGGTTCTGGCCCTGCATGCCCTGGCGCATTTGCTGCTGGCGTTGCTGGCCCTGCATGCCCTGTTGGTCCTGCATGCCTTGCATGTTTTGCATGCCTTGCATGCCTTGCATCTGGCCCTGATCGCTGGGCTGCGGCTGGGCGTTCTCAAGGGACAGGCCGGCCGGGAGCATTTCCGTCACCTTCACCTGATTGACGGTGTTCTCCGAGAGGTTCTCTACGAAGATCTCGTAGTCGTAGGTCTGCCCGACGCGGACTTCAGTCGGCCCCTGCCGCGTGACGGCGATGATCGCGTTCGCCTCGTCGCCGCCGGGGAACATCATGGTGTTCTGCGCCTGCTGCCCTTCGCGTTGCTGTTGGCCCTGTTGTTGTTCTTGTTGTCGGGGTTGCTGTTGGCGTTGCTGTGCGTCGGCTTGGTGTTGCAAGCCGAAGCCGAATGCCATGACGCCGACGGCCGCCGTCGCCGCCAGCATGTGGCGTAAGGTTCGTGAGGTTTTCATTGATTAACTCCCGGGGGGTGCGGGTTCCATCTCGTATGAGCGGCGTACCTTCGCCACTCGCAGCCGGCCGGGCTGCAATGCGGTTGCCACGCCTGTCGATATGATGATTTCTTGACGGATCGATTCGTCCGACGCCCCGCCACCTTCGGCCGGGAGTGCCTTCACGCGGCTACCATCGGCGGATGTTGCGATGCTTTTCCGGCCCGAGGTATTTCGTCCGGCTGCCCCCGGGCCACGTCTTCCCGATGGAGAAGTTCCCCGACTCGGCCCGTCAACTCGTCGCGGAACAGACGTTGCGTCCGGCCGACCTGCTCGACCCCGGCCTCGCGACCGACGCCGACCTGCTCCGTGTTCACACCCCGGCGTACCTCACCGGCATTCGCACCGGCGCGTTCAACGACCTCACCGCACGCAAGCTCGGGCTGCCGCCGAGTGAGGCGCTCTCGCTCCGCAGCCACAACGCCGTGGCCGGCACGCTCGCCGCGGCACGGGCGGCCGTCACCGACGGCATCGCCTGCAACCTGGCCGGCGGCACGCACCACGCCTTCCCGGATTCCGGCCAGGGCTTTTGCGTCTTCAACGACGTGGCCGTCGCCGTCCGCGCGCTGCAGCACGAGGAGCCGTACCGCAAGCTGATGGTCGTGGACCTGGACGCCCACCAGGGCAACGGCACACATGCGATCTTCGCCGACGACCCGTTCGTGTTCTGTTACAGCGTGCACGTGGGCAAGAACTACCCGAGCGAGAAAGTCCCTGGCGACCTGGACGTGCCCCTGCCCCGCTGGGCCACCGGCCCGGCGTACTTCGAGGCGCTCGAGGCGACGCTGCCGGCGGCCGTGGCCGCGTTCGAGCCGGACGTCGCCTTCTACATCGCCGGGGTGGACGTGCACGAGGACGACCAGTTCGGCCAGATGAAGCTCACGACCGCCGAGATGGCCCGCCGCGACGCCTGGACGATCGACCTGCTCCGCGGGCGGGGCATCGCCACCGTCGTGCTGTACGGCGGCGGCTACAACAAACGCCGCGAGATGACGACCGAACTGCACTGCCAGACCGTCCGCATCGCCGCGGCAAGGGCGCTGCTCGAGCGGAACGGCTCCCGCTGACGCCTGTGACCCACCTCGACGAGACGCCCGGATGTCAGCCGGTCAGCACATGATGCGTCCAGACGCCTGGCAGCTGGATAAGCACAGAGACCGCAGAGATCGGGAGATCGCAGAGGCGCGAACTGCGGCCGGCGTGACTAAAAACCGAATCCCGTCCGTCGGAACGAAAGTGGTTCAAAATCAAACTGAAACCTTGTCGGGTTGGCACAACGGTCAGGTTCCACCTCTCCGATGCCCCGATCTCCGCGTTCTCTGCGCTTTTTCAATGAACGCAATCGGCAGTGCCCTGCCGGCGTTTGGTTAGCCGGGCAGCTCGTCCCAGTCCTTCGCGTCGCGGATGTGTTCGATCGTCCCGCGGTCGCGCTTTGACCCGCGGCCCATGCCGGGGCAACGCGTTCTGCCCGCCTCCCACGCCTCGGGGCTGCTCAGATTGCCTTCCCAGAACGGCCAGGTCCGGCATTGCATCGGGCGGACAGGGTAGACGGTGCACGTGCGGGTCGTCACCCGGCCTTGGGCGTCGGTGCGGGTCTCCAGGAAGACGCAATCGTGCTGGCCCCTGACATTCCGTCGCTCCTTGAGGCTCAGGCCGCCGCCGACTTTCTTCACGTGCCGTTTGATCACCTCCGCCCGCGGCAGCTTCAAATACTCGGCCAGTCGGTCGATCTCCACGTCGCTGATCCAGACATAGCCCGGCGGGCCGGTGCAGCAGTTGCCGCACTGGGTGCAGCTAAACGCCAGCCCGTCGGCGTACCAGGGTTCGCTTTCTTTGAGTACGTCCAGCTTCACGGCCAGAGTGTAGCCCGGGCGAGACATTCACGCCCGCGGGCGGACCGGCAGCAGAATCTGACAGATTGACGTTGTTCGGCACCCGGTTCGCAACGTTCGGGCAACGGTTCGCGCTTTGGGTGCGAAGTGAATCTGTTCGAACACGTGGAGGCGTTGTGGAGCACCTACGTCCTGCCGTGGCCATCGGCCTGCTATGCGCAGGCTGGCTGGCCGCCGACCCCGCACGCGCACCGGCCCAAGCCGACCCCGCCGCCGACCCCGCCGCCGAGCCGCCCGACCCGGCCCGCATCGAACTCGACGAGCCCGTCCAAGCCCCCGACTCCCCGCAGACACGCTGGGAACGGTGGAAGGCCTTCAAGGAAGGCGTCGAAGATGAGCACGGCCTGAGCGTCGGCCTGAACCTCGACTTCGTCTACCGCAACGCCCTCTCCGGCCCCGAGACCGGCAACAGCGACCTCGTCTCACGCTACGACCTGCTGCTGCGGCAGCGCTTCACCGACAACGCCCGCGCCAGCCTCGCCGTCCGCGGCGGCTGGGGAGACGGGTTCGACGAAACCATCGGCTCCTTCGCCAACACCGACCAGTTCGCCCGCACCGACCAGGACGTGTTTGTATTGCACCTCTATTACGAGCAGGACCTTCTCGAAGACCAGCTCACCCTCCGCGTCGGCAAGTTCGACGTCGGCGACTGGGTCGATACCAACCGCTACGGCTTCTACAACTTCCTGAGCTACGGCTTTGCACACAACACAACGATCCCCCTTACCGGCAACACGCTGGGCGTCATGGCGACCTATCAGCCGAAGGAGGCCGAGTGGATCTACGTGACGGCCGGGACGAGCAACGCCAGCCAGACGCCCAGCGAAGTGGGCCTCAGTTCCCTCGTGGACGACCCGGACCTTTTCAGCATCGTCGAGGTGGGGCTCAAGCCGGAGTTCGGCGGGCGCGAGGGCGTTTACCGGTTCATCGGGTGGCACCACGGCGGCGGGTTCAACACCGCGGCCGGCACGGTCGATTCCTCGGCCACAGGCTTCGCCGTCAGCTTCGACCAGGACCTGTCGGACCAGCTGGGCCTCTTCTTCCGCTTCGGCACCGCCGACGGCGACTCGGTCGAGCCCAAACGCTACTGGCAGGGCGGCTTCCTCGTGAAGGAACCGATCCCCGGCCGCGTCAACGACAGCTTCGCCGCCGGCGTCGTCGTCAACGAGTTCGGCGACGACCGCATGGCCACGGTGCTCGACGGCACCGACGCCGAGACTTTCCTCGAAGCTTATTACAATGTGCACCTGACCGAGTGGGCGCAGCTTCAGCCGGTGCTGCAGGTCATACACGACCCCGGCGGCACCGACCGTGACACGGCCGTCATACTCGGCCTGCACCTGGCATTGCGTTTCTAGCAGAGAGAGGGTGTCGCGTGGAATCGTTGGGACTATTGGATTGGCTGGTCGTCGGGGCATACTTCACGGTGCTCATCGGCATCGTCTGGTGGGCGTCGCAGAAGCAGGACACGACGGCCGACTACTTCCTGGCCGGCCGGAACGTGGGGTTCCTGGTCATCGGCGCATCGCTCTTTGCCAGCAACATCGGCTCGGAGCACGTCGTCGGCCTCGCCGGGCAAGGGGCCACCACCGGCATGGCCATGGCCCACTACGAATTGCACGCGTGGATCATGCTGCTCCTGGCGTGGGTCTTCGTGCCGTTCTATTACCGCTCGGCCGTCTACACTGTGCCGGAGTTCCTCGAGAAGCGCTTCAGCGCGACCGTGCGGATGATCCTGTCGGTCGTGTCGCTGCTTGCCTACGTGTTCACCAAGGTGAGCGTGACGGTTTACGCCGGTGCCAAGGTGTTCCAGGTGCTGCTGCCCGAGACGTTCGGCTCGCCGGAAAATGCGTTCTGGATCGGTGCGATCGCGACGGTCATCCTCACCGGCATCTACACCATTTTCGGCGGGTTGCGGGCGGTGCTCTACACCGACACCGTGCAGGCCGTGATCCTGCTGATCGGCTCGGTCTGCATCACCACCATCGGACTGAACATGCTCGGCGGGTGGGGCGAACTGCAGACGACCATCGGCGAGAAGGCCGACCGCTTCGCCCTCTGGCGGCCGATCGACGACCCGGACTTCCCCTGGCTCGGCATCCTCATCGGCAGCCCGATCGTCGGCATCTGGTACTGGTGTACCGACCAGTACATCGTGCAGCGCACCCTCAGCGCCAAGGACCTGCGCAACGCCCGCCGCGGCGCGCTCTTCGGCGGCGTGCTCAAGGTGCTGCCGGTGCTGCTGTTCATCATCCCGGGGCTCATCGGCTATGCACTCCACGAACGCGGCCTGATGAACCTGCCCATGAAAACCGTCTCCGGCGAGACCGCCGAGACACTCGGCGTAACCACACCGCTCACCGAAGCGGCCGCGACCGAACCCGTGCCGGCGGCAGACGGCGAAGCCACCGCCGGCAGCCCGCCCGTGGCAACCCAAGCCCTCCCCGACGAAGAGATCATCGACGGCGACCGAGTCTTCGCCAGCCTCGTCACCGGCCTCCTGCCGTCCGGGCTGCGCGGGCTGGTCGTCGCCGGGCTGCTGGCGGCGCTGATGAGCTCGCTCAGTTCCCTCTTCAACTCCTCGGCGTCGCTGTTTACCAAAGACATTTACGAGCGCCTCCGCCCCGGCCGAACCGAAAGCCACCTGGTGAACGTCGGCCGCGTCGCCACGGGCGTGGTCGTGGTGCTGGGGCTGCTCTGGATCCCGGTGATGTCCGCCGTGAGCGAGCTGGGCCTCTACAACTACCTGCAGCAGGTGCAGGGCTACCTCGCCCCGCCGATCACCAGTGTCTTCCTGCTGGGGCTCTTCTGGCGGCGGATCAACCACGTCGGTGCGACCGCGGGCCTGCTCATCGGCTTCGCGCTGGGCATGGGCAAGATGATCCTGCAGGACCTCTTCGGTGCCGGAACCCTCACCGGCCCCGGCTGGCTCGCGGCCGTCGCGGAGTTCAACTTCCTCTACTTCTCCAGCGTGCTCTTCGGCATCTGCGTCGTCATCGTCGTCGGCGCGAGCTTGGCCACGCGAGCCCCCGAACCCGGATCACTCACCGGCCTGACCTACGGCACCCGCACGCCCGAAGAAGAACGCGAAATCCGCGAAAGCTGGAACGGCTGGGACATCTTCCTGAGCCTCCTCGTCGCCGGGCTGGTGCTGGGCATCTACATCTACTTCTCCTTCTGGCTGTAGTCGCTGGACAGGCAGGCAGCGGGCAGCGGGCATTAGGCAGCGGGCAGCAGGATTGGCACAGAGGTCACGGAGGGTGGGAGGGCACAGAGACATATGGTTTTGGAAGACCGCAACGACGGGGGGGATTTTCGACGCTCGCATCGCCGCTGTGGGACCGGGCGGCGAGGCAGCGGGCGGCGAGGCAGCAGGGACCAGGCAGCAGGGACCAGGCAGCCGGCAACAGGGTGACGTCGGCCTGCCGAACGTGCACGACAACAAAGAGGCCGGGCACCCATGCGCCCGGCCTCTACCCCCCTTGCCTGATTGTCCCCCTCGATCCCAACCCCCCGTGCCTCCGTGCCTTCCC
>JBHJOM010000046.1:0-48763 GCA_050329715.1 Phycisphaerae bacterium
CCTGCCCATCATCGGCTTCGGCGATACGGCCGTGCAGACCGGCTTCGGCACCGTCGATTCGGTCATCATCCCGCAGGAGGAACTCGGCGCCGTCGCCGTCGAGCACCTGCTCAAGAAGGTGCAACGGCCCAAGCAGCCGCTGCCGCCGCGGAGCATTCAGCCCCGTCTTGTCGCAGCGACTGATGCGGAAGTTGCAGTGAAACGGGGAGAAATCCCGGTGATGCGCACCGTGCCGGCCGCCTCAGGCCGCTTCGAGGAACGACCGACCGCCCCCGGCCCTGTCTGAGGCCACCGCACGCCGCGGATTAGAACGGGAAGGGGTACTGCATGTCGCTCTCGCGCCAGGCCAGGCCCCAGTCGCGCCAGCGGAAGTCGCGCAGTTCCCAGTAGTGCTGAAAGGTCCAGTCTTCGCCGACTTCGATGGTCGTGGCGTTCCCGGCCAGCGCGATGAAGTTGGCCTCGACCTTCCGGCCGTGACGTGGCGCGATGCCGGTGCTGGCACCATTTCCGACGAACCGCGTCTGCCAGCCGGGCGTTCGGTTTGTATAGGGTGTGGCCGAGCCGGCACCGCCGGCGTTGTCCCGCCAGGGGGTGGAGCCGGGCCTGTCCCAGACGCCGTCGAAGAAGACGACCATGCGGTTCATCTTGTCGCCGTCGACGTTCGGCCTCGGCACGCCGGGAAACGCAGGGATGCCGTTGACGCCGCTGGACTTGAAGCCGACGTATCGGTTCGGGGCGTAGCTCGGGTTGTACTCGCCGAGTTCGAAGTTGTACTGGTAGCTCTGGCCGTTCAAAGGAGCGGCGTCCTGGTCGGCCGGGCAGTTGTAGATCTGCGACTCGTCCTGACTATCGACCTCGCCGAGGTACGGCTCGAGGGAGTTGAACCAGCGTGCGTAGGGCCCGCTGCCGTTTGCACCGACCACGTCCTGCGGGACGAAGTACCCCTTGTTCTCGGTCCCGTACATCGTGAACCCGGCGTGAAGTTGCCGCAGCCCGCTGAGGCATACCGTGCGAACGCCCGCCTCACGCGCCTTGGAGAGGGACGGCAGCAGGATGGATATCAGCAGCGCGATGATGCCGATCACCACAAGCAGCTCGACGAGCGTGAACCCTTTACTTCGCTTCATCGCATCCTCCTCGGGGTAAAGCGACAAAGTTCATGTTATCGTCAACATAGTGGGCGTCAAGGCTGTTCTTCCCCAAGCCACACGCCTCATCCGGCGCGGCGAATGCCGTTGTGCGGCTTGAAAGTAACGTTATTATCCGGCGGGAGGATTCATGACACTGCTCGACAAGCCCCTGGCCGCACGAAACCGCTTCGCCGACCCGCGCACCGGCCGCGACGTCATCAAGCTCACCCCCTGGGACGACTGCAACTGCCCTGGCACCTACTTCTACCTCCAGGCACTCAGCGCCGACGAACGCTACCTGCTCTTCAACGCCGACCGCGGCGGCACGTGGCACACCTACCGACTCGACCTGCTCACCGACGACGTCACCCGCGTGCCCGGCAACCACGCGGACAACCGCTGGCCGACCATGCACCACGACGGCAAGGGGTATGTCTGCCTCGCAGACGGGCGGTACTGGCACATTGACATCGTCTCGCTGGCCCGCCGCCCGATGACGCCCGCCCCGGCCGAGCCCGGCATGGCCTGGCGGGCCCTCCGCTTCGCCGCCGGCGGGCAGATCCTGGTCCTGCACTTCACCGACGCCGCCGGCCGACACGGCATCGCCACCTGCGACGGGCCCGAGGCCACCCCACGCATTCTGCTACGCTGGCCTGACGCCGTCAGGAGCATTTGCCACCTGCTCTGCCCTTGCACCGGCGAGGCTTTCACCACATTCGGCGTCCTGCCGGACCACCAGGACCACCTGGACCGCTCACCCGCCGACCGCGCCCGAAACTGGAAGCTGGACCTGCTCACCGGCGAACTCCAGCCGTACCTCATCGTCCCTCCGGGCTTCCGCGCCACCCACGAGTACTTCTCCCCCGCCGCCCCGCTGCGGCAGTACTACCACGTGAAGACCGTCGGCACGTGGGTGCCGGCGGCCATCGAGTCGGTCGACGTCGACGGCTGCGACCGGCAGGTCGCCTACGCCTCCCCGGACCGCAAGCTGGGCCACTCCATGCTCTCGGCGGACGCCCGCTGGATGGTCAGCGACGTGCAGGACCCGCACAACAACGAACTGCTGCTGATCGACATGACCACCGGCGCATCGCAAGCCCTCTGCTGGCCAAACTCCAGTGCGGTGGTCAATGAAACCGGCCACGTTCACCCGTACTTCAGCCCGAGCGGCCGGCATGTCGTCTACACCTCCGACCATACCGGCAAGTCCGCGGTGTACCTCGTGCCCGAGGCAATCGCATGAGGCCCGAGGGTTACCGCCAGGGCCTGCACCGCCGGGCACTACACCCGCGTGCTCTACACCGGCCTGCTCTACACCGGCAGGCGCGGCCGTTACATTCACCTGAGCCGGCAAAATGGAGGTGCAGGCACCGCGCTGGCCGTACCGCTTCACGGCAAGCCCGGCCGCGGCCCTACCTCCCGCCGGCAAACAAAGCAGACACAACCGCCTGGCGACCTGCATGTCCACGTCGCGTACGACCGTGACACACTGCGCGACGGCCTCACGCACGAGGGATTGCATTCACAGCAGGCCCAGCTCAAGCAGTGCGGCTTCACTCATCTTGTCGCGCCCCCAGCGCGGTTCCCAGACGAGTTTCACGGTGACCGCACCCACGCCGGCCACGCCGGCCGCGGCACGTTGCACGGCCGCGGGCAACTCCCCGGCCACCGGGCAGTTCGGGGCCGTCAATGTCATGTCGATATCGACTTGATATGAGGCATCAAGGGATCGAGGCATCGAGGGATCAAGGGAAGCAGCGCCTTCCTCCCCGCTTGATCCCTTGATGCCTTGATCCCTCGATCCCTTCCCGTCCCGAACATCAATCCGATAGATCAACCCCAGGTCATAAACATTGATCGGCAGTTCCGGGTCGTAGACGGTGCGGATGGCGTCGATGATGCGCTCCTCCACCTGCCGCACGTCGGCCGCCTTGTCCTCGAGCGCGCGGTCGATCGGCGTCTTGTTCGCCTCATTCTTCTGCGGTTCGCGCCCGTGGTCCGGCTCCTCGGCAAACTGCCTGCGCAACTGCTCGACCTTGTCATTCGGGTTGTTAACGCCGAGGCTGACTTTGCTGTTGGGGTTCTTGTAAGTCATGGTTTGGGAAGAAGGCACGAAGGAACGGAGGCACGAAGGAACGGAGGCACGAAGGAACGGAGGCACGAAGGGGAAGACGTTCTTCGTGTGTGCTGATCTATACTTGGTGCCTGCCTGCCTCCTTGGTGTTGTTGAAGTCGGTTCTAAGATGAAACACCTTGAATGACGGTACAAGCCACCCGGCGACAAGGCACAACCCTTCGGCATGCATTTACCCTTCGTGCCTTCGTGCCTCCTTGCCTTCGTGCCTTCCTGACAAGCTTCGCGCCAGCAACTGGATCCGCTTGATCATCCCCTCCAGCCCGTTGCGCCGGCCGACGGTCAGGTGTTGGTCCAGGCCCAATTGTTTCAGGAAGGCCTCGATATCGAATGCGAGTATGTCCGCGGCGCGCTGGCCGGCGTAGACGTGTTGGAGCAGGCCGATGAGGCCCTTGACGATGGCCGCGTCGGAGTCGGCGACGAACTGCACGACGTCGGCCGTGCCCGGCTTCAGGCGGGCCGTGAGGTGCACCGTGCTCTGGCAGCCGTGGACGCGCGTCGCCTCGTTCTTCTGCCCCTCGGGAATCGTCTTGACCTTGTCCCCAAGCTCCAGCAGAAATTGCATCCGCTCATTCCAGTCGGGCAGGAAATCAAACGTCTCCACCATCTCCCGCGCGGCCTCGTCGATGCTGGAAGCGCTGGCCTCCGGGTAATCCGCCTCCGCATCTTCCCCTTCGTGCCTCCGTGCCTCCGTGCCTCCGTGCCTTCCCCCGGTGCCTTCGTGCCTCCCTGAAAACTTCCCGCGTATCCCCTCCAGCGCCTCCACAAGCTGGTCGATTTCTTCGGTCGTGTTGTAGAACGCGAAGCTCGCGCGGACGGTCGCCGCGACGCCGAGGCGGTGCATCAGGGGCATGCAGCAGTGGTGCCCGGTGCGCACGGCCACGCCGTAGCCGTCCAGCAACACGCCCAGGTCATGGGCCTGCAGGTCGGCACCTTCAAAGACGAAGGAGCAGACGGCCGCGCTCTCCTTGGCGCCGCCCAGCAGCCGCACGCCCGGCACCTCGGCGAGGCGCTGGCGGCAGTAGGCCAGGAGCGCCGCCTCGTGGTCGTGAACGTTCGCCAGGCCGAGGTTCGTGAGGTACTCGATGGCCGCGGCCAGGCCGACGGCCCCGGCCATGTCCTGCGTGCCGGCCTCGAACTTGTTCGGCAGCCCGGCGTAGGTGGTCTTCTCGAAGGTGACGGTCTCGATCATGTCGCCGCCGCCTTGGTACGGCCCGGCCTCCTCCAGTAGCCCGGCCCGGCCCCACAGCACGCCGATGCCCGTCGGCCCGAACAGCTTGTGCCCGCTGAAGACGACATAATCCGCGTCCAGCGCCTGCACGTCCGTCGGGAAGTGCCCGACCCACTGGGCCGCGTCGATCAGCACCTTCGCCCCCACCTTATGCGCGGCCGCGACGATGCGAGGCGCATCCACCACGGTGCCCAGCGCGTTGCTCAGCCACGTCGCGGCGACGAACTTGGTTTTTTCTGATAGCAACGCTTCGAACGCGGGGTAGTCCACGTCGCCGTCGTCGAGGATCGGCACGATGCGCAGCCTCGCCCCGGCCGCGTCGCACACCATCTGCCACGGCACGATGTTCGAGTGGTGCTCCAGCGCCGTCAGCAGCACCTCGTCACCCGGTTTGAGCCGCTGGGCCAAATACGCGTGGGCCACGAGGTTGATGCCGTCGGTCGTGCCGCGGGTGAAGATGCAGCTTCGCGCCTCGGGAGCATGGATGAAACGTGCGACGGCCCGGCGGGCGTCCTCGTAAGCCCGCGTGGCCTGCTCGGCCAGCGTGTGCGTCGCGCGGTGGATGTTCGCGTTGTAGCGGGTGTAGTAGTCGGTGATGGCGTCGATCACGCATTGGGGTTTCTGCGTGGTGGCGGCGTTGTCCAAGTAAGCCAGCGGGTGGCCGTGGACCTGCTGCTGCAGGATCGGAAAATCCCGGCGGACGGCGTGCACGTCGAACGTACTGTGGGCTGGTGCGGCTGCGAGCGTCATCACCCGGATGGTAGGTGCAAACCGCGGCGGATTCAGCAGGGCAACCTTTCAGAACCGGCCGCGAGCGCATTGGATTCGCCTGACACTGGCGGGCCGGGGGGCACGGCCGCATAATGGGCCGCCCATGCTCGTTCCACGCTCCTGGCTTCATGATTACTGCAACCCTGGCCTATCAACCGACGCCCTGGCGGACCGGCTGAGCTTCGCCGGGCTGGAGGTGGACGCGGTCCACCGCGTCGGCGACTGGTGGGAGCCGGACAAGGTCGTCGTCGCCCGCCTGCTGAGCGTGGAACAACACCCCGACGCCGACAAACTCGTTGTCTGCCGGGCGGATGTGGGGCACGGCAACGTCGTGCAGATTGTGACGGGGGCGCCGAATATCTTTGTGTTGAGGGATCGAGGGATCGAGGGATCGAGGGATCAAGGGGCTCTTCCGCCCACTTACGTCGTCGTCGCGCTGCCGGGCGGGCAGATGGTGGACGCCTATGCCGACACGCCCAAGCGCGCGAAGGTGAAGGCCGGGAAGCTTCGTGGGGTGGAGTCGGCCGGGGTGCTCTGCAGCGAGAAGGAACTGGGCATCTCCGAGGAGCATGAGGGCGTGATCGTCCTGCCGCCCGGCACGGCCGAGCCGGGCACGCCGGCCGTGCGCGTGCTGGGGGACGACATCCTCGAGATCGCCATCACGCCGGACGTGGCCCACTGCCTCAGCGTCGTGGGCGTCGCCCGCGAGGTGAGCGTGCTGAGCCAGCAGCCCTTCACCTTCCCCGACTGTGCGGTGGACCGCACCGGCACCACGCCCACAAGCGACCTGGTGAGCGTGAGCATCGAGGACGCCAAGCTCTGCCCGCGGTACATCGCCAGCGTGGTACGCGGCGTGAAGGTGGCCCCGGCCCCGGCGTGGATGCAGGCCCGCGTGACGGCCGGCGGCGTCCGGCCGATCAGCAACCTCGTCGACGTCACCAACTACGTGCTGCTGGAGCTCGGCCAGCCGCTGCACGCGTTCGACCTCAACAAGCTGCTGGCCCGCAGCAGCGCCGGCAAAGTGCACATCACCGTGCGGGCCGCGAAGTCCGGCGAAACGATCACCACGATCGACCACGTCGAGCGCAAGCTGGACGCCGGGGACATCGTCATCGCCGACGAACGCGGCCCGGTCGCACTGGCCGGCGTGATGGGCGGGGCTGATACCGAGATCGACGAGACGACGACCGACGTGCTGCTGGAATCGGCCACGTTCCACAACGTGAGCGTCCGCCGGACGAGCCAGCGGTTCCGCCTCAGCAGCGAAAGCTCCTACCGCTACGCCCGCGGCGTACCCGAGGGCCTTTGCGCCCCGGCCGGGGCCCGCGCGCTCAAGCTGTTCCTGCAAACCGCCGGCGGCCAGGTGCTGCCCGATGCGGTGGACTGCCACCCGGCCCCGCGGCCGCCGCGGCACGTCTACCTCTCGGCCAGTGAGCTTGAGCGGCAGATCGGCATCCCGGTCTCGCTGGAACAGGCCGCGGGTGTGCTGAACCGGCTCGAAGTGCAGACCGAACACCTGCCCGCCCTGCCCGCCGACGCCGCGGAGAAGAACCCGGACGGCACCCTCGGCCTGCACACCCTGCCGGGCGAGCCGGTGCTGGCCTGCCGCTCGCCGTGGTACCGGCTGGACATCAACCACCCGGCCGACCTGACGGAGGAGGTCGCGCGGGTCATCGGCTTCGACGCGGTGCCGAGCCGCCGCCTCGCCGACGAGCTGCCGCCGCCGTTTACCGATGCACTGCAGGAGCTTGAAACCGCCGCCCGCAGCTACTGCCTGCAGGCCGGGTTGAGTGAGGCGGTGGCCTACTCCCTGACGACCCGCGCCGCGCACGAGAAGCTGGCGCTGGCCGAGGCCGGCGCGCCGTATGTCGCGTTGCAGAACGTGCTGATGAGCCACCGCGAAGTGCTCCGCCGGAGCATGCGCGTGAGCATGGTGGAGACGCTCTCGTACAACACGCGCTTCTCGCAGCGGCAGGCGGCGTTCGAGCTGGGCCGGGTTTACCTGCCGGAGTGCGGCGACGGCACGCTCCCGGCGGAGGAGCGGCGGCTGTGCATCGGCCTGACCGGCCCGCGGCAGGCGCGGCACTTCGCCGAGGCGGCCGACGCCGGGGCGTTCGACTTCTTCGACTTAAAGGGCCTCGTCGAGGGCCTGCTGGCGCGGCTCGGCGTGCCGGCGGAGCTGGCTGCGTTCGAGAAGGCCGGCGGCGGCTTCTACTCCGACCGGGCCGCGACGCTCAAACTCGCCGACGACGTCGCCGGCACCCTCGGCGAGCTGTCGCCGCAGCTTCGCGCCGGGCTGGAGCAGCCGATCGAGCGGCCGGTGTTCGTCGCGGAGCTGCACCTGGGCGTGCTGTTGAAGCACGCGCAGCAGCAGAGCCCGCCGGTGACGGTCAACCGGCTGCAGCCGGTGGTGGAGGACATGGCGTTCGTGGTGGACGAGGCGACGCCGGCCGCGACGATTCAGCGCCTCATCCGCCAGGCCGGCGGCGGTTCGCTGGAGGCGGTGGAGATGTTCGACGTCTTCCGCGGCGAGTCACTCGGCACCGGCAAGAAGAGCCTGGCCTACCGCCTGAGCTACCAAGGCCAGGACAAAGCGTTGACGGAGAAAGACGTCGGCAAACTGCGCGACAAAATCGCCCGCAGCGTAGAACGCCAGGCCGGCGGCACGGTCCGCGGGGCTTAGGCCGCCAGGGCTGCTGGATCTACGCAGAGACCGGGGAGTTTGGGAGACCGCAGAGAGATAAGAGATGGAAATAGTGGCATACAAGCCATTTTTTGAACTCCTGTGCCTCTCTGCGGTCTCCAAATCTCTGCGTGCTCTGCGGTCTTACACCATGACGACGGCGGACGCTTTGCCGCGCGGATCGGTTGCCGCGGGTTCGTCGTCGCGGCATCATCGGCCGCATGCTTCGTGTCTCGCCCGACGGCCGTCATCTCGTCAGCTCCGACGGCACGCCGTTTTTCTGGCTGGCCGACACCGCGTGGGAGCTGTTCAACCGCCTGCGCCGTGACGATGTTTCGCACTACCTCACGACCCGGGCCGGGCAGGGGTTCAACGTGGTGCAGGCGGTGCTCCTTGCCGAGTGCGACGGGCTGACGACGCCCAATGCCGAGGGCAACCTGCCCCTCATCGAGGGTGACCCTGCCAAACCCAACGAGGCCTACTTTCAGCTCGTGGACCTGGCCGTGCGGCAGGCCAATGCGCTTGGCATCGTGATGGCGCTGCTGCCCACGTGGGGCCACTGGGTCGGGCCGCGGCTCTGGGCGGCCGGGGGTGAGGGGACGCTCAACGCCCGCAACGCCGCGGCGTACGGGCGGTTCCTCGGGCGGCGCTACCGCGAGGCGGACGTCGTGTGGGTCATCGGCGGGGACCGCAACCCGGCCGGGTACGAGGGCGTGTGGCGGGAACTGGTCCGCGGCATCAAGGAGGGGGAGGCCGGCCGCGAGCACCTGATGACCTACCACCCGCAGGGCGGCTCCGGTTCCGCCGAGTTCTTTCACGACGAGCCGTGGCTCGACTTCAACATGCGGCAAACCGGCCACTTCTACGGCTGGGCCGGCGGCCACGAGAAGATGCCGCCGGACTACGCCAGAACCCCGGCCAAACCCTGCCTCAACGCCGAGCCGCTGTACGAGGACATCGCCCGCTTCTTCCAGCCGGCCAACGGGCGCTTCAACGACCACGACGTCCGGGCCGTGGCGTACCGCAGCGTGTTCGCCGGGGCGTGCGGGCACACGTACGGCGCGAGCGGCGTGTGGCAGATGCTGGAAGACGGCCGCAAGCCGTTGTGCAGCGGCGGCACGCCGTGGCGGCCGGCGCTGCACCTGCCCGGCGCCACGCACATGCGGCACCTGCGCCGGCTCGTCGAGAGCCGGCCAATGCTCACCCGCCGGCCGTTGCCGCTGGAGCAGGTCATCGAGCCCCGCGGCGGGCAGGCCGGCGACGCGGCGGACGCCGTGGTGGCCTGCGGCGACGGCAAGACGTACGCGATGGTCTACTTCCCGTTCCAGTGGCCGAGCGTGACGATCAAACTCCCGCGGCTCGGCGGCCGGCGTGTCTGGTGGTTCGACCCGCGCACCGGCAAAGCGACGGAAGCCGACTTGGGCCGGGCGGCCGTGGTGAAAACCTCCGCGGCGATCGGCATGCCTCTCGGCCCGGACGCCGTGCTGGTGCTGGACGCCCCCTCGGCCGGTTACGCGCCGCCGGGGGCGTAAGCAGGCAATCGCACCTCGGGTGTATCGTCCCGCGTCCTCACGTGCCGTCGGCATACCCGCTGCGGATGCAGGAGCGACCAAGGCCGCTCAGACTGACGCGTCGTCCAGCCGCACCTCGCGCTTCGTCTGGGTGCTCCGGTAGGTGGCCTCGAGCACGCGCTGCACCGTCAGCGACTGCTCGGGCGGCAGCGGGCTCGGGCGGCCGTGGGCGATCGCCTCGGCGAACGCCTTGCACGCCTCGGCGCGGGGGTTGTCCACCTTCGGGATGTTCGTCAGCTTCACGTCGTACCGCTGTCGTCTGGCGTTGTCGCTCGTGTAGAGCATCGCATCCGGCCAGGTGGCACCGGCCTTGTTGCCGTAGAGCCACATCTTGTTCTGGTTGTCCGGGTGGTGCATGAGCCAGCTCGTCTCCAGGATCAGCGTGGCGTCGTTCGCGAAGCGGACGTAGGCGATGGCGTAGTCCTCGACGTCCATGTCGTCCGGGACGGTGCCGCCCCAGTCGCTGAAGGCACCCGGTTCGGCCGAGACCTGCCGCCGCGCCACGCCGCTGACGGCGACGGGCTCGGGGAAGTTCATGAGCCAAAGCGCCAGGTCCAGCACGTGAACGCCGACGTCGATCGTCGGCCCGCCGCCGGACTGGTCCTTCCGCACGAACCCCTTGCTCCAGCAGGGCAGTTGCGTACGGCGGAGGAACCACACGCGTGCGTGGTAGATGTCGCCGAGCACGCCGGCGTCGATCTCCGCCTTGATTGCCGTGGCGGCGCCTTCAAAGCGCATCTGGTGGGCGGTCATCACCAGCTTACCGGCCGTGTCGCGGGCCGCGATGATCTGCCGGATGCCGTCGGGCGTCGGGCCCAGCGGCTTCTCGCAGTAGACGTGCTTGCCGGCCTGCAGCGCCGCCACCGCCAGCGGCACATGGAACATGTTCGGCGTGCAGATGTCGACGACGTCGACCTCCGGGTCGGCGATCAACTGTGCGGCATCCTCGTAAAGCCGCCCGACGTCGTGTTCCGCGGCGACGCGACGCAGCACCTGGCCGTTCATGTCGGCCATCGCGACAAGCTCGGTGTGGGGGCTGTCCTTCCACCCGGGCAGGTGGGTCTTGGCGATGCCGCCGACGCCGATCACGCCGACCTTCAAGCGCTTGCTCATGAGCTCTCCTTGCTGTGTCTGATTCAAACGCTTTCCACGTCGACGCGCCCGCCGCCGGCCGCGGCGGAGCGGTAGGCGGCTTCCATCACGGCGACGGCCTGCAGGCAGGCGGCCAAGTCGTCGGCGAGTTCGTCGGCGGGCAGCTGGCCGCGGGCCATCGCGGCAAGGCGGTCGATGCGGTCGGGCCGGGCTTCGGCGAGGTCCAGCGGCTCGTCCGGCTTGCCGGGGCGGGTCAGTACGGGCACCTGGTTGGCGTCGACGTGCCGCACCTGCAGGCCGGCGTCGGTGCCCCAGGCCTCCAGGCCGGTGCCGGGGGTCGTGGCGATCCACGCACTCTCGACGCGGGCACGTCGGCCGTCGTCGAAGGTCATCTCGATGACGCCCCAGTCCTCCACGTCCGGGTAGACGCCGGCGAGGTTGGCCATGTCCGCCCGGACGTGCGTGCAGCGGCGGCTGCCGGCGGCGGCGGCCACGTGCAGCAGCAGGTGGACGGCGTGCGTGCCCAGGTCGAGCATCGCCCCGCCGCCGGCCAGGTCGGGCTTGGTGAACCAGGCCAGGTCCGGGTTGTCGAACCACCGGCCGAAGGCGGCGTGGTGGGCGTTGCGGAAGAAGAGGTTCGTCACTTTGCCGAGCCGCCCGGCGGCCATGGCGTCCATCGCGGCGCGGTGGTGGCCGAAGAACGGCTGAAAGTACCCGCTGGTCAGCGGCGTGTGGTGCTCGTCGGCCAGTTGTCGGATGCGGCGGGCGTCGGCGAGCGTCGTCGCCAGCGGCTTCTCGCACAGCACCGGCTTGCCGGCCGGCAGCACGTGCTCCAGCACGCCCAGGTGGCGCGTGTTCTCGGCACAGACGACGAACGCGTCGGCCTCGCCGCCCACCAGCCTGGCCAGGTCCGGCTCGAAGGTCGTGCCGAACTCGTCGGCGTACGCCTTGCCGCGTTCGGGCACATCGTCCCAGACCCCGGCCGGCTCGAGCCCGGGCGTTGCGGCGATCTTCTTGAGAAACGCACGGCTGTGGATGTGCGCGGTCGAGACGAAGGCGATCTTCACGGCGTCGGTCATCGGGCATCCTCTTCGGTTCGGAGCAGTGCGTTCATGGCCAGCAGGCGGTCCTGCATGAGCCACGGTATCCGCCCGTCGGCACCCGGGCCGACGTTCAACAGCAGGTTGCCGCCGCGGGCGTTCAGGTCAAGGCGGAGGTCGGCCAACTGCCGGGGCGTCATGAAGTCTGACAGGTGCTCATTCCTGTTCAAGCCGAACGAGAAGCCGATGCTGCGGCACTCCTCCCACTTGCGGCGGTGGCCTGCGGCGAGCTTCTTGCCGCTGGCGTCGATCTCGCCGTATTCCGTCGTCCAGTACCCGCCGTGTTTCGAGCGGGTGCCCTTGCCCCAGCGGTCATTCACGGCGACGTGGTCTTTCACCGGCGAGTGTTCGAACAGCCACGTGAGGAACCGGCGGCTCTGCCAGCCTTCGGCGTCGGTGAGCCACTCGCCGTCGGTGAAGATCAGGTCCGGCCGGTAACGCAGGACCAAGTCCTGCAGCTGCGGGTGCATGTGCCGGCTCACGAAGCGGTCGATCCGCTCGGGCGTGCAGTCGGGGTGGTGCCACTGCAGCAGCGAGTAGTAGAGGCCAAACCGCATGCCGCGTGCCCGGACGGCGTCGGCCAGCGGCGCGACGAGGTCCCGGCCCGGGCCGCGGTCTGTGCTGTTCCAGCCGGGCGACTGGGCGCTGGGCCAGAGGCAGTACCCGTCATGATGCCGGGCGGTAACGACCACGTACCGTGCCCCTGCGGCGGCGAAGAGCTCGGCCCAGGCGTCCGGGTCATATAACTCGGCGGTGAAGCCGTCGGCAAAGCTGGCGTAGTCGCGGCCGGGGTGGTGTCGGTCGTGGAAGCGGCGGGTCGGCGAGCCGGCCTGGTCGAGGAAGTGCCAGTACCACTCGGCGTAAGCCTGGCCGGTGTGCTCGACGTCCTGCCGGCGTGGCGCCCAGGCCGGCACGCTGTACGGCCCCCAGTGAACAAAGACGCCGAAGCCCGCCTCGGTAAACCATGCGGGTACCGGACGGGCGTCGAGGGCCGTCCAGTCAGCGGGTGCGACATCGGCCACATCAGGGACGGCGGCGGCTTGGCGGGTTGGTTGGTGCATATCGCTTGGTCTCCGGAGTCGCAAAAACGGCCAGCCAGCAGGAAAACGGTTGACGGCCGACCGATGCGCAGCTACTTTTACCGTGAAACGTTTACCGAGACAAGTTAACGCTTCGTGCTCACCGCGCCGTCACCCATCCGCGCAGCACCGTCACCGACTCCGCCACTCGACCATGGCCACCATCCGACAAATCGCACTCAAAGCCGGCGTTTCGCATATGACCGTGTCGAACGCGCTCAACGGTCGCGCCAAAGGGCTTCGCCCGGACGCCGTCGAGCGCGCCCGGCACATCCGTCAACTCGCCGACCAGATGGGCTACCGGCCCAACGCCGCCGCCCGAAGCATGACCGACGGCCGGACACGCACCGTCGCCGTCGCCATCCGCGACGAGCGTTTCGGCTACGACGCGCTGCTGGGCATGAACCGCGTGGTCGAGTCGGCCGGCTACGCCCTGGCCCTGGTGCCGATGGACGACATCGTCCGCGACGACGAGCCCAAGAGCCGGCTCTTCTCCGAGCGGATGGTCGACGCCCTTGCCGTGCTCAATTGCTCCGCAGAGGACCTGCAACGCCTCGACGAGCGACTGCCGGACCTGTCCGGGCGGACGGTCTACGTCGATACGAACCGCTTCGGCAGGAGCGGGTGCATTCGGCGTGACGAGGTCGCCGCCGGCGGCACGGCCGCGGGCGAGCTCGTCCGGCTCGGTTACCGCAGGGTCCTCTACATCGACCGGCCCGACGAGGTCGTCACGTACTGCTTCGGCGAGCGACGCGAGGGCGCGCAGCAGGCTTGCCAGAACGCCGGCGTCGATTTCGACCGCCGGCCCGTGGCGTGGTTCCGCTCGGGGCAGCGGGATTCTGGCCTTCTGCAGCGGCTGGCCGACGAGTTGGACGCTTCGACCGCGGTACTGACGTCCGACGCCTCCATGGCGCGGGTCACGCAGTTGATCTGGTCGCAGCGTCGGCTTGTCGCCGGGCTAGACTACGCCCTGGCAAGCTGCGACGAGACGGCCGAGGAGACTTACCTCTGGCCGCAGTTGTCGCGCGTCAGTTTCAACCGCATGGCGATGGGCGAGCTGGCGGGAGAGATGTTGCTTCAAACGCTCAACGGCGGGCGGTCGGTCCGCTCGACGAAAGTAGCCGGGCAATGGTTGCCCGGCGAGACGGCGCGAGCCGTCAAGGTATGAGATCACGAGAGGAGACGCAGGATGAGATACGCAATCAGCACGTGTTTGGCCGCCGGCCTACTGGCAGGCTCTGCCCAGGCCGCGACCGTTTTCGACTGGGGTGGGAACTACGTGAGCCGTGACACGTTCGGCTTCGCCAACGCTGTGATGGTCGGCGAGGGACTAGGCACCACCTCGCTTCCCGCGGGCACCACACTTTTTACATCCCCCGACGACGACAATTACCTCACCAATGTCAATGCAACGCTCGCCGGGCCGAACGCCGTCGGCGGGTTTGCGGTTACGTCGTCGGACGGGCAGATCGATCTATCTCGCTGGCGCATCGACAGCAAAGGGCAGGAGAGCGTCGCGGCCCCACAGGACGACAAGTTCGTGATTCAGGCGACCCGACGCCAGGAGCAGTCTTCGGCGAGCACGTTTGACTTCGGCGGTTACGTTCTCTTCGAGCAAGGAAACGCGTTCGCGAGCGGGTTCCAGGCCGGCCAGATCGAACTCGACAGCCTTGCCGTGAACATTGAGAACAGCCCGAATGTCGTTTCTGCGCGTGCACTGATTCGCGACGGCAGCGGCAACCTGTTTGTCTCTTCAACCAGTCGCGGCACGGCCGGCCTGCTCGATATCGCCGACGCGGACGCTGAGACGTGGCTGACATTCGATCCGTCTATCAGCTTCACGAACCTGGGCGCTGCCGGCTCGCCGAACCTTGACGACATCACCGGCGTCGGCTTCGCGATCATCGGGACGGGTATCACCGATGGCACGGCGACGGGAAACCGCTTCCGCATCGACATCGACGGGATCACCGCCACAGGCGCTATCCCCGAGCCGGCGACGCTTTCGCTGCTCGGCCTGGCCGGCGGCATGATCGGCCGACGTCGGCGGTAGCAATCCGAGGCAGGCCGGACGCGCCCGGGCGACCCCGGTCGCGTCCGGCTTCACTTTCAGCGGAGGCTTTCATGCTTCATCAGTCCAGGACCCGCGGCTTTACGCTCGTCGAGTTGCTCGTGGTGATCGCCATCATCGCACTGCTGATCGCCATCCTGCTACCGACGCTCAGCCGGGCGAATGAAGCGGCACGGACCGTCTCGTGCCTGTCGAACCTTCGGCAGCTCGGGACGGCAAACGTCGGATACATGTCCGAGTACGACGGCTGGTATGTCCCCGGCAGGCAGTGGAACCCGGACTTCCACTGGTTCACCCAGCCCGGCTTGCGCTGGCAGCTTGCCGCCGATGACGCCACCGGCTCGACGGACCGGTGGCAGGACGACCTGGCCTGCCCGAATGCCACGGCCGGCCAGCAGGACGCGACCGACGAGGGCGTACGCATGCAGTTCTCGTACGGCTACAACGTCACGGGCCTGTCCTGGCCGGCGTTACCGACGACACAGACGAAGACGCTCGCTCACCGCGTGAGCCGCATCGACGACCCGTCGCTGCTGATGGCCTTCGCCGACGCCTGCGGCTGGAACCTTCGCCCGCAGGACGTCGACCGCTACGCGACGTTCGGCGAGACGACCGTCGCCAGCCAGGCAGGCGTCGCCTTTCGCCATAACGAAAAGGCCAATCGGAGCTACTACGACGGCTCGGCCGAAACCGCCGTCTACGGCGACTACAAGCTCCAGGACCTCCTCCGCAACGGCGAGGACAACGAGCGCCACTGGTACGCGGACTGGTGGTAAGCCCTCTTGTAACAAACGGAGTGAATCCCATGCGATTCAGCACGCTTCTGCCCCTGCTGGCGGCGATGTTACTTCTGGCCTCCTCCTCGGCCTCGGCCGACGCGGTGAGGTTTCCGCCTGAGAACCTGACACTCGGCGGCAACCAGGGCCGGAACATGCCCGGTGCCGCAACGCTCGTCGATGCGCAGCACGACGCCTTCGACAAGGCCGTGCGTTTTGAAGTGCCCCAAGCGCTCGAGCAGCCTTGGCAGGTACAACTGCGCGTGCCTGTGCAGCGTGGTGTCGCCGGCGAGGCGAGCCTGGAGCTGTGGGCCAGGGGCCCGGGCAAGCTTGGCGTCTTCGTCGAGAGCAACAGCCCGCCCTTCAGAAAATCACTGAAGCACACCGCCGACGTCGGCGCGGATTGGACACGGCTGGACCTGCCGTTCACCTTCGACAAAGCCTACGCCGCCGGCGATGCGGCGGTGGTGCTGACACTGGGCTTCCAGGAGCAGACGCTCGAGGTCGGCGGCATGAAGCTCACCGCGGCCGGCGACACGGCCGCCGCCGCCGCGGCCCCGACGCTCGACGGTGCCGTCGCCGAGGCGAAGCGTAACCGCATCGACAAGCTCGCCGGTCGCATCGGGCCGGACGCCACGGCCGCGCCCGTGCTGGGCACTTCGGACGCGGCGGTGGTCGAGCGGTTCGTCGTCGCCGGGGGCGAGCGGGCGAAGAGGTCGCAGGTCCCCGGGCCGGAACAGACGCCGGCCGTGCGGATCGAAGTGACCGACCCGGCCGCCAACCCATGGTCCGTGGCGCTTCAGCAGACCAACGCCGCACCGATTCGCGCCGGCGACCGCCTGCTGCTGACGTTCGCCTACCGGGGTGGGCAAACGAACGTCGGCGGCTCGGTCGCGGAGGCGACGCTGCAGTTCAAAAACACCAACCCGCCCTGGAGCGGCCCGGGCAGCAGCTCACTGAAGGCAGGCCTCCAGGCGGGTGACGGCTGGAAGACCGCGACGATCCCGTTCGAAGCCGTACGCGACTACCCGCCGGGCGAGGCGAACCTGATTGTCATGGTCGGCGACCGCAGGCAATGGCTGGAGCTGGCCGACGTGATGGTGCTGAACTTCGGCCGGACCGCCAGCCTCGACGGGCTTTCAGCGCTGGCCGTGGCACCCGCGATCACCTACGCCGGCCGGGAGCCGGACGCCCCGTGGCGGCAGGCGGCAAAGCAGCGGATCACCGAGCACCGCATGGCGGCGCTGAAGGTGCGTGTCGTCGATACCGCCGGCCGGCCGATCGAGGGGGCGACCGTCACCGTGCGGCAGACGCGGCACGAGTTCAACTTCGGCAACGCGGCACCGGTCGCCTACCGCCTCCTGCCCGAAGGCGGCGGCTTCGACCCGCGCGAGGCCGCCGAGACCTACCGGCTGTTCAACTCCGTCTCCACCGAAGTCGGCCTGAAGTGGCACAACTGGGCCAGGGGAGCGGCCCATCAGGCCGCCATGGTGCGGGCGCTTCAGCACATGCAGCAGGCGGGCCTGAAGGTGCACGGGCACGTGCTGGTCTGGCCGGGGGAGCGCTTCCTGCCGCCCGAGGCCAAGGCGTTGCTGAACGACCCGGCGGCACTGCGGGCCGCGGTCGATGCCCACCTCGTGGACATCCTCACGCAGACCCGCGGGCTCGTGGACGTGTGGGACGTGGTCAACGAGCCCAGGGCCAACCACCTGCTGATGGACGTCCTGGGCGAGCAGGTGATCGTCGAGTGGTTCCGCCGCGCCCGCGAGCTGGCACCGGCCGCCGAGCTGATGATCAACGAGAACAGCATCCTCACCTACGGCGGCGAGCGCCAGGACGCCCAAGACCATTACTACGAGCTGGTCCGCCGACTCCTCGAGGCTGATGCGCCGATCGATTCCGTCGGCATGCAGGGGCACTTCGACACGAAGCTCACGCCGCCCGAACGACTGCTGTCAATCATGGACCGCTTCGCCGGCCTGGGCGTGGGCATCCGCATCACGGAGTTCGACATCGAGGACCCGCTGAACGTAGAGCTCGAGGCTGACTACCTGCGCGACGCGATGACCGTCGTCTTCAGCCACCCGTCGGCACGCGGCTTTACGATGTGGGGCATCCACGACCCGGCCCACTGGAAGAAGAATGCCCCGCTCTTCGACGACGGCTGGAAGCCCAAGCCGGCGCTGGCCGAGTACGAGCGACTCGTCTTCGGCGAATGGTGGACCCGCCTCGACGCCCGGACCGACGCCGCCGGCCAGTGGGAGGGCCGCGTCTTCAAAGGCACGCACCGCGTGACCGCCACCGACGGCGACCGCTTCGCCTCCGCCACGGTGAGCGTCATCAACGGCGAGGAAGTCATCCTCCGACTGTCGGAGTAGTGCCCCCTCAGAAGCTAGCCCCCCTGCTACGCGCTCGTAACGGGCATGTCGCCGGCTAACCGGCAATGCACGTCACGGGCGGAGCAGGGGCTGGGAACAGGCAGCATCCGTATGACGTCTCGGCTATGACGTCTCGGCCGCGTCGATCGGCCCGGCTAAAGCCTCGCCTTCCGGAAGTGCCCGCCCGCAGGCGGGGCCTTTACGCTTGCGGCTACCGGGCTTCAGTTGCCGAAGCCTTCTTCGATTTCTTCGCCGGCGGCTTCGATGTCGCGGCCGGCACCTTCGGTCGTGTTGCAGCCGGCGATGGCCAGCGTCAGCACGGCGACGAGGGTGAAGAGGATCTTGGCGAAACGGTTGAGAATCAGTTCGATCATGGCATTCCTGAGAAAAGATGGTCGGTGAACGAGAGGCCGCCGGGCCCGGGCCGCGGCGGAGCGGTGCGGCCGGTCGAAGCGGCGCGTCGATGCGGCGCGTCGAAGCGGCGCGTCGATTCGGTCGAGGACGGCTCGGGCTAGTTGGCCGCGTCTTCGATGCCCTCGCCGGCCGCTTCGACGTCCCGGCCGACGCCCTCGGTCGTGTTGCAGCCGGCGACGGCGAGTGTCAGCACGGCGACAAGGGTGAAGAGGAGTCTGGCGACTCGATGGTGAATGAGTTCGGTCATGGCTTTCCGGATGAAGGTGTAAACGGTCCCCGGCCGACGGCCCAGGTTGGCCTACGATGGCCGGTAGTGGCGACGGCGGGGTAGAAGGTCGTTTCAGGCGACGCCCGCGTCGGGCGTGCCGCGTGCGGGGCCGCCGGGCTAATCGGCGATCCTCTGGATGCCCTCGCCGGCCGCCTCGACGTCTTCGCCGAAGCCCTGGGTCGTATTGCACCCGCTCAGGGCGAGTGCGAAAACGAAGAGCATGGTCACAAGAGGCAGGCCTGCCGACGTAAAACGCTTGAAGTTCATGCCCGCTGCCAAGCAAGCCGGATGCCGGAAGATGCTGTCATTGATGCTGCAATGTGCAGGCGTCGCTGTTTAGGCCCGCCTGCCAAAGGGTTCTGCGTCGGCGAAGGCGCGGCAACAGCCCGGCACCGGCCCGGCCGAGCAAGGTGTTGCGTCGACGCCGCCGCATGACGAAATGACGCGGCGTGACAGGCTGACACGGGTGGTCCGTCGGTCCTGCAGCAGCCGGTCGCAGGATCAGGATGTGCAGGCCCGCCCTTTGCTGGGCGGCGACGATGGTCGACGTCCCGAGAGATCAACCCGCGAACAATACCGATGTCAAAGACGCCAGGAGCAACGGCAAGCTCAAGAAGGAGATGGGTCTCTGGGACGTCTACTGCATTTCCACGGGTGCGATGTTCAGCAGCGGCTTCTTCCTGCTGCCGGGGCTGGCAACCGCCCAGGCCGGGCCCGCGACGGTGCTGGCTTACCTTCTGGCCGGGCTGTTGATCGTCCCGTCGATGCTGAGCATGGCGGAGCTGTCGACGGCGTTGCCGCGGGCCGGCGGGGCGTACTACTTCCTGGACCGGAGCCTGGGCCCGCTGGCCGGCACGATCGGCGGCATCGGCACGTGGCTCTCGCTCGTGCTCAAGGCCGGCTTCGCGCTGCTGGGCATGGGGGCTTACCTGGCGATCCTGCCCGGGTTCGACCGGCTGCTCGGCGGCACGGAGGCGGCCTCCTCCGGCTGGATGATCAAGGCGCTGGCCGCCGGGCTGACGGTCCTCTTCGCGGGCATCACTTTTCTGGGAGCCAAGAAATCGACCTCGCTGCAGAGCTGGTTCGTCGTTGCGCTGCTGGGGATTCTGGCGTTCTTCATCGTGCAGGGGCTGTGGTTCGTCTTCAACGACCTGCCCGAGGGCCGAATTACCCAGCAGTACACGCCGTTCTTCCACGAGTCGCGCGGGCTCGCGGGGTTCGTAAGCACGATCGGGCTGGTCTTCGTCTCGTACGCGGGGCTGACGCAGGTGGCCAGCGTCAGCGAGGAGGTGGACCGCCCGGAACGGAACCTGCCGCTGGGGATGATCCTCTCACTCATCACGGCGACGGCGGTCTACGTGGTGGGCATCTTCATCATGGTGGCGGTGCTGGACGCCGGGCAACTGCGCAACGACTACACGCCGGTGGCGACCGCCGCCGAGAGCTTCTTCACGTGGCTGCCCGGCCCGACGGGGCTGATCCTTATCGTCATCGCGGCGCTGGCGGCGTTCGCCTCCACGGGCAACGCGGGCATCCTGGCGGCCAGCCGCTTCCCGCTGGCGATGGCACGCGACAAGCTCGCACCGGAGCAGTTCGCACGGCTCAGCCGCTTCGACACGCCCACCGCCGGCATCGTGCTGACGGCCGGGATGATCGTCGCGTTCGTCCTGCTCTTCTCGGCGGAGAACGTCGCGAAGCTTGCCAGTGCGTTCCTGCTGCTGGTGTTCGGCTTTGTGAACGTGGCCATCGTCGTGATGCGGGAGAGCCGCATCGAGAGTTATGACCCGGGTTTCAAGTCGCCGTTGTACCCGTGGACGCAGGTGGCCGGGATGTTCATCAGCGGCTGGCTGATCATCGAGATGGGCTGGCTGTCGATGGTCCTGTGCGGCGGGGTGATTCTGCTGGCGACGGTCTGGTACGTGAAGTACGCCCGCCCGCGGGTGGACCGGTCCGGGGCGATCAACCACGTGTTCGAGCGGCTCGGCCGCAAGCGTCATGCGGCGATCGACACGGAATTCCGCGAAATCCTCAAGGAAAAGGGCCTCCGCGACGAGGACCCGTTCGACGAGATCGTCGCCCGCGCCGACGTGCTGGACTTTCCGGCCGACACCCCGTTCGACGAGGTCATCAAGCGGGCAAGCCAGTGCCTGGCCCGCCGGGTGCCGATGGAACCGCGCGAGATCGAAGCCCGCTTCCGACAGACAGGCCAGTACGGCGGGGCATCGAAGACGCACGGCGTGCTGCCGCACTTTCGAACCCGGGCCGTGGGCGAGCACTCGGAAATGGTCCTGGTGCGGGCGGCTCAGGGCATGTGCGTCTCCCTCGCCAGCGACGACGAAACCGAAACCGGCCCAGCCGAGCAGCCGTGCGACATCTACGCGGCTATCTTCCTGGTCAGCGGCGAGGAACAGTTCGGGCAGCACCTGCGCATCCTGGCGCAGGTCGCCGGGCGGCTCGAAGACGAAGGCTTCATCAACGCGTGGCGGCGCATCGAAGACCACCAGAAACTCAAGGAGGTGCTGCTCCGCGACGAGCGCTTCCTGCCGCTGATCGTCGGGCGAACCGAGCCGACGCGGTCGCTCACGGGCAAGCGTCTGCGTGACATCCGGCTTGCCCCGGCGGCGATCGTGGCCATGGTGCGGCGCGGGCCCGTCACCTTCACACCCAACGCCGACACCCGGCTGGAGGAAGGCGACCGCCTGACGATCATCGGCGACCCGGGTGCCATTCAGAAGCTGTACGACACCTACGTGGAGCCCGACCGAACCGCCACCGAGGAGGACACGAAAGACCAACCCGCCGACGCCGCCCGCCAGAGCTGACCGCCAGAGCTGACCGGCTTCGGCCCGCTCGGTACAGCCCGGCGTGGCACGCCGCATCCCTCAAGCCCCCGCCGGAGGAGCCACGGCCGGGTTTGCGTGAGATGACGGAACTGCAGTTGCGATTCCCGGTGTTCCGGAAAAGCCTTCGACGCAGGCGGTGCGGGCCGTTATAACCGGCTTGCCGCTCCGGCAGGCTTCTCTATGCGTCTACATACTTTACTCTTTGGCGTAGGCCTCATCGCGGGCCTGGTTGTATCCACTGCATTTGCCGGCAACGTGACGTTGCCGCGGTTCCCGGCGCTCAGCCCGGACGGGCAGCGGCTGGTCTTCAGCTGGCGGGGGGACCTCTGGGCCGCCCCGGCCCAGGGCGGGCAGGCCGTGCGCCTCACCAGCCACCCGGCCGAGGAGCAACGCGCCGCCTTCAGCCCTGACGGCCGACGCATCGCCTTTGAAAGCACCCGCCTGGGCGGCCGAAACCTCTTCGTGATGAACGCCGACGGCACCGACGTCACGCCTCTGACCCACACCGACCGCTTCCTGACCCTGGGCGACTTTGCCACCCTCGACGGGCAGGACGTCGTGACGTTCGACGCCCGCCTCGAGCCGGACGCCTACCGCGACCTGCGGCCGTACTACGTCCCGGCAGAGGGCGGGCCCGTCCGCCGGCTGCATGACGCGTTCGGGCGGTCGCCCGTGCTGGATTCGGCCGGGGAAGTGGTGCTGTTCGAGCGGGGCGGCAGCAGTTGGCTCCGCCGGCACCGCCGCCACCCGGACTGCCGCGACGTCTGGACCTACGACCGTACGACGAACACCTTCGAGCAGCTGACCGACTTTGCTGGCAATGATGGTTTCGCCTCGTTCGCGGGGCAGGACGTGATTTTTCTCTCCGACCGGGAGGATCGGACGGTGAACGTCTACCGCATGAAGCCCGACGGGCATGTGGTGCGGCTCACGCAGTTTACGGACAGGGACGTGGAGCACCTGGACGTCTCGGCGGACGGTTCGCGGGCGGTGTTGGCGCGGTGGGACAGGCTGTACACGCTCGACCTGAAGGCCGCGGTGCCCGAGGCGACGCCGTTGACACTCACCGCGCCCGAGGACGCGCTGGACGACATGTCTGTGGTGAATGTAGCGGATAAGACGAGCGAGGCGGCCTTGTCGCCCGACGGGGGTGCGATGGCGTACGTGGCGTACGGGCAGGTGTTCGTGCGGGGCACGGGCCAGAACGACCCGCCGCGACGGGTAACGCAGGGCCACAGCCGCCGGCGTGACGTGGCCTGGAGTGCCGCCGGCGACCGGCTCTACTACGTGGACGACGCCAGCGGGCGCGAGCAGATCTACGCCGCGACCGTGACGCTGACGCGTGGCGAGGTGAAGGCGCTGTTCGCACCGGCCCCCGAGGCCCCTACGACACAGCCGACCACACAGCCGACGACCCTGGCGACCACCGGCCCGGCCACCGGCCCGACCACCGGCCCGACCACCGAGCCAGCCGAAGGCGAAGGTGACGGTGACGGCGAGGCCAAGTCGGAGAAGCCCGAGTTCGGCAAGCGGTTCGCCGAGGCGTTGCGGTTCGAGGTACGCCCGGCCGTGGTTCACCCCGCCGGGGCCACCATGCCCGACGAGAGCCCCGACGGCACGAAGCTCGCTTGGCGGCGTGGCAACGGCGACCTGGTCGTCCGCGACCTGGCGACCGGCGACGACCTGACGCTGCTTTCCAGCTGGAGCACGGGGCTGGAGTGGGCCTGGTCGCCGGACTCGCGGTTGATCGCGTATGTGACGGACGATGCCAACTTTAATTCGGACATTTTTGTGATTCCGGCGGATAACAGTGCGCAAGCGGTGAACATCACGCGTCATCCGGACAACGATTCTGAACCGAACTGGTCAAAAGATGGACGCACGATCACCTTCCTCTCGGAGCGGGCCAATGACGAGTATGACGTCTGGGCGATCTACCTCGACGAGGACCTGGAGACCTACACCGCCGCCGAGCTGGACGCCTACCACGAGGAGCTGGCCAAACAGGTCAAAAAACGAAAGCCGCCCGAAGCCCGGACGACGGTTGGCGAGCCGACGACCCGGCCGACGACCCAGCCGGCGACCCGGCCGGCGGACGAAGGTGACGGGCCGGACGCGACGGCCAAGTTGTTGTCCGAGCTGGAGTTAGAGACGGCCTACCTGCGTGCCCGCCGGCTGACACGCGAGCCGGGCAGTGAGTCGGACCTGGTGATGCTGCCGGACGGCTCGGCGGTGGTCTTCGTGGGCAACGTCGACGACGACCGGGGCTTGTACCTGGCGGAACGCGACGGCAAGGCCCCGCGTAAACTCGGTCCGGTCATGGACTTACAGCACCTGAGCCTGAAGGGGGACAAACTCGTGGGGATTCGCGGCGGGGTCGTGAACGTCATCGAGCTGCCCGGCGGCAAAACCGAGGCGATGCCGCTGAAGGACACCCTGCGCATCGACCTGGCCGAGCAGAGCCGACAGAAGTTCCTGGAGGCCGCCCGAATCCTGGAGGACAACTTCTACCACCCCGAAATGAAAGGCCTTGACTGGCAAGCACTTACGGCCAGTTACCTGCCGCTGGCACAGGCGGCCCGTACGTCCGGGGAGTTCGAGTGGGTCGCCAACCGGCTGCTGGGGGAGTTGAACGCCAGCCACCTGGGCGTGAACGAGCGGGACGAGGAAAACCCCGTGGCCGTGGGCGTCGGGCATCTGGGCGTGATGACCCGACCGGTCGATGGCGGGCACGAGGTGGTGAAGGTGATCGCCGGGGGCCCGGTAAGCCGCGGGCCGATGCGGCTGCAGGCGGGCGACGTGATCCGTGCGGTCGGTTTCGCCCCGGTTCGGCACGATCTGGCCGAGTCGCTGGCGGACACCGTCGGGCGGGAGGTCGTCGTCACCATCGACAGGCCGGGGACGGGCGAGCTGCACGTGCTGGCCACGCCGGTGAGCTACGGCCAGCTTGAAACCCTCGCCTACGAAGCCTGGCGTACGGAGACGGCCCAGCAGGTGGCACAGATGAGCGACGGGCGGCTGGGTTACATCCACATCCGCAGCATGGGGCAGGCGGCGCTGGACGTGTTCGAGCGCGACCTCTTCGCCGCCGCGGACGGCAAGGCGGGACTGATCATCGACGTTCGCAACAACGGCGGCGGCTGGACGACCGACCGCCTGCTGGCCAGCATCATGTACCCGCGTCATGCGTACACCGTTCCCCGCGGCATGGCGGCCGCCAACACCGGCGCTTACCCGCAGGACCGGCTCTTCATCCAGCGGTACGACCTGCCGATCACCATGCTCTGCAACGAAAAGAGCTTCAGCAACGCCGAGATCATCAGCCACGCCTTCAAGACGCTCGGCCGGGGCACGCTCGTCGGGCAGGAGACGGCCGGGGGCGTCATCAGTACGGGCGGCACGCGGCTGGTGGACGGCACAACCGTACGCATCCCGTTCCGCGGCTGGTACCTCCCCGACGGGACAGATATGGAAAACAACGGCGCAAAACCCGACATCGTGGTGAAACAAACCCCCGAAGACGAAGCCGCCGGCGAAGACAAGCAACTCGAAGCGGCGGTGAAGGAGCTGCTCGGCCGGCTGTAAGGCGTTCAGGCGTTCAGCAGCGCCATCACGTCCACCGGCAGACCGGTTTGGGCACTTTGCACCGCGGCCTGGACGGCGGCGAAGGTGTGGAGGTTGTCCCGCCCGCTCGTCTCGGCTTCCTTGCCAGTCCGGATCGCCTCGGCGAACGCGGCCAGCGTGCCGGCCTGGCCGGGGAACGCGACTTCGATCACAGGCACCGTCTCCTCCGCCACGTCTTTGGCAGGAAAGCCCCGGCCGCTGCGGGCGAGGGTGATCGCCTCGCCGGCGTGGCTGGTGTCGTAGTGCAGGCTGCCGTCTGCGCATTGGATGCGCCACGTGCCGGGCCAGTTGGTTTGCCGGCCTCGGCCGGACCAGTCGCCGCTGTAGGAGAACGGCACGCCGCCCTCCAGCTCCCCCACCACCTTCAGAGCCGGGTTGTGCTCGTACCAACTCCAGGCGGGTTTGAAGGTCTGTGCGTAAATGCGGGTGATGTTCCGGCCTGTGACGCTCCGGAGTGCATCAAAGTGGTGGACGCACATGTCCACGAGCAGCACGTGGGCCATGCTCTGGCGGAAGGTGCCGGTGAAATCCGCGGCGATGTAGAAGTCGATGTGGACGTGCCCGAACGCGCCGACGGGCTTGTCCTGCCGCACCAGCTTCTGGAGCGTGCGCATCATGGGCTGGTAGCGGTAGTTCTGGCTGACGACGAGCTGGCGGTTGTACTCGTTTGCGAGTTGCACCATTTTCATCGCATCTTCAAGGCTCGCGGCGACGGGTTTCTCGCACATGAAGTGCATGCCGGCTTCGAAGGCGGCGCGGGCGTGCGCCAGGTGAACGGCCGGGGGCGTCACCGAGAGCACCGCATCGGCCGGGATGTCGCTGAGCGCGCCCTCGAGGCGCGTGAAGCGGCGTTCGGGGGGGATGCTCAGCTCGTCGCCGACGGCCTGGAGCATCGCTTCGTTCACGTCAACGATGGCGGCCAGTTCAAAGTCGGGGCTTTGGCTCGTGTGGTTGCGGACCCAGCCGCCGCCGAAGCCCCCTACGCCTGCCTGAATGAGTTGAAGCTTTTGCATGGTTCCGCCTGTCAGGGAAAAGGGGCCGAATGGTGGGCAATGTAGAAGATTTTCACGGTCGCCGGTGCGCTTTGCGGCATGGCGTTGCAGCCTACGTCGGCTCGACGCCCCTGGCCGGGGTCTTTACGAACAGCAGCATGACCAGCCCGATGACGAGGAAGGGCAGCACCGCCAGCACGCCGGCGCGGCTCCCGGCCATGGTGGCGGCGAAGGCCAGAATCAGCGGGCCGAACGCGCTGATCGCCTTGCCGGAGAGGCTGTAAAAGCCGAACGCCTCGGCGCGGATCTCGCGGGGGGCGAGGCTGCTCATCAGCGCCCGGCTGCTGGACTGCGCCCCGCCGATGACGATGCCCACGCCGATGGAGAGCATCCAGAAGTGAGCCTGCGTCTGGGCGAAGTAGGCTGCCGCGACGGCAATGCACCAGCCGAGAAGGTTCATGACGACGACCGTCTTGTTGCCGATTCGGTCGGCCAGGTAGCCCATGACCATGGCCCCGACAAAGGCGACACACTGCGTGACGAGGAAGACGGCCACCAGCTCCCCCTCGTCGAAGCCGAACAGGCTGCTGGCGTAGATCGGGCTGATGTTGATGACGGTGTCGATCCCGTTGTTGTAGACGAGGAACGCCAGGAGAAACAGAAACAGCATGCGGTACCGGCGGATGTTGCGAAGCGTTTCGAAAACCCGCCGAAAGCCTTCGAACACGATGTTCGCGTGCACCCGGACGCGGACCACCGGCTCGAGCTTGGGCAGCAACAGCGCCGCCGGCAGCGTGAACGTGAGCCACCACACGCCGGCAAATGCCAGCCCGTAGCTGTAGTGCAACTGCCGCGTGAGGAACAGCGCGATGACCAGCGCCACCGCTCCGCCGATGTACCCGACGGCGAACCCCCAGCCGGAGAGGCTGCCCTGCTTGCTCGGCCCGACGAGGTGGGGCAGATAGGCGTTGTAAAAGGGCAAACTCGCTCCGAAACAGTAGTTGCCGACGACGTACAAAGCCGCGGCGAAGAGCCATTGCCCCTCACCGACGAGGAGGAAACCGAACGTGGCAAAGCTGCCGACGACGGCATGGCCGACCATGAGGCCCTTGGTCCAGCCGCGCATGTCCGCGACCGCCCCGAGCACGGGGGCGGCCACCATGACCATGAGCGAGCTGAGTGCGACGCAGAATCCCATGACGGCGATAGGCGGGATGACCGTTCCGTTGAAGAACAGCCCACGCGCTACCTCCGCCGTTGCGGACTCGGGAGGCAAAGCCGGCAACATGGTGCCCTCAAAAACCGCGGCAAAAAGTGGGCCGACGATGATCAGCCCGTAGCCGCTGTTGGCCCAGTCGTAAACGCACCAGGCGGCCTTCTGTCGGAAGGTGGCGTCGGCGGGCTCGGCAGGTTCGGCGGGGGCGAGCGTCATGGCGGGCATGATGCTTCGGCGAAGGGGCGTTGTCACTTCCGGTGCCTTGCCGCGGAACAAATACAAGGCCCGCGGCGGTTGCCGCGGGCCTCGAGGTGGCTCATTGGGATCAGAAGCCCCCCGCCGCCTACCGACGCGAACGGCGGAAGGCGGTGAGGGGAAGGCTCAGGTACTAGCCGAGCAACTGCAGGGCCGACTGCGGAGCGGAGTTGGCCTGCGAGAGCACGGTGTTGGAGGCCTGTGCCAGAATCTGCGAGCGGGTGAGCTTCGACGTTTCCTGTGCGAAGTCGGTGTCGCGGATGCTGCTTTCGGCGGCCGAGGCGTTCTCGTACGCAACGCCCAGGGCGTTGATGGTGCTGCCGATGGTGAACTTCTGGAAAGCACCCAGACGGCCGCGAAGCTGCGAGACCTGCTTGGTGGCTTCCGAGATGATCTTCTGGGCCTTGACGAGGTTGTCGCCGGTGAGGGCGTTTGCCCCACCGCTGGACAGCTCGCCGAGCTTGCCCGTCTTGCCACCGAGTGAACCGGTGGTGACCGAAGCAATGCCGATGCTGGCCTTGTCGGTTTCGGTGACCTTCGAACCGAGTGCGAAGGTGCCACCGCCGCCGGTGATGCTGAAGCTGTCGGCAGAGGCATCGGAGTTCATCGCCGACTGGAGCGTGAACTCGATGTCCAGGTTGCTGGCACGGAAGCTCACGTCCAGGCCCTTGGCCTCGGCGCGGGCACCGTTGATCTGGACGACGGCGTCACGGCCGGTGTCCTTGTTGCCCGAGGTCGTGAACGTTCCGGCAATCGTCTTGACGCTGACGAACTGGTCGGAACCGAACTCGGTGCTGTCCATGCGGAGCGAACCACCGCTGACCGTGGCCGAGACGCCCGTGGCCGTCTTGACCGAGTTGATGGCCGCGGCCATATCGGCCGTGGTCGCACCGCTGGTCAGGGAGATCTGCTCCGTGCCGTCGTTGCCGGCGATTTCGATCGTCGCTGCACCACCCAGGGCGGCCGCGGGACCGGTGAGCGTGGCGGTCTGGGCCGAGGTGACGACCTCGACGACCACGTTCTGGCTGCTGTTGTCCGGCAGGCGGGCGGCGTTGACACGCAGCGCGCCGACGTTGGTCGTGTCCAGGCCGCTCGTCTGGTAGTCGAAGTTACCGTTGAGCAGCTTGACGCCCTGGAAGCTCGTCGACTGAGCCAGGCGGTTCATCGTCGATAGGATCGAGTCGACCTGGAGCTGGTTGGCGTCGAGTTCCTCGGGGGACAGGCCGCCCGAGTTCGCCGCTTCACCCACGAGCTGCTGCATTTCATTGAGCAGGGCGCTGATTTCGGTCAGGCCGCCTTCGGCCGTCGCGATGATGTTGTTCGCACGCTCGGCATTGGCCATGGCCTGGCTGATACCGGTCTTCTCGGCGCGGAGGTTCTCGCTGGCGATAAGGCCGGCGGGGTTGTCCTTGCCGCTGTTGATTTTCAGACCGGTGCTCAGACGGGTCAGGCTCTCGTTGAGCGACTTGTTGTTCTGGTTGAGAACACGCTGCGAAATCAGCGAGTTTACGTTCGTATTGATGCGAGTCATTCTGGTGTCCTTCCGTGACTTTTCTCTGCGAGAACCTTCTCGGTACGAAGTCTGGCGGTTCTGCGGCCGCCTGGGTTGTGTCGGCCTCGTGCCTCGGTCTCGCGGTTACATTCCCTTGATTGGCATACCACTGCAGGTAAGGGGTTGCCTTGCAGCGGCCTCATACGTTCTGTCTGAAACGGGTGCGTTCACCTTCCTTTCCCAATGAGCCTGTCGGAAGGATGCTTCTGGCTCTCGCCATAACTTCTCCTGCCGACACGCTGCTCATCGATCCGTTTCAGGGGGGCACTTAATCGCCCGGCTGAAGGAGAAATCACGCAATGGTTATGGGGCGTTGCCACATCAGCCCGCCTACCGACGCCCGGATAAATTTCAGAGCCTCGACCGGCTCCCAAAGCGGACTATTACCGGACTGCGGTCGGCAAATGGCTCACACGCGAATCTCACGACGCGCAAAAACACCGCCCGCCGGACGACATGCGTCCGGCGGGCGGTATCAAAAGCCTCAAACCTGTTTTCTGTCCCGACCCGGGCTAACCCTGCAGCAACGAAAGCACCAGCTGCGGTGTGCTGTTCGCCTGGGCAAGCACACTCGTGCCGGCCTGCGTCAGGATCTGGCTTCGCGTGAGCTTGGCCGTCTCGACGGCGAAGTCGGCGTCGCGGATCTGGCTCTCGCTGGCCGTCACGTTCTCCAGCGCGATCGACAGGCTGTTCACGTTCGTCTCGAGCGTGTTCTTCTCGAACGCGCCGAGCCGGCCTCGGAGCACGGCCACCTGACGGATGGCCTTCTCCAGCACATTCGCCGCCGCCGACTGCTGACCCGACACCAGCGACTTGCTGCCGCCCGTGACGATGTCGGTAAGGAACCCGGTGCCGAAATCGCCAAGGTTGCTGGCGCGGATGCTCGTCAGCCCGATGTTCACCTGCTGGTTGCTGGTGATCTTCGGGCCGAGCTGGAAGACCGCGCCACCGCCGGTGACAGTAAACTCCGTCTGCCCGATGCCAAAGCCCTCGGCGAGCGTCATGTCCAGGTCGAGCACGCTCGTGTTGGCGGTCAGGTTCAGCCCGTCGCCTACGGTCGTGGCACCGTTGACAGTCGCGACGGCGTCACGGCCGGTGTCCCGCTTGGTGCTGGCGCCTGAAACGTCGGACGTGAGGAACGAGCCGGACTGGGCATTGATGCTGACATACTCCCGGCTGCCGTACCCGGCCGACTCGAACACGATGCCGCTGGTCGCGTTCGCCGAGTTGATGAGTCGAGCTGAGACGCCGGTGTTTTCCGTAAGTCGGTTGACGCTGAACGCAATCGAGCTGGCGGTGGTACCGCTGACGAAGTTGAGGACGTCGACGCCCTCGACGCCGTTGACTTCGAGCGTGACCTTGCCCCCCGTGACGGCGCTCTGCGTGAAGAAGAGCTGTGCCTTCTGGGCGCTGGTGACGACCTCGATCTTCACCGGCATGGTCGGCTGCTGCCCATAGTTGGCCTGGTTGATCTGCAGGCTGGTGATGACGCCCTGGTCGACGCCACTGGTGAGGTAGTCGAGCCCGCCGTCGAGCAGTTTGAGCCCGGCGAAGTTGGTCGTGTTGCTGATGCGGGTGATGCTTTCGACGGCCGAGTCGATCTGCAGTTGGTTGGCAGCGATCTCGTCCGGGCTGATGGCACCGGTGTTGGCCGCCTCGACGATGAGGTTCTTGATGCTCGTCAGCAGGTTGGCCACCTCTGAGAGCGAACCCTCGGCGGTGCTGATGACGTTGCTGGCGCGTTGGCTGTTCTCCATGGCCTGGGAGATGCCGCTCATTTCCGAGCGTAGCGTCTCCGAGGCGATGAGCCCGGCCGGGTCGTCGGCGCCACGGTTGATCTGCAGGCCTGATGAGAGACGCTGCAACGTCTCGTCCATCATTTTCTGCGACTGACTAAGGCCGCGCTGGGCGGCCAACGATGCGACGTTGGTATTGATGCGAGCCACTTGTGAATCCTCCGTGATTCAATTTGCGACCAACGGCGTTCACGATACGCCGATGACCTGAACCGCGCCACTGGCGAGGTTCACGCATGTCCCACGGGGCATCACGGCCCGCCAAGGCCGTCATACCACCGTCGCGCCGCCGCATCCGTGCGGTGGGATGGCGCTAGGTGTTGCCCGGGCCTTGCTCACCCGGGCGGTCTTTGTCCTTTGCCCTGAACTGCCCGAGTGAACCGGGCAGATCCTCTGGCCGCACCTGGGCCGCGGCCTTGTTCTCACGCTTGATCGCTTCGTAGACCTCCTTTCGATGGACCGCCACGTGCTTGGGCGCATTGATGCCCAGACGTACCTTGTCCCCGCGAATATCCACCACGGTGACTTCAATATCGTCACCGATCATGATGGTCTCGTCGCGCTGTCTTGACAGCACCAGCATTGAAGACTCCTTCCGACGTATGAGCCCGGCGATTCCTTCGACCGGACTCGATCCGGCCCACGACATCCTTGTCGCGAGCCTGCCGATCGTGCCACTGCTTTTCTCATATGGCACCCCGGCTACCTGTCACCTACCCCTGTCCATGACCCCGTCGCCGGCAGAACGCCCCGGACTCCCTGGGGCGGCCTCCGCTAGGCGCTCTTGGCCAGCGGACGCTCCGCCGTCAGCTTCAACAGCGGCTGGCGGGTCGTCCACTTCTTCTCCGTCATCACCACCTGCGTGCCGAGCTTCGTCTGCACGTTGATGACCAGCGGCCCGAGCAGGTTCCCGGTGAGCCACTCGCCCACCTTGTTGCAGATGACGAACATCTGCACATGCCGCTCGTCCTCCAGGCAAATCTCCGTCGCCGCTTCCTGCCGAACGGGCACTTCATAGTCGGCAAAGAACGTCGTCGGGTCAGTCACCACGAACGCAAGGTTCGGGTCAGACGTGCATTGCAGCCAGAAGAAGTAACTCTCCTCCCCGGCCTGGATCAGTGCGAACGTGCTTGCACCGGGAAAACCCAGCAGCCCGTTGGGAAACGTGATGATGCGATCCGAATCCACATCCACCACACCGAATCGAGAACTCTCGATTTCCATTGAGAACTCCGTTTCACGAACCAAGAACCCCGCGAATCCGACGCGGGTCGATCACCTTGTTCTTCAAAGGTCGTCAACGCACCGTGCGCCGACTCCCTCTCGTTTCTGCCACCGGCAGCCTTTGCGCCCCGAGGCAACTTTTGCTGCCGACTTCACCCGGCTGACTGTGTTTCCAGCTTTGCAAGGCTTGTCTCATATATCAAAGCAAGCGGCGTGCCGTACTGATCAACGTAGAAAGTCCATCAGAGTATTTTGAGAAATTCTTCCGAACACGCTCATCGTCGCCTGAAGGGTCGTCTGCAGGGACTCAAACCGAAGGATGCTTGCCGCATAGTCGGTATCTTCCAGCTCAGAAAGGGCAGTCCGCGTTGCGATGTTCTGCTCGCCCAGGCGGTTCAGGCGGCTCTCGAACTCCTGCACCCGCGCCCCGGCCGTACCGCGGGCGGCAATCACGCTGCCCTCCCACTTGTCCAGCCCTTCGGCGGCACCGGTGATCCTGCCGGCGTCGTTGCTCAACAGCGCAGATTTGAGGTCCAGCAGCCGGCGGAAAATGCCGTCGTTCGTCACAGGTCGGACGTCGGAGCCGGTGATCACATTGCCGGCCGCCGGCGTCGTCAGGCCAAGGTCGGCCGCGGCGCGGCCGCCGGTCACGGCCGCCACGGCGATCGTCCCGCCGCCGCCGGCGGTGTCCGTCAGCTGCAGCCCATTGCCGCTTGCCGCGAATGAAGCCGTGACGCCCGCCCCCGCGCCGGCGGCCGCCGCGTTGATCGCATTAATAACGTCCTGTGTCGTGCCGAGCCCGCTGACGTCCACATCGAACGCCACGCCGAGCGAATCCGTAATCGTGAAGTCCGCCCCGGGCTGGCTCGAGACGCCCTTGCCGTCGTTCAGGTCGCTGAGCGCCGTCGTCGGGGAGAAGGTACGCAGCCCCAGGTCGTCGGCGGTGGTGCCCGAGGCCTGCGTGATGCGCAGCTCCGTGCCCTGGTTGAGATTGCTGATCTCCAGTCGCTTGCCGTCGGCAGCAACGGCCGCCTGTACACCAAGGCCTGCGGTATTGATGCGATTCAGTGCGTCACGGAGGTTGGTGTCCGTCGAGAAATCGAGCGTGGCCGAGGCCAGCCCGTTGGTGATCGTCAGGCCGCCGGCCTGGTCGAAGCCGGTGCCGCCGTTGAGGTCCGATAGCAGCGTCAGCCCGTTAAGCCGGGGGTTGACGTTACCGCCGGCCAGCGGGACGCCAGCGCCGGCGGAGGTTGTTTGCAGGATGCCCAGGTCCGAAGCGACCGACCCGCCGCCGACTTCACGCACGGTGATCTCATCGCCCGCGCCGCCGGTGAGGCCCAGGCCGAAAGGCCCGGCCGTCAGGCCCGCCGTGATGCCGCCGACGCCCGCCGCGTTGATACGGTCGATCACATCGCCGACGGTGTCCGCGGTCGAGAGGTCCACTTCGACAGTCGTCGTGCCGTCGGAGAGTTCGATGATGCCCGGCCGAACGCCGTTGCCGTTGGCACCGCCTAAGTCTGCAAGGCGTGTGTCCGCGGAGAGGGCGGGTGTAAGGTCAGCCGTGCCGGCCTGTCGCGTTGAGGTGCCGAAGATCTCGGCCGGGTTTGCCTGGAAGGCCAGTTCGGTGCTCTCGTCGGTCGCGTTCTTCAGCAGCCGCTCGGAGCCGACGAACTTCACACCGCTCGCCTCCTCGGCGTACGGGTCGGTCGTCAGGCGGTCGCCGGCGAAGAGGTACATGCCGTTCCAGTTCTTGTTGGCCAGCTGGAGCATCTGGCGGTAGATGCTGTCGACGATCTCGGCCGAACCCTTGCGCTCCTCGTTGGTCACGGTCGCACCGATGGATCCGCTGGCGACCGTGTTGGCCTGGCGGAGCAGGTCGGTCACGTCGGCCAGAACGGTATCGACTTCGTTGAGGTGACGGTTGGCCAGGTTCAGGTTGTTTTCGTAGCTCGTGCGCTGCTCGAGTTGCTTCCGCAGCTGCTGGGAAAGCGCCGCGGCACCCGGGTCGTCCGAGAGGTTGTTGATCCGCCTGCCGGTGGTCAGCTCCTGTTGCGCGCGGAGAATGTCGTTCTGCGTGCCGACGATGCTGCGGTTGGCGAAAGCGGTCTGCATCTGCGTGCTGACGCGTGCGAGGTTGCCGGGAAGAATGGCCATATTGGTTCCTTGATCAATGCGCTTTATGTTGCCTGGCAATTCAACTGTCTCAGACCAACTGCAGGAGGGTCTGCATCATTTCGTCCACTGCCGAGATCACGCGGGCCGCACCCTGATAGGCGCGCTGGAAACGCATGATGTTGATCGCCTCTTCGTCAAGGCTTACGCCCGAGAGGCTCTGGCGTTGTGCTTCGAGCGTCTGCCGGACGACGCCGGCCGCCTCCGCGTCGGTGCGGGCGCCGTTGGTCTTCCCGGCGACCCCGTTGACCATCACTTCGTACGCGCTGCGTAGCGTCTGGTCGGCGAGTGCGGGCACGCGCAGCTCTTCGAGGCCGGCGAGCATCTTCGCGGTTTGGTTGTCGCCGCGTTCGCCGTTGCGGGCGGCGTTCAGCAGCTGCGGGCGGTCTTTAATGGTCTGGTTGACCCCCACGTCCGATGCGCCGCTGCCGGTGAAGAACGTGTTGATGCCCAAAGCCGCCAGCGTGCCGGAGGTGTCCTGGCTGAACGAGAAGTCGACGGCGTCCGAGTCGGCGGCGATGGTCAGCCGCCCGCCGGTCACGCTCGCCGAGACCCCGGCCACGCCGCCGATCGCGGTCGCCAGCGAGTCGAGGCTGGTGTCGGCACCGATGCCGTCCAAGTCCACCTGGATAAGCTCGGTCGACTCGGCACCGCTCACCTTGTCGCGCACGTGCAGCACGAAGGAGCCGTTCGTCGGTGCGAACGCCAGAGCCGCCTGGGCGCTGTTCAGCACGGCGGCCGAATCGAGGGTGGCGGTGGTCGACGTCACGCTGCTGAAGTTGTCCGTCCCCTGGCCGGAAGCGTGAATCTTGTTGAACTCGAAGATCAGGTTGCCCGCCAGCGTGTCCAGCTGCTCGGTGACGGCGTCGATCGAATCACGGGTGCGTGTCAGCGCTGCCAGTTGCCCGCCGCGGGCGTCGATCGGGCCGTTGTCCTTGGCGAAGCGTACGGTGTTGGCGGCCTTGCCGTTCACCTGCGTCTGGGCGAGCGTCAACCCTCGATTGCTGTTACCCAGCACCAGCGGCTCTGAGCCGATGAAGACGTTGATCATGCCCGCGTCACCCTCACGGGTGCGAACGTCGACGATCTGCGACAGGCCGGACAGCAGCCCGTCGCGCTGGTCGCGCAGGCCGTTGGCCGTGCCGCCGGCCGAGGAACCCTCCTCGATCATGATGTCCTGGTTCACCTTGGCCAGGTCCCTGGCGAGGCTGTCGGCGCGGGTGGTGAGTGCCTTGAGCTGCTGGTCGACGTCGCTGCGGAGCCCGGCCAGTTGCGTCTGCAGGTAGCGAAACCGCCCGGCGACACGGTCGCCGTTCTGCACCACGATCCGCCGCATCGCAACGTCCTGCGGCTTGTTTGCCAACTCGCTGATCGAGTTGAAGAAGAGGCTCATCTCGCTGGAGAGGTCCTCGTCGGTCAGTTCGTTGAAGACGGACTCCACACGCCCCATCCACTGCAGGTAGCTGTCGGCACCTTCGGTGTAGCTGATGCTGGCGCGGAGTCGCGTGTTCAGCGCCTCGTCCACATTCCGCTGGATGGAGGCAAGGTCAATGCCCGTGCCGATGAACAGCCCCGCGCCGACCTGTGCGTCGCGCGAGGGTGCCAGCACCACGCTCTGGCGGGAGTAGTTCTCGTTGCTGGCATTGGCGACGTTGTTGCCGGTGGTTTGAAGGGCCGCCTGCTGTGCCGCCAAAGCGGACTTACCGACGTTCAGTGTTGCGTTGATACTCATGGTGTTGGCTCGTGGTTCGTTAAGCGGGCATGTCTGGCAGGCGGCTCAGGCCGTGGCTTCCATCACGCCGATGCGCCGGCTCATGCGCGCCGTGCCGTCGCGTTGGTACAGGCCGGTGTGCTCCACCGCGTCGGCGATGACACGTACCACCATGTTCAGGTGGCCCAGGACGCTGCCGGTGAGTTTGGATAGCACCTGCCCGCGCCGGGTGATCTCCTCGGCAACATGCCGAAGCTCCACCCGCAGCGCGCCCAGTTCGCGTTGTCGCTGCGGGTAACGCGAGATGATGTCCGCCAGCGTGATGACCTGCCCCGGTGCCGGCCGCAGCAGCCGGGAGACGGCCCGCTGCCGCTGCTCCTCGAGCCGTGCGATCTGCAGGCGGGACAGGTCCTGCCGGCGGACGGCATCTTCCATGGCATCGGTATCAAACGCCTGCATGGCGGCCTGCTGGTCGTTCATGCAGGCCAGCAGCCGGCGGTGTTCGTCGATCAGTCGGCCCAGCACGGCTTCAAGCTCGGAAAGAGGTGTCGACATGGATCTTGATGTCCCGGTAAGGGTTGTCCTGTTGTGCTTCCATGCCCGACGGCTCCGCCGGCGGGGTCTGTTTCAATTGCTGCGTTTGCATGTAGGCCTTCTGGCCGGTCATGCGGCGGACGATCGCGTCCACCAGCGGTTTGCCGGGGCCGTTGGTCATGCCCTCGGCCAGGTGCATGTCGAGCATGCCCTGATACGCCTCGCCGCCTCGGCCGCCGTTGGCCCACTCCGTGCCGAAGGGGCTGGACCGCATCTGCTTGAGCATCTGCCCGTAGAACGTCTGCGCGACCCACTTCGAAGCGGTATCGCGTGCAGTCGGCTGCTGCGTGAGCCGGGCGGCGGGGATGTCGTGTTTCACTTGCATGGGTCTGTGTCTCGCGTTCAGGTCGGGTATGCTCTGCCGGCGCTTCGCCTGCGTTAACGTTCGACCACGAGCTTGGCGTGCAGCTTTCCGGACTCGTGCAGTTCCTTGATGATCTGAATGCGGTCCTCGGCCGGCACCTTCAGCGCGTCCAGTGCGTTGATCAGGTCCTGCAGCTTCGCGCCGCCGCGAGACTCGGGATCGAGGGCGACGAACTCGCGCGTCTCCACCACAGGGTTCGCCGGGGTCGGGGGCAGCTGCGGGCGGACCGTGCTGATCGTCAGCCCCTTGTGGCTGATGATGACCGGGCTGATCTGAACGTCGCCGGTGATGATCATCGTGCCGCTGCGGTCGTTGATGACGACGCGCGCTTCGGCGTTCACCAGCGGCACCGGCAGGCGCTGCACGCGGGCGATGAACCCGTCCGGCCGGGCACGCTCGCTCGGCGGGATGGTCACTTCCACCACCCGTGCGTCGACGGCCCGGGCCCACTCGCGGCCGTCTTCACTGTCGTTGATCATTTTGCTGATGTTGCTCGCCATGGAGTAGCTTGCCGACGGCTCGTCGATGACGAGGGTGAACTTCCCGTCGACGACGGCGTAGGCTGGCAGGTCCGCCTCCATGACGGCCCCGCCGCGGACGACGCCGCTGGTCGGCACCGTCGGGTCTTCCAGCAGCACCTGGCCCTGGGCGAGTGCGAAGACGCCCGGGGTTCCGGGCGTCGGGCCGCGGAGCGGCGTTATGAACAGCGTGCCGCCGCGGAGGCTGCTGGCCGCCCCGATGCTGGAGACGACGACGCTCACGCGGTCGCCGTTGCGCACGCCGGTGGGCGGCAATGTTGCCCGCACCATGACGAGCGCGACGTTGTCCACGTCGTTGAGTTCCAGAACATTGGCGGTGTTGGAGAACTCCTTGAGCATGGCGGCCAGCGGGCGGATGGCCGGGAGGAAGTCCCCGCCGTCTCCGGTGCCGTCGAGGCCGATGACCAGGCCCATGCCGACCAGCTCGTTGCTGCGGTGCCCGCCGAGGCGTGTGACGTCTGCGATCTTTGCGGCGTGCAGGAGCCCGGCCGGTGCGAAGGCGGCGAGCAGGGCTGTCAGGATGAGTGTCTTCAACTTCATGTTCGCCTCGGTTGCGGTCTGAATCAGGTGGAGCGGGTCGTCTTGGGCGTTGGGTTCTTTCGCGAGGGGCCGGTGGTCCGTTGTCCGGCGTAGGTGCGCTTCCATGGTGTAGAAAGGGAGCAACGGACCACCGGCGTCTCGCGTGTTTACGTCTCGGCTAGAACGGGTTGAGCTTGTCGACCATGCGTGGCACGAAGCCGCGCTTCGTCGCGTCTCGTACGGGGCCGCTCGTCTTCTTCTCCAGGTTCAGGTCGTACAACTGCGAACTGAGCACCGTGTTGTCGGCGTTGATGTCCTTCACACGGACGGTGCCCGAGAGCAGGAAGATCTGCTCGTCGTCGTCGATGTTGATTCGCTTGCGGGCCTGCAGCACCACGTTGCCGTTGGGCTTCACGTCCAGCACCTCGGCGGTGATGCGTGCGGTGATCTCGTCGCGGCGGTCGACGGCGCCTTCGCCTTCGAAGGAGCGTTCGGCCTGGCCGTCGATGGCCGGCTGGTAGTCGGTGATGGCCGCCTCGAGCGGGAAGCCGGGCTTGATGAACTCGCGGATGATGGCACTGGCTTCGTAGCTCTTCTCCAGTTCCGTCGAGCCGTCGCTGCGGTGGGAACTGGCTTCCCGCACGATGATGGTGACGAGGTCATGCTTCTGCAGGACCAGCGGCTCCGGCTCGGGCACGGCGAAGAAGCTGACGTCGTTGATCGTCGCCACGTTCGGGTCCCGGGCGAGCAGCCCGGCCTGCAGCAGGCTGCCGCCGGAGAGGCGCAGCATCTCGCCGGTGCTGGGCGGTGCCTGCTCGGCGGCGGCGGCCGCGGCGGCGATGCGGCGGGCATCGCGGTCGGCCTGTGTGACGGGCGGCGTCGGGGCCGCGGCAGTGGGTGCGGCTTGCCCCAACGCTGGCGCCTGCCAGGCCGTGCCGCCGGCGATCATGGTCAGGATCAGTAGGTTCTTCTTCATAATCGGCTCGTTTTTGTTGGTTTCGGGTTCAATCGGTCGGGAGGGTGGCGTGCGGGGGCAACCCGGTCATTGCGCCCTGCTGCGGGCCTACCAGCGTCACGGTGTAGATCTCACGCGTCTGCTCGTTGCGCACGCGGATGGCCTGTCCGTACGAGCCGCCTTCCAGTGCCCGGGCGACCGTCGTCACCTCCACGCCGCCGTGGTTGATCATCACCGTGATGAACTGCCCGGCCTTGGCCAGTGGCACCGACTCCAGCACGCGGCTGCTGACCACGTCGCCGATGTTCAGGTCACGCGAGGCCAGTTGCCCGACGGCCTGGTCGGCATTCAGCGGGGCGTCGTCCGGCACGCGGTCCACCAGGAGGCGCTTCACCTCCACGTCGCCGGCCTGAATCACCTGCTTTCGCCCCACCGGCCGGGCCACCACCAGCTGCTCCACCCACGCACGGGCGCGGGCCTTGACGAACACCTTGTCCGTACCGGCGTCGTTGCTCACGGCCACACGCCAGCTCACGTCGCCGAGGTTGCCGCGGCTGTGCGGTGTGATCTCGAACTTGAAGAACGGCTCGGCCAGCGCGAGCAACTTGGCGTCGTCCTGGCTGAAGGCCAGCTGCAGCTGCTCGCGGGCAAGGCCCGTCTGTGCGGCGAGGTTGTCTTCGAGCATCGCCTTGAGCGTGCGACGCTCGGCGGCCTGGGCGAAGGGGTCCGGCTCGCCCTGGTGGCGGGCGAGAATCACGTCGGCGTCGTTCTTGTTCGCCGCGTCGATACGCCGCATCGCAACGTCTGCCGCCTCGGCCAGCGCGTCCGCCCGGCGGACGGAGCAGCGGGCGGCACCGATAAAGTGAATCTGCCCGAGGTTCACACCCGCGTCATGAAGCAACTGCTTGAGCTGGGCCAGCTGCAGTTCACTGCTGCCGCCGGCCTCGGGCAAGCGCAGGATGATCAGGTCCGCCGCATCACCCAGAAGGCGTTCCTCGTTGCTACGCCAACGCACCAGCTGCCGCAGACGCACCTCTTCGCCGATGACGCGGACGTCGCTTCGTAGCTCGAGGGTGACCGTCTCGCTGAAGCCGACCCGGCCGGGCACGTAGCGCTCGGCGGGCATGGCGGGTGCTGGAGCGGTTGCGGCGGCCGGGGACTGGCCGGCCGGCGAGTCGTCCGCGGGGACTTCCATCCTGGCGGCGAAATCCAGCACCTGCCCGTGTGCGGCGGGGAGCCACTGTGCCACCAGCGTCTGCGTCGCCCAGGCCAATGCCGTGACGGCGGCGAGGCGGATAAAGAGCTGGTTGTCCGTCGTGTGGTGTTGCATCGTGGCGACCTCCTTGTCGCGGGGGATGAACGTCCGTGGCGTTTAATGGGTTTAGAATCGACGCAGGTTGCTGATCGTCTGCAGGGCCTGGTCGGCCGTCTGGATGCTCTGGCTGTTCAGCTCGAACGACCGCTGCGTCTTGATGAGCGTGACCAGTTCCTTCACCGGGTCGACGTTGCTGGCTTCGAGCGAGCCCTGCAGGAGGACGCCCAGGCCGTCTTCGCCGGGCCGGCCGGTCAGGGCCGGGCCGCTGGACTCGGTCTCCGTGTAGAGCCCGCCGCCCTGCAGCTTCAGGCCCGCCGGGTTGATGAACGTGTTCAGCTCGAACGCCCCGACGATCTGCGCGGCGTTCTGCCCGGGAATGATGACGGCGACCTCGCCGTCGCGGCTGATGCTGACCTCAGTGGCCTCGGGGGGAATGTCGATGGGCGGGTCGACGCGGTAGCCGTCGCCCAGGCCGAGCACGAGCTGCCCCTCGTTGTTCACGAAGAAGTTGCCGTTGCGGGTGTAGGCGACGCCTTCACCCACGCTGTCGAGCACGCGGACGCGGAAGAAGCCGTTGCCCTGAATGCCCACGTCCAGGTCGCGGTCGGTCGGCTCGAGGCTGCCCTGCTCGGAGATGAGCTGGGTGTTGGCGACGCGAACGCCCAGGCCGACGAAGATGCCCGCAGGGCTTACTTCGCCGTCGGCGTTGGTCACGCCGGGCTGCTTCTTCACGAGGTAGAGCAGCTCTTCGAAGTTGGCACGGCTGCGCTTGAACGCGGTCGTCTCGGCGTTCGCCAGGTTGTTGGCGATGACGTCGATCTTGGTCGAAAGGGCATTAAGGCCCGTCGCTGCGGAGTTGAGTGCGGTAATGGCCATGATAAATCCAGTCGGAAAGTCACCTACGAATCACTAATCGCTAATGCCTGATCGCCAACGTCCGAATCAAGCAATTCGCCCCAGTTCGTTCACCACTTTGCTGAGTGTCTGGTCCTGGAAGCGGAGCATGTTGGCGTTGGCTTCCAGGGCACGGGCGTTGGTGATCATTTCCGTCAGTTCGCTTGCCGGGTTGACGTTGGAGCGTTCGATGAAGCCCACCTGCAGCGTGGCCGGCTGGATGCGCAGGCCGCCGGCGAACTGCGGGTCGAGGAGCGTCCGGCCGGCGGCCTGGAGTCGCTCGGGCCTCGCCGGGGCGAACGTGCCGAGCCGGCCCAGTTCCTGCCCGTTGGAGCTGATGACGCCCTCCTTGCTGATTTCGATGCTGCCGGCGGCACCGGCGAGGTTGATCGGCTGGCCCTCGGCGTTGAGCACGCGGGCGTCGGTCGCGGTGGCCATCACCAGGTCGCCGCCGGGAGCCACGGCCAGTTCGCCGTTGCGGGTGAGCATGTTCCGCCCGTTGGCCTGCACGGCGAGGTAGGCATCGCCCTGGATGGCGACGTCCAGCGGGTTGCCGGTCTTTTCAAAGGGTGCGGTCGTCGTGTCGAAGAGGCTGGGTGCGACGAACAAGCCGCCGCCGATGGCGTCCAGCGGCGTCGCGTCCTGCGGCGACTGCGAGGAGGCCAGCGGCCTTTGCATGAAGACCGAAAGCTGCCGGCGGAAGCCGACGGTCTCGGCGTTGGCCAGGTTGTTACTGATGACGTCTTGCTTGTGCACCGCCGCCTGTATGCCGGCTGCGGAGAGGTATAGGCCGTAATCCATCAGGCTGCCCTCTTTCCAGTGGGATTGTGATTTTCACTCAATTCGACGGGCTCAGCCGTCGCTGTCACTGAGTTCGGCTCGTCGAGTTGGCGATGCACCGGCCGCGATTGTGCTGCCAGGAGCGCCAGCTCCTGCCGCACGTGCTCTGCGGCGGCGATGCGTGCCGCGGTGACGAGTCGTTCTCCAAGATGGGTATCGGCATGGTGCATGGTTCAACGTCCGAGAAAGTTTGTGTTCCTGAACTAGAACAACGGGTGTGCCATCCCGACGCGGCCACGACGGCGGAATGCCACAGCACGACCCAAGTCTCTTTACGAAAGGCACTTACAATCTTTCTGGCGTGTCGCACCCGGTGTTCGGCGGGGGTGGTAGGCGGGCTCGGCCCGCGCGGTACCTGCGGACGGGCGGCAAGAACTGCGTGCTGAGCGGCGCGGATTTTTCCGCCGGGGAGCTCGGCCCTCGGCCTGCGGATCGGTCGCTACAACAGCACAGCGGGCGGGCGGCGGCCGCGTGTTCCGGGCAGGTGATTGCCTCCACGGCCGCTCTGGCACAGGATGGGGCCACATGAATGACACGCCCCCCTGCATCCTCGTGATCTTCGGCGCCTCGGGCGACCTGGCGCGGCTCAAGCTCCTGCCGGCTATATATGAGCTGGCCCGTGAGAAGCTTCTGCCGGAGAAGTTCGCGCTCGTCGGCTACAGCCGCACGAAGATGAGCGACGACGACTTCCGCGACCGCTTCCGCGAGGCCGTGGAGGAAGGCGCACGCACCAAGGGTCAGGGCATCGACGAAGGGTTGCTCGAGTCACTCGTCGCCAACACCAGCTACCACCCCGGCCAGTACGACGCAGCCGAGGACTTCAAGTCACTCGACGCCCACCTGCGAAAGCTCGACGACGACTTGGGCACCGCCGGCAACCGGCTGTTCTACCTTTCGGTCCCGCCCAACGCGTTCGAGCCCGTGCTGGACAACCTCGGCGGGCGGAGCATGGTCCGTCGCGGTGCGGCCGGCAGCCGCAACGGCAACGACGGCCCCTGGCAACGCGTCGTCATCGAGAAACCGTTCGGCTTCGACCTGGCCTCGGCCAGGGAACTCAACGGGCAGCTTCTGGCGAACTTCGCCGAGGAGCAGGTCTTCCGCATCGACCACTACCTGGGCAAGGAGACCGTCCAGAACCTCATGGTTATGCGGTTCGCCAACTCCATCTTCGAGCCGCTTTTCAACCACAAGTACGTGGAACACGTGCAGATCACCGTGGCCGAGGACAACTTCGCCGACGACCGGGCCGGGTACTACGACAAGTCCGGGGCGACGCGGGACATGGTGCAGAACCACATCTTTCAGCTCATGAGCCTCATCGCGATGGAGCCGCCCGTGGCCTTGGACGCCCGCAGCATTCGCGACGAGAAGGTGAAGGTCTACCGCTCCATCCGCCCGATCCGCCCGGAGCGCATCAAGAACCAGACCGTCCGCGGCCAATACACCGCCGGCGAGCTTCACGGCAAGACCACGCCCGGCTACCTCGGCGTCGAGGACGTGCCCGACGACAGCCGCACCGAGACGTTCTCGGCACTCAAGCTTTACATCGACAACTGGCGGTGGGACGGCACGCCGTTTTATGTCCGCACGGGCAAGGCCCTGCCGCAGAAGCTGACGGAGGTGGTCGTGCGGTTCGCCTCGCCGCCGGACACGCTCTTTTCCAAGATGTGCCAGAGCCCGCTCTACCCGAATGATCTGGTCATCAACGTCAGCCCGAGCGAGGGCATCAGTCTGCGGCTCAACGGCAAGGTGCCCGGCGGCGGGATGAACGTGAAGCAGGTCGCACTCGACTTCCTCTACGAGGAGACGTTCAAAAAGCAGCCCCCCGAGGCGTACGAGCGGCTGATTTACGACGCGATGCTCGGCGACCAGGCGCTGTTCATTCGCGGCGACGAGGCCGAGGCCGCCTGGGGCGTCATCACCCCCATCCTCGAGGCCTGGGCCGAGCAGGACCTCAAGCCCGAGCCGTACGCCCCGGGCACATGGGGCCCTAAGGGTGCGTTCAGCCTCATCGAGAACGACGGCCGACGCTGGATGCACGCCGACGGCGAAGAGCCCGAGCCGATCGTCGCCTGTTCGATTCGGTAGTGCTCGGGTGGTGCCTCTGGCATTGGGGCCCTGGCCCTGGGGCTCAGGCCCTGGGGTCCAGGCCGGCAGCACGCGACGACGAGCCTCAGGCCGGCCGCCTGATTAAGCAGCCCCGCTCGCAGGTCGATACTCCAGGTAGCCCTTGGCTACACCGGGAGCGGAAGCTTGTATTTGACCACCGAATTGCTCGCCAGAATCGTCACGGACCTCCGCTCCGACTCCCCAGGCCGCTCCAGAAAGCGCGACCAGCCCCGGGTAGGCCTGCGCTGCAAAGCGACGGTCGTCTCCTGCGACGCGACACGGTTCAGGCCCCAGGCCGTCTGGATTCGAGACGTCTCGGCCAGCGGCATCGGGTTCCGCTTCACGGTCGCACTCAAGAAGGGGCAGCAGTTTGTGCTTTTCGTACGCCGGCCACGCGGCGGCAACGTACGCGTCCTCTGCAGGGTGCAGCACGTCGACCCCTGCCCGGGAGACAACGGTTTTCTCGTCGGCGCGAAGCTGATCGCCGTACTCCCGGCCGAGGTCGGGCAACGTGCCCGGCGGTTCCGCGGCGAATCGCTCGAGTCTGAGGTGTTCGCCCGCGCAGAACCCAAGCCGCTCAGGCTGTTGAACGCCCCTTCCGACTTCTACAAGCCACGGCAGACCGGCGCGGCGTAGAGGCGACTCAGGCCGCCGAGGATTCCCCCGCCGATTCCCCCGAGAATTCCGCCGCCGATTGCCCCGGGAGCATCGCCTGTATCTCCAGTCCCAACGCACACGCCAGGTGTGCGGCCTCCGCGGTACACCCCCCCCGGCAGGATGCGGCCGCCAGCAGCGACAACTGCTCCAGCTTGAACTCCGCCACCTCGAAGCTGCCCGTGAACACCTGCGTCGATCCCCAGACTTGCGCACTTAGACAGTGCCGCCACGCCCCGACACGACCACAACGCAGACCCTGACGCAACGTGAACGCCGTCACGGCCAGCAAGCCCACGGGCCGGCGTCGCAACACGATCGCGTGCTGCAGGCCGGCCGTCGCCGACAACACCGCCGCGGGCTCCCTGCCCCCTCCCGCGCCCCCGGGAGACGCCGGGCGACGACGGTGAACAGGCGGTCCTTTTGGGCTGATATCTGCCGAATCGTCCTCGGGCATGGGCACCTCCGGGTGAGCCGTCGACTGTACTTCGCCGCACTGCGTTTGCCAGCCCATAACCTTCCCAACGAACGCCACCACCCCCCGCCGCCCGACGAATGAACCCCCACTCGCCACAAAAGCTACCCCGCCTGCGCCCTTGTGAGCCTCGCGGCGACGCCTAAGATGCGGGTCCTTCAGGAGAGGTGTCCGAGTGGCTGAAGGAGCGGCACTGGAAATGCCGTATGCAGGTTCCCTGCATCAGGGGTTCGAATCCCCTCCTCTCCGTTTCCTGCGCAGGGCTGGTTCTAAGCTCTGGAACGATAAGTACTTGCGCGGGTACTTCGAGAACGCTCGTCGGACTTGGCCCGCTTTTGGCCCGGCTCGTGAGTTGGGCCGGGCTGCTGGCCGGGCCTACTGACTCGGCCGGGTTGGCGAGTGACAGCCCGGCGATAACGGGGCTGAGGTTTCGGGGTAGGTGCGTCTCCATGGGTGGCTCCGTGTTTGGGGTTTACTCAATAAAGTCGTCGACGTCGCTGTCGACATCCGGATCGTCCAAGAGGACGACCCGCTTCATGTAGCGGTGCTGGTTCCTCGGGATGATGTAGTTGACGTCGCGGTCGTTCTTGTCCGGTCGGTGGTTGGTCCAGCGGTCGTTGATGACCTTCGGCACGCCCGCTTCGGCCGCCCACGTCTTGAAGCAAGCCCTGAGGCTGTGCAAGACCAGGCCCGCCTGGCGGCCCGTCGAAATGCCGGCCTTCGCACATGCCGCGTAGAACACGTTCCGCAGGTCCTCAACGTCCATTGGTGCGAGACGGCTGCCGACTCTTCGGACGAAGTAGGTCGCCCGGTCCGCAGGCGGCCGAACGGCTAGCTCGTAGGCCTGCAGGTACACCCTGAGCTGCGGGTGCATCGGGACGACGTACCGCTCGTGCGGCCGGCGTTTCGCATCGGTCGCGTGGATGAGCCGGCCCTTGAAGTCGAGATGCTCAGGCCGAAGGAAGCTGACCAGTGCGTTGGCCCGCATGCCAGTCAGGGCCAGTGCCATCAAGGCGGCAGCATCCGCCGGCGCTCCGACGTGCAAAATGACTTGGCGGAACTCGCCGCGTGTCAGACTGAGCATACGCCGGGGCGTTGGTTCCGTGTTGCGGACCTTCCGCACGGGGTTGGGGCTAAGGCCGTACCGCTCGACAAGCCAGTTAAAGAACCCCTTCAGGGTGGTGATGTCGTCGTGGACCGTCTCCTCGGTCCGGCCTTCGGCCCGCCGCTCCGACCGGAAGCGCTCAACGTGCTCCGGCGTCACATCGCCGATGAGCTTGACCTTTGTCCCGAACGATTTCACCGCGCCTTGAAGAACCGACCGGTACTTCGAAAGCGTCTTAGGGGCCCGCCCTTCGGACTCTCGCGACGCGATGAAGCTCGCGACGGCGTCCTCCAGCGAAACGGTACGCGGGTCGACGCCGCAACCGCCACCCGTGGTGTTGATCATCTCGACGGCGCGGGTCTCGGCGACCGAGGGATCCGGCGTCCGGAGCGTTCTCCAACTCGCCTTGAAACGGAGGCTGTAGAGCCCCTTCTTCCCTCTCCGTTTCACGAGGTACTGGCCTTGCTGAACGCGGAACTGCTCGGGCGGCTTTGCCGCGGATCGTTTACGCGGCATCGGTACCCCCGGTACGGCGGATCGCCTCGAGGAAGCGCTCCAGAAAGATCAGCTTTCGCCGGCCCGGCTGGCCCCATGTTCCTTGAAACTCTGGCTTCTTCAGCCAGTCGTGGATTGTCGAACGTGCCTCGCCGAGTCGCTCGGCCACCTCCCGGACAGTCAGGATCGTCTTACTGTCGGCTTGGGCAACGGAATCGCTTTTGGCTGCCATGACTGGATCTCCAGTTAAACGTAGATTTACATTTACAAATGCGTCGTCTGACTCCGCAGTAGCCTCGCGGAAAATCCGCAAGGTCACCTGCTTTCACTACACGCATTTACGCGTTGAACTCTCTCAGACTCCTCTGTTCGAAAAAACGACCGCGACATCATTATGTATCGGTCACGTCAATCGTATCCTCAATCTTTCAACGACCGGACCACCTCTCGTCTTCAACTTTCATTCTCGGCCTTGTTCAGTGAACGCCAAATGTCGAGTATCTCGATACTCAATCTCGTCAGGCCGTCACCGTCCGGCGCATGGCTACGCTTGATATCAAATGACATCCACCCTGTTCGCCTGGGCTGAGGGCCATCTTTCTCATCCCACCACAGGAAGCTCGAGGCTTCGTGATCGCGTATTTGAAGGACGAGGCGAGACGCGTGGGGCAGTCGCTTACGCGCGTTATCGAATCGGCCTGCAAGTTCGACGGCAATCCTCTTCGCCCATCGCCGTGGGAAACCGTATCGGTTCAGCAGCACCGCCAGGGCAATCTTGAGACCCTCGTCGAGCGTGAACTCCCGATGTCGACCGCTGCCGGGGTTTTGGGCGCGACTGACAAGCTCGGCGGGATCGCGCAGGATGTAGCTCAATTCCTCTCGGGACCCGCCGACGCAGGAGTAAATGTCGTCGAACTTCAGCACGCCACCCAGTATAAGCACCCGATCGACAAATGTAAAGTGGCATTTACACGATCTGCGATTTTGGCTGCCGGTTGCCCTTCTTGGCGTCCGTCGGGCGTGATACCGCCGGGCCGGTGCCCGGCTGGACAAGGTGGCGTCCGGTAGAACCAGCGTACCAAACCGGTGGAGGAACTGGCTCGTGGGCGTTCACCCGAGCTACTCCGACCGTTTCGAGCTATCCGCAGCGGTCGACGCGGCCTCGTCCGCCTTCGGCGTCACTAAGACGCGCGTTTCAGAACGCCCTTTCGTCAGCTGGGAATGGAAATGCTACTCTACAAAATGTCGAGCAAAGATCTGGAGCAGCTCCATCGCATGCTTTTCGTCTTTCATCTGTAAGTCCTTGTTGGATTCTGCACTTATGCTTGCCTTTCAAGTTGATGTGGGAGGTATACGCTGGCATGGGCGACGGTCGTGCGGGAACAGCTCAACCGATCCGAACACGCTCGAGCAGCCCGCCGTGCGGAAGTCCTCGGGCCGGTCGTCGAGCAGGTTCACGCCGTAGATCCGAAACGGCCGGGCCTGACTTTTCACCCAGCACGTCGTCGACAGCTACCCGACTCCTGGGTTCAGCTGCAGGTGCACCCCGTCCTGTCACGGCAATGTCATTAGCTGCTCGGCCTCGGTCAGGGCCACCGTGCTGCGGATCGTCCCGGCGAACAGCAGGCCGATCGGCGGCGTCCGAAACGGCTCGAACGAGGCACTAGGCCATGCCCCGTCCGGGTAGGCCCGCTGCGGCGGCAACACGAACCGCTAGGTAGTACCGACATTCACCGTTGTCCCTTTCCGTCGGTTTCGCCGATGATCGTCGCTTCTTTTGCCAAGGAGGGCACACATGAGACGACGACGACACGAGCTGACG